>JAFGQG010000069.1 GCA_016935765.1 bacterium
TAAAAATCTCTTTAGAATATTTACAAATATTTTTCTTGTATAAGGAATAACTATAAGGAAACCAGTTAAGTCTGTTAAAAATCCAGGTGTTATGAGTAATAATCCACCAGCAAGTAAAATTACTCCCTCAAGTATGGCATCACCTGGAAATTCTCCAGAACTTAACTGTGATTTTATCTTACTTATTATACTCAGCCCCTGTTGTTTTACCAGTACTCCACCTATTATACCAGTCACAAGTACAATACCGATGGTGATTTCCGCACCGATAAGCGTTCCTATCCTGATAAGCAGCCAGAGTTCTAAAACAGGTATGACCGTAAACAGTAGTATAAGTATAATTAGAATTCGCATTCGCTTATCCTTTATTATATAAAGGAAATGTTAGATTTCCTTGAGGTAATACAAGAATTCTCGCTTCTTTACCCTTAATAGATAATGCTTTATCTAACGCATTATTCAAATCGTCAAAAGGGTGAAAGAAGAGTTTTGCAGCTTCTTCATGGTCACAGTTCGTTACTATCCAGAGTCGATCGTTCAACCCCCAACTTGCTAATCTGTGTATTCTTTGAAGCCCTAACTTATAATTATTCATGGAGTTAATGTTTATTGCTTCAAGGCAAGTCACAGGTGAAGTAAACTTTGAAATATCAGCATATAACTCATTGTTGCCTATGCCTTTATGAGCACTGCATACTAAAACCAAAATTCCATCATCTTTCAACCCTAAAGCGCCAGAATCAAGCGCTTTGAACGACCTCGCTATCTGCTCATCCTGGGGGGATAAAGAAACCGAAATTACGATGTCAGCTTTTTCATCTACAGGCGTAGTATAAAGGATTTGCGCCTCCCTGACAGCCCTATGGAATGTATTCTCAAGAGAACCTGCAAAAACCTTGAATATCTCGCCTTGAATATTCGTAACTACTTGAAATGAAAATACATGCTTAGTTTTGTTAATGTAATCAGCAAGCTCCTGCATGTTATCATGTACCGGGTTACCGTTTAATTTTAATAATTGTGAATCAGGAGAAAGTGAAAACTTGTGGTTTTCTGTAATGGTATCGTAGCTTGAGACACCTGGTAGAAATGATTTTCTGCCTCCTGACCAACCTGCAAAATAATGGGGTTCAGTGGAATTAATAGCTACAATGTGGCTTGCATCTGCAACCCTTTTATTGATAACTAAATCGAAACCAAACCTGGATTCAAGGATTTTAACAAGTTTATTTTCATCATACGCGTCATGAACTGTAATTCTATCTTTATATCTATCATAGAGTTCACCGAATATTTCCCTTTGCTCATTTTCACCCGGAGCTGGATGAGTACCAACAGCAACAATAAATTCCGAATCAACAGGTATCATGTCCTGAATTACAGAAAGTATCTTCGCTGTCGGAGTAGGTCGATGGCGGTCATTCACAATGAAAACGGGTTTTTTTGAACCACTCAAAAACTCAGCAAGATCGATGTCAGAATGCTTGATAGCTTCTTTTATTATTTTATCCTGGGGAGATGTTTCATACTCAGGGAGAGAGGCTATCTCGTAATTGAGACCTTCAAGATCAAGAAGGATGTCTTCAGGATAAAAATGTAGTTTAAGTTTCATTTTACAGTCTTCCAATCCATAATTAGTACAAACTATATTTACTTAAGATAAAAGTCAATATTAACCTTGATACTATTGTATTATTCTTTATATTCTTTCATTGATAAATTGTGTTATATTAGAGCAACAAACTTTTTTTAGTATTTTACGTAAAAAACAGGAAGATTGCCACCAAAACACTAAAACACTAAATACCACAAAAAGGAAATACTAAGTAAATAATTAGGTAGGATTTCGTAGAAACCAGACCATTGTAGATGGTTAATATTTGTAGAAATAAAAATCATTAAATCAAAACATCCTTGTATAGGATGAATAAAATTAAGTTTATCTGGTAAATTGGAAAAAATGGAGTGATGTAAGTGACTGATAAACCAACATTCAGACTCGATGATTATACGTATGATATTCCACAGGATCGGATTGCTTATTATCCCTCCGAAATCCGTGAGGAATCGAAGTTGCTGGTAGTTAAGCGCGATTCGGATAAATTCATTGAAAAGAAATTCTATAAAATAATCGAATATTTACTTCCGGGCGATACAATTGTTTTGAATAATACAAAGGTTTTTCCGGCGAGGCTTCACGGTCACAAAGAAACGGGTGGAAAGGTCGAGATTTTTCTTTTGCACCGTGAGACAGAGACACAGTGGAGCGCTCTCACAAGACCGGGAAGGAGGTTACCCCCGGGTACGAGGGTGATTATAAGTAATGGAGTGCTCGAAGCGGAAATGAAGGGATATTCCAGGGATGGAAGCAGAATGGTTAGGTTTTACTACAAAGGAGATTTCTGGAAATTGATAGAGGAATTAGGGGAGATACCGCTCCCGCCATATATTAAAAGGCAGCCGGAGGAGCTGGATAAGAAACGGTACCAAACCGTGTACGCTGAGGAGATAGGTGCGGTTGCCGCGCCCACCGCCGGTTTCCACTTTTCGAATGAACTGCTCCATGAAATAAAAAAGCGGGAAGTAAGTGTGGCTAATGTAACACTCCATGTGGGATGGGGGACTTTCCAAAAGGTGCAAACAGATGATATCAGAAAACACGAGATCGAGAAAGAGTATTATGTATTATCCGAAGAGACAGCGGAAATTGTGAACCATACCAAACGCACAGGGGGTCGCGTGATAGCAGTGGGAACTACATCTGTAAGAGTACTCGAAACCGCGGGAAAGGGGGGTATGCCGATAAAAGCATCCTCAGGGTGGACCCAACTCTACATTTACCCTTCATTCGAGTATAAAGTTGTAGATGTTCTCATTACAAATTTTCATCTCCCGGGTTCTTCGCTGATACTTCTCGTGTCGGCATTTGCCGGAAGAGAAAAGATAATGGCAGCATATAATTATGCGTTGAAAAATGGATTCAGGTTCTACTCTTACGGTGACGCAATGATTATAATATAGGGGAGAAGCCAGCCTGTCCCACGTAGCTTTAATGAAGTAGGGAGTACGGAAACCAGGTAAACCAAATACATTTATTCTTTTTTTTCCCTGAGATTCTACGGTGAACTCAAGTTTGCTTTTAATATTTTCGACCGCAGGGTAAATAACCCGCGGCTACGTTTTGCGTTCACTTCTAAAATCTTAATTCGGCAATCTTCATTCGTTATTCACTTTGTCGAATAAGTTTGCCTGCTTCGATGAAGAAGTTGTTAACCCACTTGTATATATTGTTCTCTCTCACCTGCCGCCTTAGATTCCGCATCTTTCCGGTTTTTTCATGCTGCGGCATTTCGAGCGAGGCTTTGATTGCTTCTGCAAATCTCTCGACATCGTAAGGATTTATCGACACTGAATTTTCACCGAGTTCATGGTAAGCGCCGCAGAATTCACTTAGAAGCAGAATGCCCTTTTCATCAACCTGGGCACTCACCACCTCTTTCGCTACCAGGTTCATCCCATCCTCCAGGGAAGAGACAATACAAAGGTCTGCGGTTCTGTAGTATCCGAGAAGTCTGGTATAATCAAGTTTCTTTCTCTGAAAATCTATTGGTACCCAATTACCTACTCTATGTTTTTCATTAATTTTCTTAACTGTTTCATCTATCATATTGTTTAACTTAGCGTAAGCTGGAATTTCAGTTCGGCTTGGTGCACCTGCCTGCATAAGCACAAAATTGCTTTTGTATTCCGGATATCTCGTTATAAAAAAATCAATTGCGGAGAACTTCTCAAGTATTCCTTTAGTATAATCCAACCGGTCAACACTCACCGCAATGTAATCGCAGCCATAATCCTCCCGGAGCTTCTTCGTTTCCTCGAGAACTTCATCTTTCATCGCGAAATCGTTAATATGATCATAATCCACGCTTATCGGGAAGGGTTTTACCCAGGTCCTTTGACCCTTGTAATCAACTGTCATCTGGTCGAAATCGCACTTAGATTCCAGTTCTCGCTCTATAGTGCGCAGGAAATTATTGCAATAGGAAGGAAGATGAAAACCGAGCAAGTCGTTTGCAAGCATACCCTCGAGTATCTCCTTTTTATACGGGCATATTCTAAAGATGCCGGGCAGCGACCATGGAATGTGCCAGAATTGGGTGATAAGCGCGTTAGGTCTGGCGTCTCTGATGAGTTTGGGAAGCAGCGGAAAGTGGTAGTCCTGCACCCATATAAACACCTTTTCATCGCCGATCTCTTCCAGGGTCGCCTTAGCGTAAAGCTTGTTCACTTCCTTGTATTTTTTCCAGTATTGGGGTTTGAAGACGGGCTTGGTAAACACAACGTGGCATAGGGGCCAGAGAACCTGGTTAGCGAACCCAAGGTAGAATCCATGTTCCTGTTCTTCGCTCAGCCAAACCCTCTTCAGCGTGTACTTCGGGTCTTCAGGGGGAACCATTATCCTGTCGTTTTCGTCGACGACTTCTTTATCCGCGTTACCGGAACCCCAGCCAACCCAGGTTCCGCCGCTTGCCTGGAGTACTGGGTCGAGCGCGACAGTCAAACCGCCGGCAGGAATTGTACATTTTATGCCGTTACCGGTCTTAAGATGTACATAAGGCTCCCGGTTGGCTACAAGCACAAATTTATAACCGGGTAATTCTCTACTGAGAATTTCACTCGTTTCCATTACTCACCTTCAGTTTTTAAATTCGAATTATCTTATTCACTGGCTGAGGCGAAACCGATCGGTTTTCCGCCTTCTCCCATAACCTTGATCTCCCCGTTTTTTTCCTCGAATTTCTTTACGTTGTCATCCAGGGCTCGAAGAAGCAGTTTAGCGTTATGCGGGGTCATTATGATCCTTGACTGTACTTTCGCCTTTGGGGTTCTTGGGACTGCGCGAACAAAATCAAGAATGAATTCTGACGGTGAGAACGCAATTATTACTAGGTTCGCGTAGGTTCCTTCTGATTTATCGTCTGGTAATTCGACGTTCAAACGAATACCCTGTTGTTTGGATTCCATATCCTGCATTTTTTATCCTCCTTTATTTTTTTCTTGCCTCATTATTGTATAAAATTATATTTAAGAAAATCTTGTAAAACCGCAAGGAAAAAATTCTATATATCAACCCCAGAAAAAAATAATGGGAAATAAAATAAAAGATTTATTAGAGAAAATTGACGATTATCATTGGGTGATCCCTAAAAAGTTTCAGTCCGGAATGCTTGTTCCGGGTTTACTTTTCGCTGATGAAAAGTTACTCAACCACATCATCAGGGATGAAGCGTTCAAACAGGTTGCTAACGTTGCTCATTTACCGGGTATTGTAAAGTATTCTATGGCGATGCCGGATATTCACTGGGGATATGGACTTCCTATCGGGGGAGTAGCTCCTATAAAGGTTTCAGGTGGAGTGGTGTCTCCCGGTGGAGTCGGTTCCGATATAAATTGCGGAGTAAGGCTGATTCGAACAGATATTAAATACAAAAGTATAGCGAATAAAATTGGAGATTTGATCGATGGGATCTTCAAGAACATTCCGTGCGGTATCGGTTCAACAGGCAAGATTAAGCTATCACAAAAGGAACTCCCAAAGGTATTGATCAACGGTGCGAAGTGGGCTGTTGATAATGGTTATGGCTGGTTAGATGACCTCGAATATTGCGAAGAGGGAGGTATGTTGTCTGGCGCGAATCCTGATGCGCTTTCCAACAGGGCGAAGTTTAGGGGTTTGGAGCAGCTGGGCACACTTGGAGCGGGGAACCACTTTCTCGAGATACAGAGAGTCGAAAAAGTTTTCGATAATAAAGCAGCGGAATCGATGGGGCTTTTCGAAGGTCAATTAACTGTAATGGTGCACACCGGGTCAAGGGGCTTGGGTTACCAGGTCTGCGAAGATTCAGTAAAAAAAATGATGCCCGTTATGGCTAAATACGGTATATCCGTTCCTGACAGGCAACTTGCCTGCGCTCCACTCGATTCGAAAGAAGGTAAATTGTATCTCGGTGCTATGGCTTCAGCCGCCAATTACGCGTGGGCAAATAGGCAGTGCATCACCCATTGGGTTAGAGAAACTTTCGAGGAAATATTCAAGGTCAGTGCCGCATCGCCAAAGTTGAATATGAGATTAGTATATGACGTCGCTCATAATATTGGTAAGTTTGAAACACATAGAATTAACGGGGATGAAATTGAGATTTTCATTCATCGTAAAGGGGCTACCAGAGCGTTCGGACCTCACCATCCGGACATTCCAAAAGAATATACGGACGTTGGGCAACCTGTCATTATCCCGGGAGATATGGGAACAGCTTCTTACGTGCTTGCTGGAACAGAAAGAGCGATGACCGATTCGTTCGGATCCACATGTCATGGCGCGGGAAGGATGATGTCCAGGAGACAAGCCATCAAAAGTTCGAGAGGAAGAGATATTGTGCGGGAGCTTCAGGATAAAGGAATTTATGTAAAAGCAAAAGGCTGGCGCACCTTACACGAAGAAATGTCAGATGCGTATAAAGATATTAACGATGTAGTCGAAGTAGTAGTAGGCGCGGGGATATCAAAAAAAATTGCGAAAATGATTCCCGTTGGTGTGGCAAAAGGATAATTATATATATAAATTAGTTGAGTTTCGAAAGGAGGTAGGTTTACAAGGGAAAATTCAATTAGAGATCAATGATCAAACCCTAAAATTTAAAAGCAATTAGTAAACAAAAAAGGAGAGGAAATGGACAAAAAGAAACACTGCTTTCGTTTAATGTTTCTGGTTCTGACAGTCGGTGCTATATTCTTGTTAACTTATAACATGACTATTGCTGGGAAAAACGAGAATATGAAGATAACCAACGCCATGAGTTTAAAGGATGACTCTATTGTAGAATTAAGAACGGATCCCGTTCCGGATGGCTTCAGGAGGGCACTCACCAGTCCTATGGATTGGCCTGATGAATATAATATTTACCGAAGCGATACCTATTTTGAGGATATATCATCAGCAACTCTAATCGGTACTGTGCCTTTCGGCGAAACGAGGTATGATGATGAGGATGTTGATACCGCAGAGTATTATTATTATCGCGCTACAGCTATGTATGGTGATGTTGAGTCCGAACCTACAGCCCTGGATTCAGGATTTGCAAGTTCTCCGCCTCCAACAGTTGTAAATCCACCTCAAGGAACTTACGCGACGGACAATATCTATGGCAGTATTGAAGTATATTGGGCTCCTCCTTTGACACTTGCAGGTGATGTGATTTCTTATGATGACGGTCTTCCTGACGGTTCATTGGGTTATGGTTCAGCCGGAAATGGTTTAGCCATGAGGTTTACTTCGCCAGTTGGCGGCTGCACCTTGCTTGGTTTGCGCTTTCTTTTCACCACTATCAGCCACGGGCTCGATTTTGAAGTTCACGTTTGGGGCGATGGACCTGGAGCTGATTTAATCAGCCCGGTAGACGCCACAATACTTGCGCCAACTCCTTATTCCGTATGGGTCGATGTCGCAACTCCATCAGTCTTCATCGATGGAGATTTCTATGGCGGATGGATCGAACTGGATGTCGGAACCCCTTACGTTGGCGCAGATACGAATGACTGCGATGAACGCGCCTGGGCATACTCCGGCGGAACATGGGAACAACTGGTCGATTATCCATCATTCGCAAACTATGATCTTATGATAAGAGCCGTGGTAGCAACCACATCGAGAGAGATAATTGAGCTCTCACCAACACCCGTTTACTCAAATTCAAATAAATTGGGTCATAACAGCATAGTGCCCATTGAGAAGAGCGGACCGAGCGCTTACTGTTCATCAAGACCGGAATTCGCGTTCTATAGGGCTGTTACTTCTACTTCTCCAATGGCTCTCCTTAATTATAATATCTACCGGAGTACTGATCCTTTTACAGAAGTTGCAGATGCGGAACTGGTCGCTACCGTCTCAGCTGAAAGCCTGCATTATTCTGATGTGTCCGCTGAACTCGAAACGGATTATCTATATGGAGTAACTGCACTCTACGATGAAGGCGAAAGTGATCTTTCGACTCTCGATTCAGGTTTTGCAACCTCCATGGCTCCAGCAGCACAAATCCTGGTTTATGACTATGACGGCGGAGACCTCCTTGGTGACGAAGGAACAGAGGATGAAGCCGATGTTCTCATCAACATTCTTGAAGAAATAGGGTATACCGATGTTTACCGCTCTTTCGAAGACGAAGACCTGTCAAGGTTTAACCTTCACAATTACGAGGCAATATTCATCGTAACAGGCACATATCCCAATCCACCTCATATCGCGGATGCTGATCTGGAAAGCCTGATCGTGTACCTTGAAAGTGGTGGAAACGTCTATTTCGAAGGTGTTGACCTTGGTTGGGATTACCTCGAAGAAGGCTCAGCAGCGTGCAGCGCATTCTTTGACATGTTCCATATTAACTGGGACGGCGATGGTTCTGCAGCCGAAGACGGAAACGTCGAATATGTAGAAGGCAACGACGTCTATTTCGGAGTCGATATTACTATGGACTATGACTATCAGATGACCGCTGACCATTACGTTGATGAAATCTCGACAGCCGGCGCCGGTTTGGTCCTTACCGACCAGGATGGTACTGGAAGAGGCTCGAGGTATCACTCTACAACCTACGATTTTACAGCCATTTACTCTGCTGTCTATCTCGGTGGTATGCACGACGATGTTTCACCTAACCTCAGAAGCACAATTCTTGCAACATACTGCGAAGATATGATCGGACCACCTACCGCCAGATATTTCGTACCGCCTATAGAAGATTTCGGGGTCGGTCTGAATCCAATGTATAAGGTTGCGTCGCCCGAAACCCTTGATTATTATCCGCCTACTAATTTTGCAGCCTCCGAAGGTATGTTCAATAAGATCAGACTGACATGGAACGTTCCCGCGTTTATTCCTCCGGAAGGGGATAGCATCGAATTGAAATGGGATGATGGAATTATAGATACTATAGTAAGCGGGACTGGTTCTTTCAGCTATCTTTATGCTTCCAACGATCCTGGAGACGGGTTGGTAGTATCATTTATGCCTCCGGATCCTACCGATATACTTGTCGGGTTGAGATTCTACCCGGGCAGTGGTACGCCATTCAATGTTTGTGTATGGGGCGATGACGGAGGCGAGCCAGGTGATTATATCATGCATCCGTTCCCGGTTACTCCCGATGTCGCGGGTGAATGGTTCGATGTCCGAATTCCAAATATCGATGTTGGTGATGTAGGTACTTTTTACGCAGGCATGAGAAATATAAGCACGGGAGTAAGCGTTGGCTGCGATAATACCAGCCCCGACCCATATTCATGGGTGATCCTTGCAGATACATTCTATAATATGAGTGATTTCGCGGCTCCGTTCGACGAAATCGACCTTATGATCCGCGCTATCGTTGTTAATACCGCTGGAATTGTTAGGGAAATCAAACCTACACCTGCCAGCTACTACCTTGGCGCAAATTACCCCAACCCGTTCAACGCAAAAACCAGCATCGCGTTTGGTGTGCCTAATCGTACTAAAGTGGATGTGTCAATTTATAACATACTGGGCGATAAAGTTGAAACGCTTCATCAGGGGATGACGGAAGCAGGAGTATATCAAGTTGATTGGAAATCTTCCAACCAGCCGAGTGGAATCTACTTCTGCAAGTTAGCTACTCCTAACCATTCTCAAACCAGGAAACTACTGTTGATGAAATAATACATTCACGATAGTTGATATTCAAAATAGGGACTCTGGTAAAGGGTCCCTATTTTTTTTATTGAATTACGATTGCAGATTAACGATTTTAGATTTTAGAAGTGAAAGAGGGAAAAAAAGAAACATGAGCAATAGAATACCGATTTATAAACAGCGATTTAAGAAGTGAAAGAAATACATTAATTGTCAGTTACCAGTGAGCAATTATCAATTAGCAATGAAAAAAAAATACTATTACTCTGAAAATTCTTCGTCTCACGGGGGTAGGGGTAAAGATTGGAATCAGGATACAGGAAACAGGAAGCAGAGAACATAAAAATTAACAATTATCA
>JAFGQG010000070.1 GCA_016935765.1 bacterium
CAGTGCGATCATCTCGTTTGTCGAGAGATCCCTCGTTGTGGACGCCAGAGCCTCCATCAGAAAGCCATAGATCTCGTCTTTTTCATGCCCGAGAATCGCGGCATGATCGGCGTAGGCGGCGATTAAAGGCATCTATTAATATGTTAAAAAAGGACTATGCTCTAATTTTCCTGTTTAGAGACAAGGAAAATTTTTCAGAGCAAAGTAATTTATTTACCGAACACAATGATGGATTTCATTTAAAATTGGTCAAATTCCCCCAGAGCTTCGAGAATTTACTGCACGGCTTTGAGAAAACCTTCATTACCATTTCCCGGATATTAGAACCCAGAGATTCCTTTACATTCATACACCAGAAGCGAGTAACTCAACTCGTATGCAGAATTGCAGAAGAAATGGGTCTGGATAAAGATACAATTTATGGGTTAAAACTGGCTGCTATGGTTCATGATGTAGGTAAAATCACAATCCCATTGGAGATAATTAATAAACCCGGGAAATTAACAACTGAAGAGTATAACATTGTAAAGACCCATTCAGAAGCCGGATATAATATCCTGAAGGCTATAGAATCACCCTGGCATATTGCTCAAATAGTGCACCAGCACCACGAGAGGCTTAATGGCTCTGGCTATCCGCGGGGTATTTCAACTGATGATATTCTGCTTGAATCAAGAATATTAGCAGTGGCGGATGTAGTGGAAGCAATGACCGCCGATAGACCTTACCGGAAAGGTTTAGGAATAAATGTAGCTATCGATGAGATAACAAGCAATAGTGGTGTCCTGTACGATGAAAGTGTTGTGGAAGCCTGTTCGAATGTTTTTAATCAGAAAGGTTTTATGTTCAATAACGAATGTTTTAATGCCTGAGTAAAAAAATTGGTACTTAAATGAAAAATAATTTAAAACTTCCCCCCGGATTATCAGTATCTATTATTATGAATCTTAATACACTTACAAAAGTAACATATAAATACATAATATATATACAACAATATGAATAATAATGGTTATTTCTTGACAATATGATTAAAATATCTTATTTTTATTATAGGTGTTCATATTAAGGAGGTGAACGAATATGGTCAATATTAAATATATTAGAAAATTTACTCTATGTATAATGTTTTTGCTTATGGGATTTGTTTCAAACGCGTACACGGCATATAGCGCCCCAACCGGTTTGACAGTTCAAGCCGGTGATCCAGCCTGTATCGACTTAAGCTGGAATGCACACTGGTTCGAAGATTATGAAAACCCCTCCCAGGGGTGGTATGTTCGCTACAATGTTGAACGCGGTAACAATAGTACCGGTTACACCGAAGAAAACGACTACACCGATTGTGGTCTGGAACCTGAAGATGATTATTGTTACCAGGTCCGTGCAGAACTTTATTATTACTGGCACTGGTATTACAGTAAATGGACAAAGAAAAAATGTGATGTTCCCGGGACAGTAATCACCCCATCGGTACCTGTTAATTTTGCGGTTGAAACCGGGGATTCCGCTACAATAAACTTGAGCTGGGAGGATACCTCCTCATTTACCGAATGGTTTGAGATACAAAGAGACGGACACACGAGCGAGGGGGATTATATGTCCACGGTCTATGAAGATTATCCCCTGGAGTCCGGTTCATATCATTGTTACAAAGTAAGAGCATGCATTGAATCGGGATGTTCGGACTTTACGCAGGAGTTATGCGACACTGCCGGCAATCCATTATTCAGTTTACCTGAAATAGGCGAGATGCCGTGCAAATATCCACCTTTCTTATCCTCGACCGTACCTGCCAACGTCTGCATCATCTTCGACAATTCGGGCAGCATGAATTACCAGGCATATTACGGTAACTATAATCCTGCCAGGGAATATTATGGATATGCAGACCCGCAAAAATATTATGAATACCAGAGTAATGTTTATGAGCCTATAACCTATTGGTCGGGTACTGCCGATCCTTATAATAACAGGTTCAGCGGCAATTTTCTGAATTGGGTTACAATGAGAAGGGTCGATATAGCACGAAAGGTCATGGTGGGTGGTAAATGCTTATCAAGGGTGGGTTCAGGACCAAAGGTATTAGTTGGTGAAAAGACGGATGATAAACCTGCCCGGGCTTTCCATAAATATTATAATGAAGAAGATTACTACATCTATGGAGATGATATATATTATGAAGGAGACCATTTAAGCCAGATTAAGATAAGGACCACGGAAACAGTGGAGGGGGTTGTGCAGAGTGTTTCAGAGAGGTTGGACCTCGGACTTATGTTCTTCAACTATGACCAGGGAGGTTATGTCGCTGATTTTATAGGGAATCCGGGAGTTAATATTATCACACATATTGAGAATGAAACACCGAGCACCTGGACGCCTTTAGCTGAAACCTATTATGAAGCTACCCGTTATTTCGGCGCTCAGCAAGGTTATTTTACCAATCGAAATTACGCTGCACATGACCCAATTATATATGGCTGTGAAAAGAATTTTGTCATCCTTATCACCGATGGAGAATCTACGCAGGACCAGGATGTTCCCGGTGAATTGAAGGAGTACGATAACTATACTCCGGACCCGGTGCCGGATGAGTGGGATCAGAATGGTTCGGAGGACCTTCGGGATGTCGCATTATGGGCACATGTAAACGACTTGCGCCCTGACTGGCAGGATTATGACTGTTATCTCTTCTTATATACCATATATGCTTTCGGTGAAGAGGAGGATAAAGCTACAACACTGCTGAAAAGGGCGGCAAGAAATGGTGGATTCGATGACATGAACGGAAATAAAATCCCCGACTTAAATGTTGAATGGGATAAAAACGGCGATGGCGACCCGGATAGTTACTTCTACGGAAAGGATGGTACCCAATTGGAAGGCGCAATTAACTCCGCTATGACTGATATCCTGACCCGGCTCGATGTTTCATCACAGGCATCAGTTGTTACTAATTCAATTAAGGGTGAGGGAAACGCGTTCCAGACAGTATTCTCCCCTAAAAAATTATTCGGACAAACCGCTCTCGATTGGACCGGAAATGTGCAGGCACTTTGGGTGGACCAGATGGGCAACCTGAGGGAAGATACGGATGAGGATGATCACCTGGACATGATCGATGATTATATCGTGAATATTATTTTTAACGGAGATAACACGATCGGTGAAAGGTACCAGGATATAGATGGTGATGGTAGTGTTGACAATTATATCGATATGCTGCCCGTTGACCGGATCAAGTTTGTCTGGAATGCAGGAAATGAACTGCATACCCGGTCTGCAAGCAGTAGAGTTATCCAGGCTGTAATACCTGACTCCTATGGTGAAGGCTTCACTACAATTGACTTCACAACTGCAAACTCGGATGATCTGAAGGATTTTTTGAATACTTCTCAAGCCGGAGCTGATTCGATAATTAATTACACCCGGGGAGTCGATTATTCAAAATTCAGAAGCAGGACGGTCAATGGCAATGTTTGGAAATTAGCGGATATTATTAACTCCAGGCCGGTTTATGTCGCAGAACCAAGAGAGAGATTTGATCTGCTATACAATGATGTGGGTTATATGAATTATTATTTAGATAAACATGATAGGCAAGGTGTGCTGTATATAGGTGGAAATGACGGTATATTGAAAGCATTTAATGCCGGTAGATATAAAGAAACCGGTGACCCTGTCTCACCTGGATGGTTGGACGGAGCAGGAGAAGCACTGGGTAAAGAAATATGGGGATTGGTGCCCTATAACCTGCTTCCTCACCTGGAGTGGCTAACAAGCCCGTACTACTGCCATGTTTACTACATCGATTTAAAAATGAAAGCAATCGATGCAAAAATATTTACTCCTGATGACACCCACACAGACGGCTGGGGCACGGTTTTGATCTGCGGCCAAAATTTCGGCGGCACCCCCTGTCCTGTTATAACCGGGGATATATTGTCATCATCATTTCTTGTTTTGGACGTTACAGACCCTGATGACTTTGAGGTGCTCTGGGTTTTCAATGATGATGACCTGGGATATACTACTACTTACCCCACAATTGCCAAAGTGGATTCTACCTGGCTGCTGATTTTTGGTTCCGGGCCAACCGGGTTGGATGGCATTAGTGAACAGAAAGCTTATGTATATGTAGCAGATCTAAAATCGGGTGAAGTATTATTCAAGCATAAATTCACCGAAGAAAATTCCTGTTTGAGCGACCCTGTCAGTGTTGATGTTGACATGGATTTTAATACTGATATCGCATATTTCGGATTGAATGTATATGATTTACAGGATGAAGAATGGTACGGGAAAATGTACAGGCTGAATTTTTATGAAAGTGAGAATCCCGGTGATTGGGAAGTTTCGAAACTAATCGATATTCAGCGTCCTGTTCAAGCTGCCGGTGCAGTAACGATGGACCAGTATGGCAATATCTGGGTGCTATTCGGGACGGGGCGATACACCTCCAATGCAGACGAGAGAAGTACAAAATCCCAGTATTTTGCCGGGTTAAAAGACCCTTATTGGGCTACGGGTGCCGGTTCTGTCAGTTTCTCAAGTCTCTATGATGTTTCTGATTGCGATGTTTACGAGACTGATACGGGATATGTGGTAAAAAATACTCCGGGTGGTGAGGTGATGTACAATGAATTCCTTCAAAATGTCAATGCTGCAGCGGGTTGGTACTCGGAATTTCCGGCGGGGGAGAGAGTGACCACCGAACCGACACTGATCGGTGAACAAATATTTTTTACTACTTTTCAACCGAATATGAATATCTGTGAATTTGGAGGAACCGCTAAATTGTTTGGGGTATATTATATGACAGGAACAGCAGAACCTTTTACCCAGGCTTTAGGCAAGAGGGAGGTAGTAGGGGGTATGGAACTGATCGAATCTGTTGTTCTTGGGGAGGGCGTACCGACCTCGCCAACCGCACATATCGGAATGAGCGATCAGGCGACGATATCGGTCCAGATGAGTACCGGTGAAATTCACCAGGAGAAGGCGAATATTTCCGGGCAGAAATCAGCAGCGATATTCTGGAAGGGAAGGTAATATTCCTGAAATGAATAACAGAAATGGAATATTGGTTACGTTATTTTCGCTTGTTTTACTAATTTTACGTCAGGGTAATGGGTTCTTTGGTATCGTTCGTTGGGGTTGGCATCCGTGGTCTGGCGCCCTGTTTACCCCGTTGAATCCGAAGTATAACCCGTTAGATGTGCATTTTATCCTGATAGATGTATAACTATCTAACCGGGACTTTCTAATCGGGATTATCCAACTGGGGACACCCCTGGTTAATAAACTTGCTTTACAATCAACTTCGTATAAGGAAATACCGGGTATTAGTTACTTTACAGAACCCGGAGCTGCGAAAAAACGGGAATAGACCAAATTTTTTTCAATGTTTATAAATTCCCAAGGCTGACGGATGAATTAAAGGCTTTTAAATTAGGATCATATGCAAATTAGTTGCAGGTAATAGCAGAGAGTTAATTATTGATAACCAAGTGGATGCATGGAGTTTGGTGACAAACTCTTAAAATCAAGACGAAGGCTTGATTAATCATCCCGTAGAGACTGGGATAAATTTTGAACTAATTTATGCAACTAAATTGCAAATGAACCAATATTTAATGTTCACTTCGCACAGGAACTTATTCATTACACACCGAGGTGTCAACGATTTCCCGGGGAGAATTATAATGATATTTAGGCGTATCAGGTCTATAATTACCTATAAATTAATTGGTTGAAATAAACAGCCGGACCCTTCAAAATAATTCCGTATTAAATAAAACTTTCTTCTTGACAATTAAAGC
>JAFGQG010000071.1 GCA_016935765.1 bacterium
AGATAATGGTGTGGTTTCAATCTACAACCTGGATAACACCCTGGTTAGAGAGGTTAGAAACGGTGATGTGGAATTTTCATCCAAAGGAACGATCACATGGGACGGAAAGGATAGTGAAGGGAATGCGGTGAATAATGGAGTGTATATCTATATTATTGAAGCAGATGGGAGAATTGTCTGCAATGGGACGGTGTATGTGGCGAGGTGATGAAACACAGAGATACCCTAGTTAAATAATTTCATATTTAACGGGGCAAGCAGAGACACGGAGAAAAAAATATAATGTAAACAAAAAACGTGGCACCAGTGGCACACGAGACATTAAAAAACAAGTCAAAAGTCAAAGGTCAAAAGCTAAAAGTCAAAGGTCAAAATTCAAAATTACAACCCCAAAAGCGTTGATCCATTAATTAAATCTCCGTCTCCGTGGTAGGGTACTGGCGTGCCTGTACCGCCTGGGGTGGGGAGGGGAAAACAACAACAATGAATAAAACAAAAAAAATAGCACACGGACGACACGGATTACGCTGATAATCACGGATAATGAAATAAAAAACAAAAACCTACCACCCTGTTGAGATAAGCTGCGCTATCTGACAGGGCAAGCGAATTCACGAATAAGACTGAAAGAACACAAAGAAGGAAAAAATAATTGACTTATAAAAAAAATATTGTCGACGGCAAACCACCGTAGAGAGTTAATAGTTGTAGTATTGGGTGGTGTGGGGGAAATTATCAATAGTCAATAATCAATTAACTAGCATTAGAGAACCTCTTATATAAAAATCCTTGTATTAGGATGAATAATGGGAAATGTGAGGGACTAAAATCTGATTTTTTCACACGCAACCTCTTACTCTGAACGATTCACTCTCCGCAAACGTATAACGTAAAATGGTCAAACTAAAAGGAAAGAAAATACAACAATGTCAATTTTTTTGTTGCAATTCCAAACCTGGTGACAGCCACCAATGCACGAATGGAAAAATCCAATAAGTTATTTATCATTAATCACTTATCAATAATCATTTATAGATTTTTTCCCTAACCTTCTTGATCGCCTGGTAGTAGGCTTCGATAGAAGAGCCTGCGTCCGCCCACCATCCTTCGAGGATGCTGTATTCCAGAATGCCCTTTCCCAGGTAGGTGTTATTCACGTCCGTGATCTCGAGTTCCCCCCGGCTGGAGGGTGAAAGCGTTTCGATTACCTCGAAAACACTTGAATCATACATGTACAATCCCGTGACTATAAGGTTTGATGGTGGAGTTTCGGGTTTCTCGATAATTTCCTCTATCTTATCTCCCGACAACTTGGCAGTTCCATACTCGGTGGGATTTTCCACTTCGGTCAGGATTATTCTAGCGCCCCGTTCCTGATCCTGAAATTCGTTCACATATTGTTTTACGCTTTTCTCGAAGATGTTATCCCCGAGAAGCACTACTATTCGGTCGTTTCCAACGAACTCCCTCGTCAAATAGAGCGCTTCGGCAATTCCTCCCTCTTTCTCCTGGTATGTATAGTTCAACTTCTTCAGCCCGAATTGGTTCCCGTTTCCTAAAAGCCTTAAAAATTCACCCGCATGGTTGCCGCCGCATACTATTATTATATCCTCGATTCCCGCATCAACAAGGGTTTCTACCGAATAATAGACCATTGGTTTGTCATATATCGGTAACAGATGTTTATTGGTGATTTTTGTGAGGGGGTGTAACCTGCTTCCCAGACCACCAGCTAATATCACTCCCTTCATTTCTTCTCCTTGTAGCACATCTTTTTTTTAAATTTAAACAGTTGATGATTATAGAACGATAAATATAAATGAAATAAGGTTTAAGTCAATTAATTAAAATTAAAAAACTTGTTTATCGATTTCAAAATAAACTAAATGTATATAGAGATTGAACAAAAGATTTAAATATTTTTTTTTAGTTTTTGGTTGACATAGTATCAATTTTTTATAAATTAATAGACAACTAAATTGTATTAGATAATATATAGAGTAATGTTATAAAAAAGGAGGTAATTATCGAATTAGGATATTAGTTTTATGGAGTTTAAACAAAAGAATAGGCGTTAATGCAAAGACGGTCAGAAAATAAAAAGACTTTAGTTTTTCTTTTGTTATGTGGTATTTATGCCATATTGTATTCTTTTTTGTGGGGGTATAGCGAATTTACAGTATATTCGTTAAGATCAAGTGGAATAAATTTTCCTTCAAATCCAGTTAGATTATCTAATCAGCTTAAAGGTTTCCTGAATAACGCGTCGAGAAATGCGGCGGCGGGTGAAACTATCGGGCTTATTGTACCATACGGGAACTACATATACTGCGGTCCCGTTGCAGCCAGCGCTTATAAACAAATTGAAGGTGAGAAGTACGATTTTATTATCGTTTTAACATCTTCGAAGTCGAGTTCACCTAAGAGCAAAGTATATTCAGGCAAAGGTATTACAACTCCTCTGGGTTTTTTATCTATCGATGTTTTCACAACAAAAAGGTTGCTGAATCTATATCCCGCTCTGTTCGAGCCCATAACAGATGAATTAATTGATAACGCTGCTTTGGAAAGCCAACTCCCTTTTATACACTACATATCTGGCAACGTCAAAATCGTGCCGATTGAAGTCAGTAATGGTGATTTTACTCACTTAAAGAAAACTTCTGACGCGCTTACTTCAGTGAGCAATGGGAAAAAAATACTCGTGATAGCGAGTTCCAATCTTTCAGTCAGCCGGGATTACCGTGAGGCGATAATCAAAGACAAGCATTTTTCATCGTTGATCCCGACACTGAAACCTGAACAGATATACAAAGATATGACCGGGGGAGGGTTCGATGCAACTGATGGAAGCGCTATATTAACGATGATGATGACTGTACTGGAAATGGGTGTTAACGACGGTGTGGTTCTCAGGTACTTTACTTCGGCTGATTTATCGGGCGATCTAACGAGAGTGACGGGTTACATGTCCGCTAGTTTTTTAAAACATCTCGAGGTCCCTCAAGTAGCGAGTGTAGATGACAATGAACTCAAATTTACCGACAAGGAAGCTGACTGTCTTTTTAACCTTGTTGAAAGTTCCCTGCGAAGCCATTTAATGGATGGAGACAGCATTTTTGATTCACCATGCCAGTTTCCCGCATTTTACAGGAAACATGGTTTAATTGTTTCCTATTCGAGCAGGGGAGAATTCAGGGGCTGTATCGGTGATCTGTATCCATCGCACCCACTGCATGTGTTCGTTGATGAAGTCGCAATCGCTGCGGCATTCCACGATCCAAGGTGCAACCCTATCGCATTTAATGAACTGCAGGACCTCACTATCGAGATATGTATTACAGGTGACCCCATCAAGATCAAAAATCTGGAAGACCTTGACAAAAATCCTGATTATGACGGCATCTTCCTGAAGAACGGTACACATTCAAGCCTGGTTATACCAAAAAATGAAAATATGATAGGCTGGGATAACGAATCCATTCTCCAGAGGGCTTGTCTCAAAGCTGGCTTGGCATCGACCTGCTATAAAAACCCGGGAACGGAGATCTATATCTTCGAAGCAAAAGAATTTTCCAAAAGTTTACGAGGCGAATATAAAAACAAAATTGATAACATCGAAACCGCGCACACGAAGTAGGAAAAAGAAGAATAATCAGATAACATTTCAGCTTATTAAATTCGATTAAACATGAAAACAGCTTTAAAGGAGCCAATAGGAATTGCGTTTTTTAAAAGCCGATAGGATTAAAAAGTATTATTGGATAGGGTTCGCGCTCTGTTTTGCCCTATTTATTTGGTTGATTAACCGAGCTTTCGATCATTCTACCGGACTCGGTCCGGTTTCGCTTGAAGGTGCTCCGTGTAATACTTCCGAATTCCTTTGCTACTATAAAGGTGAAATAAAGAAAGACCAGCCTCTATCACTTGCGCTTCAGGAGGCAGGAGTACCCCCGCATAATATTTTTACTATCACGGAAAACCTAAAGGAAGTCATGAATCTTCGGAGAATCCTGCCGGGAGAAGAATTCATGCTTGAAACTTCACCGGAAGGGGAAATTAAGGAATTTAAATATTCGAAATCGCCCTGGCATAAGTTCGGGTTATGCAGCCACACTGATAGTTCCTACACAGTTTACGAAGATTCGGTCCCGCTGAACTACACTATCAAGGCGCAATCCGGGGTGATAGAGGGCAACCTCTGGAACTCCATGGTCATGGCTTCCTGCAACACCAATCTTATCGGCGAGTTCACCGAAGTTTTCAGGTATGATATTGATTTCTTCACGGAAACCCAGAATGGAGATGAGTTTGCATTGATTTACGAAGAGTATTCATTTAATGGTAAGCCGGTGCGCCTGGGAAAGATACTTGCTGCTGAATACCGCAGAGGGGATAAGCTTCACACGGGGGTTTATTTCGAGGATCCCTCCGGTCATGTCGATTATTATAACCTGAAAGGCAGGTCTCTGAAGAAACCGTTGCTTCGTTCCCCGTTGAATTACAGGCGGATCAGCTCATACTTTACGCATAGCCGGTACCATCCTATACTGAAGATATACAGGCCGCATCTGGGAGTTGATTATGCTGCTGCAACTGGCACGCCAGTGGTAGCCTCGGGTGACGGAGTAGTAGTATATTCCGGCTGGAACGGCGGGTTTGGGAATTTCGTTAAGATAGACCACAGGAACGGGTTCGTTACCTCTTATGGTCACCTATCGAAGATTACGTCCGGAGTTAGAAAAGGAAGCTGGGTTAAGCAGGGGCAGGTCATAGGAAAGGTAGGTTCAACCGGCTTATCCACCGGTCCGCACCTTGACTACCGAATACAGGTCAATGGACAATACGTTAATCCGTTGAAGATCGCTTTCCCTGAAGGCAAACCCGTAAGAAACGAATTTAAAGCGGAGTTCGATAAAAAAGCTCATAACTATATTACTTTATTGAAAATCTTAGATAAACAGCAAATTACCAGTAATTAAGAGTAGAGAATAGTTATATTATCAATATGTATTTAACTAACTTGAAATCAGGAAATAAGTGTGTAAATCTCAAAGCTTTTTTGCTTGACAAGATAATATGGAATAATATATTTGGATACAATATTTTTAATTATAAAATGGAGGGAGAATTTTAATGTTCAATAATAAGAAATTATATATTTGTTTTTTGTCTCTATTCATCATGGCAGGCAGTGTTTTATCTCAGCCGACTCCTCCCTTGAGTCCTGATTTAACACCGCTTTTCCCCTACACCAGCGGCACTTCCATCCGCATTGAGATAGACCCTACTATCCATGAATCAAATGCGGCGTTCTGTCCCGGTGTTCAATACCGCTTCTGGAGAGTTACAATCAGGGGAAGGGAAGGACTGAATGTGGAGACGGGTTGGTTATCAGAACCATACTACATTTTCTCTGGCATGGCAGATGGAGAGGAATTTTATTTCAGGGCGCAGGCGAGGTGCGGAGACGATACCACCCGCCGGTCAATCCCGGAAAGAACCATGATGGACGTTTACGCGCCATCGATAATCGAACACATCAATATCGCTCTGTGCAGCCGACCGGGCGACGCCGTTCACCCCGTTGTTACTTTGGTCTGGCCCCGTGCAACCGACACAGCCAGCGGAGTAGAAAAATACCTTGTATATAGAGCTCAATACGCGTCACCACTCAACTGGATAAGGGAAGGAGACCCTTACCTGGCAATGGTTCCGGATAACGGAAGCGATTGCTTCGATTTCAGTGATACTCCTTCAACTGGCTTACTGCCGGAAAGAACTTACTACTATACGGTAGTAGCAGTCGATTCAGTAGGCAATTATCACGCTTATTATAATCCGATAGTAGCTGTAGAGACCACCGTGCCGTTCCCGCTCTTACCCCCTTGCGGCTTTTTGGAGGAACTGCCCGAATTTTACAATACGCCTGCTTTAGAAGTTTGCGTGGACCTGGAGAGATGTCCTCCAAGCGTTTGCGGAGGCTGTGAAGGCACCAGGTACAGGTTCAAGAGATGGACTGAAGGTGTTGGAGATACCGTCACGACCGGCTGGCAAACTGACCATTGCTACCTCTGGGATGGAGAAGAATGTGTAACTTATGGATACAGGGCTCAGGCAAAATACTACGATGTCGCTGACGATAGCTTTCGCGTTGGTCCCTGGGGTCCGGTCGAAACCTCCACTAGAGATTCAAGAGGACCTTACGCGGTGGATTCAGTTGCAGGAGAAACACAACCCGGCGGATGGAACCTGATACACTGGTACGTCCCCGCGGGGGATACTGCCGCGCTCGATTGCGCAAGCGGATTATCACACTATAACATTTATAGAGTAACCCGGGATAGTCTCGTTGACCTGTTCCCGATAAGCGGACCTTCAGCGGCTTTGCATCTCGTTGCAACTGTTGCTCCAAGAGGCGTGAGTGTCTACGAATACGCGGATTACGGTACATTCCAGTGGGGAACATGTTATTACTATACCGTGGTCGGAGTGGATGAACTCGGCTTCTTCTCTCCTGACCCCTTCCCGATGGATACAGTGTGCCTGCCGGCTAAAATAGCAGCGCCTGTCGCGGTTACACTATCGAACTGGACGTGCACCGATTCAGTTTTCCTTGAAATAGTTGATACCAACTGCGGTTTAGCTGAATCCCTCATGGTCCACATGGCGCTTTACCCGGATTTCAGGGACGCAGACAGCACCGCTTGGATGCATTTTGATAACCCCCTGCTTCACAGGGCAGCGGGTCCAGTAACATGCTGGGAAGAGATGTACTATATTTTCCGCGACCTCGAAGAGAACAGGTACTACTTCAGGGCAAAGTGCAAGGATATACTTGGCAACGTATCCGAATGGTCGAACGTTGTCAATACGAGAATAGACAACGCTCCTCCCGGTTCACCAATAATCGATAACATTTATTCAAGGGCTGATGGCGTTGGAACCGTCGATGTGACTATCTCATGGATTCCGGTCACTGATAGGGGCAGCGGACTGGCAGCCTACCTTATTTATAGATCGAATACTTTTGGAGATATCGGTACTCTGATGGATTCACTCCCGCCATGGATGCTTTCATGGATAGATGGTGATCCCAACCCTGCAGATATCTTTCACCAGAATTTTTATAAAATCGTTTCTGTCGATTATTGCGGACACCAGGGATTACTGGGTACACAGGCAGCTTTCGAAGAAGATGTAACACCGCCTGTATCACCGGTCGTTGATGATGTCTGGGTAACCTATTCCGAAGAATATACAATAATTGAATGGACAGATATGACACCGCCGGGCTATGGATTCTCCGCAGCTAACCGGTACCAATTGGAACATTCAGTTGTTGAGGACTGGCTTTACATACATCCTTACGATCCGCTGCTACTGGAACAAGAGCCATTGACTTACAACCGCGCCTGTACTTTATTGACTTCTGTTGTTTTTTCAGGTACTCATACAAAATATTTTCATATAAAAGCGATCGACGTGTGGGGTAATGAAAGCGGTTATAGTGAAAGCTTTGAATTTTCCTACACTCCCCCGCCCGACGATACGATTTGCGTGGATTTCTGCGCGGGATGGAACTTGATCTCCCTGCCGCTAAGACCCTCTTATACTAATGATGCGCATGTACTCATGTCACCTGCCACATTGCTGGGAGACCCGTTCTACTACGATCCGGCTACATCGGAGTACGTCCCTACTTCCGATTTATACATTGGTAGAGGTTATTGGGTGCATCTCGCTGCGGATGCCACAGTCTGTTTCGTTGGAAGAGCATTGGAAGAATATTCAGTTCCGGTTTTCTATGGTTGGAACATAATCGGCGGTATTGCCTTTAATGGTGATTTCACAACCGATCCTGATAATGTCCACATTGGCGATATCTGGTATGTCGATTGTGGAACCGGTTCATATACCGATACTGATTACCTGCTTCCGGCTCATGGACACTGGTTCATGGTAGACGAAGATGCCATGCTCTCGGTTTTCCCGGCTGCGAGAAAAATTTTGCCGAACACTGAACCCGATTGGCTTGTCGAGATCGAAGCCGGAGCGCAAAAGCTTTATTTCGGCGCACAGGAAGCCGCCACAAATGGCTATGATAACAGATTGGATAAGATCGCGCCGCCGCCACCTCCATTCCTCGATGGTTACGCTTCTTTTATAAGCGAAGATGGACAACAACTTATTTCAGATATAAGAAGCCCGAATGATGCTGCCTGGGAAATGAATATAAGCAGCCCAACTTTACTCTCATGGAATTCCCGGGAATTACCCGAAGGCGAATTTGAGTTGTATGACGAAACGTTCAATAATACCTTTAATATGAGAAAAATATCCAGCTATAACGCAGTAGGCAAGATAAGGATTACTTACGTTCAATCCCTACCGGAGAATTATACTCTCTATCAGAATGTTCCCAACCCGTTCAACGCAAGCACTGAAATATCCTTCTACCTGGAAGAAGACGCGCGGGTTAAACTGGTTGTTCTCGATGTTCTGGGAAGGGAAGTGAAAACGCTCATTAACCGGAATTGCGAACATGGTTTGAACACCATTTACTGGGACGGATATGATAATAATGGCGAATCAGCCGGCAGCGGTATTTATTTCTACGCCATCATAACAAGAGATTTTCAGAGTACGAAGAAAATGTTATTATTAAGATAAAGAAGTTTTATCATTGTAAAGAAATAGGTTCATTATAGAAATGAGGTGGAAAATTGAGAAATAAAAGAAGCTATCCGATTTTAATATTTGTAATTTTAACCTTATGGTTTGCGCTGGCATTTGCCCAGACTCCGGTCATAAATGATGAACCGGTTTACACACAGGGGGTTACAAACACCATCTGTTGGGGCCCAGCATCAATGGAGGACAATGAGAATGTTCTTGCCTACGAGGTCCAGGTGACGGATGTTTTCATTGGTGAAGACCCATATTTCCCTGACGAGGGTGATCCGGACTACTCGGAGTTTTCGATTCGCCCTATTCCGGCAACCCCGGAATACGTGGAAGGTTTGTGTTATACAGTGGGACTCGACATGACAGAAGTTCCAGCGGACGACCCTCTCTGGGATGGAGTCGAATATTGCTACCGTTTGCGGTACAGGATGCCCGGCGCGATATGGGGCGATTGGTCGAACATCGTATGCTCAAGGCAGGACAACAGCGTCCCGCTCGTTACGGTCGATGAATTGCCCATCTGGACGAATACAGCGGAATTCCCCGTTTCCTTCTCGATAGAGGATGTAGTCTGCCAGGGTGTGGAAACAGTAAAGCTTTACTATAGAGAATGCGGTACCACGGATTGGGAGCTGTACCCTGAAACCATGACTGTTTCACCACCGGTTTCACCTGTGGTTGATGCTATATCATTTAATTCTTCAACAGCGGGTTCGTACTGCTGCTACGAATTCTTCGTAGGCGCTGTGGATTCGATGGGCAACGAATTGACGCCTTCGACCGGCGCTCCGGTATGGACTAAGGTTGACCATACTCCGCCAACTTCATCAGTCGATGGAGCCAGGCTCCCTGAATATACAACCGACCCGTTTTTTACAGCATATTATGACGGTGAAGACGTAACCTGCCCAAGCGGTATCGACAACGTTCAGCTTGCCTACAAATACGGCACCGATCCCGATGTTTACATCTATGATACCCATGTTTGGGAAGGGGCTTTAACAGTCTCTGACGAATTTGATTTTTCCACCTTGACAACCCGCGGCGACGGTGAATATAAACTGTACACAATCGCAACGGATAGCGCGGGTAATATCGAAACCTATACTGGTATCGATGACCACATTTACGTCGATACAGAGATCCCACGAGTCGGTACCGTCGATGCGGCAGACCAAACCACGGAAACCACACTTTCAAGGTATGATGTGTCTGCTGATGCCGGCTGGACTAACGCAACCGAAGTGAACGTTACTTTAAATGACGAGATTGACCCCATAAATGGTGATTATTACGCGTCTGGGCTGGAAACCGTTATTATAGCCTGGGACGAGGATTTCACAACCGGCTACAGTGAATATCCTTATGTTCCTGATTTTGAATACCCCTTCGAAATCCCATCAGGAGATGGTCCGAAAGATATTTATGTCAAAGTACAGGATGTTGCCGGCAACTATTCCGTGACTGATTATGAAAGTATAACACTGGATACTGAACCTCCATGTATAGATAGTATTGACATTGAGGACCGGGACCTGGCAGGTACCGACACTACCGATGAAATGACAGTAAGAGTGCACATTTCCCCTGATACTAGTTGTGGTGATTATACCATGATGTTCCTAACCCAGGATGCTGCAGACCTGGAAAGTATTGCTGCTGATGATTGGGAAGAATTTGATTATACGACTACGTTCAGCTTTACCGGATATAGCGATGGCGATTGGATGACCCTTTACGTAGTGCTGAAAGACAACGCTGGTAACGTTTCGGAGGCGGCTACGGACGATATTCATCTGCTTCGTGGATGCAAGGTCATCGAGCTTATCGACCTTCTGGATATTACCGGAAGGTCTTGTGATATAAATACTTATACGTGCAGTACAATGATAGACGTGAAGATAAGATACGGCAGGGACATCGATTCCATAGGGATCTGGGATGACGCCGCGTCAGATATGGTTTTCCAGGCAGTAGCACCGCTCGAATCATGCGATACGATGGGATTGATAATACTACCGTTCGAATTGACGAGAGCGAGCTGCGTGACGCGCACTGTTTATACCGTCGGCAAGTATAACCACGACCCGGTTTTAACCGACTCTGATATGCAGGATATTATTCTGGACCTCGATCCCCCGGACCTTCCCAGCGTAAGTCTAAGGGATATTTCCACTACATACAGTCCTTCCGATACATCTGAAGTCGCGGATATCGGCTGGACGAACCATGCCGAAATAAAGGTGATATTCAACGATCCCTACGATTATTGCACGGACATTTGCGGATTAAAGGTCACGAGCGGAACCAGTGAGACAGAAGAGCCGTTTGATGCCTGGATCTACTTCGATATTCCCACCGGGGATGGAGCTAAGATAGTGGAGGCTTTTGTTAAGGACTCGGCAGGTAACTGGAGCGCTCCGGCAGAATCGATAATTAGATTGGATACATACAGACCAACCATAACCACAGTTATTTGCAGGGACAGGAATACTGGAGCCGAAAGCTCTTCGGATGAAGCTACAATTCACGTTGACACCGAATGTGACGACGGCATATACGCGGATCCGGCTTACATCGCCGTTTTTGAAGACCCCGGATTATGGCCAGCATCCCTCTCTGATAGGTGGCAGGAATATAATGACAGAGTGACCTATACTTTCGTTGACCCGGGTTATTCATTAAAGACTGTCTATGTCGCTGTAAAGGACCATGCTGGTAATATCAGCTTGAGAAGCTCAGATGATATTAATTATGTTTCTCCTTGCGGGGAATTTGAGATAACAGCGTACGATTTAAATGCTGACCCGCCGGATAATGAATTCACGAACGAGAGATTGGTTGCTGTCGATTTTACTATAGATTTTGGTTCACCCCCAGCTTTCTATGCTATCAGCGAAGACGAGATGGATATACCCGCACTCGAGAATCCGTTTCCAGCGGATAGTGTGGCTAATTATACGATAACCAGCGCAGGTGAAGGTGAAAAGACCCTGTACGCGTGGCTGTTAACCGAAGCCGGGGACACTTGCGGGTATGCTGAATATACTATCACTCTCGATATGACCCCGCCTATCATTAACAATTATATGGTAGTTGATCCCACGGAAGCGGATGACTTCCCCGATGAATTCATGGCTGATATGTACTGGTCAAACGAGTTGAACGTTTGGGGCAGGTTCGAATCACTTGATGACCCGCTTTCAGGTGTGGATAGCATCAAGTTCGAGGGCGATATCGAGGAAGAACTGTGGGATGATATACCTTTCAATACCGTGGACGGCGCTATTATTATTGGATTTGAACATTACGAGGAGGAAGGCGTTCCTCTCATTTTAATAGAGGATGATGATGTTTTTGCCAGACCGGTAACCCTTTCCGGACTTGACCATGCTGAGAACTGGGGTTCTGCCCTGACCGCTAATTCGAAGGTTACGGTAGATTTTAATGTAGATAGAATCGCGCCTGAGTTTTATTTCTGCGATGCGGTGGGCGAGGAGATCGACTCCGTCAAACAGGTTCCGTTATCTGAAATTCCACTGTACATTACTGATGCACCTGAAAACGGCTCGATCTGGAAGGTCTATTTCTGGATAGAGCATGTCCCGGGGACTCTTGCTGTCGCGATCGACGATTTATGGACGGGCGATGGCGTGGTTTCGGTCCCGTTCCCGTTCTATGATTATTTCAACGATCCCGCTAACCAGAATATTCGATACAATGTTCATGCTCTTGTTGTAGATAAGGGTGGAAATCCCAGCGCAGTGGATATACTTGTATGGAGCCTGGTGCCGCCGGGAGAGAGACCGGACCTCACTTTGTATGACCCGGTGGATACGGACGATTACGAATACACGAACAGTCAGACAGTTACCACGCATATATCCATAGAGACTCCTCCCGATTGGATGCGGTTTGCGGAGACTTACGATGGTGTTTCCGATCAGGAGTGGGTAGCTTACTCGGAATATTCAGATTTTACATTCGCGAATACAGCTAATGAAATGAAATATGTATTTTGTCAAGTAAAACATGGGAATTTCCCCAGCGCGATTGATACAGCTTACATTATTTTAGATACTCGACCACCGACTCTTGGGGATATCGTGCTTTATGATAAGACTGATGATGACGCCGAATGGAGTGACGAGCTGGAGGTCAAAGTGGAGTTAGTGGATCCTACGGATGCTGCGCCTGGAGAGGTAGCCAGCTTGAAAATGGCTGAGGATGAAGATTTTACGATAAATGTCCAGACTGATGATCTGGAGGCAACGAGTGATTATGTCTATTATACTTTTCTTGAACAGCCTACGGGGCTTGCTGAAAGGTCTTTGAGCGGCGATGGGCAGGAGGATAAGCGTATTCTTTATGCGAAACTCCTTGACAGGGCTGAGAACGAGTCAGCGATAATAGATGGTGATATATTAGTGGATGTTGAAGGGATGGAGTTGGTTAATTATCCAAATCCATTCAATCCAATTGACGGCGTAACCTGGATAAGGGTTAAAGCCAAACAGCCGGATACGCAGGCTGAGATGAAAATTTTTGATATGTTTGGAAATCTTGTGTGGACGAAGGATGTAACCTTATCGGGCAAAGTTGATGACATCGAATGGGACGGCACAAACGACAAAGGGACGGTTGTAGCAAACGGCGGATATATATGTATCGTTAAGGTCAATGGTGAGGAAATGAAGCGTAAGATAGCAGTTTGGAAAGCATCAAATGAAGAATAAAATTGGAGAAATTAATCATAGAAAGGATCGATGAAGTAATAAAGGGGTCATAATGAATAGATCTATAACCGTAATATTCTTTTCTGTTTTACTAATTTTCAGTTATTTTGCCCACATAGAGGCTGCCGAGGGAACTGCCGGTCAACCCGGAGAGTTTCTGAGGTGGGGTGTGGGTGCCAGATCGTTAGGTCTGGGAAGGGCATATACGAGTATTGCTGAGGGTGGTGATGCGCTGGTATGGAATCCCGCCGGTTTGGGTGGGATTGAGCGATGGGAGCTGGGCTTCATGTACGCCCCGCTTTACATGGATTCCAAAATGGGCTATGTTTCATTCGTATATCCCGTAGGCAATATCGGCAAGTTCGGATTGAGTTGGTTATATCTCGGCATGGATGACTTTGACCGGCGTGACGAATTCAATCAGTCTCTCGGTGACTTCTCCGCTTACCAGACAGCGATCAACTTCGGTTATGGCAGGTGGCTGTGGCACAAGAGGTTCAAACTGGGCTTGAATACGAAGATGATACAGTATTCAATGGACGATGAAAGCGCGACCGGTTTCGGAGGCTTCGACCTTGGATTCATGACCAAGCCGATCAAGAGAAAGATCACTCTTGGTTTGAACGTTCAAAACATAGGCGCAGGAACTATCAATGAGGACGAGTATCCTATAGTCCTTAGAACCGGTGTGAATTACTGGATATTAAGGAACCTTTTAATTTCCGCGGACCTTGATATATTATCGGAGAGAGCGATATTTCCAAGAGTTGGTGTAGAGTTCAGGGGAACAAGATGGTTATTGGCTAGAGCAGGTTATGATGGAAACGAAGTTACATTCGGACTGGGTTTTACGTTCACGGACATAAATCTTCTGTTCACTTCCTTTAATTTAGGGGGAAGGCACACCAGAATCGATTATGCAGGCGGGGTAACCAACGATGTTGGCAACAATTTCACAAGGTTTTCACTGACTATCGCGGGAAAAGAGAAGTATGGATTGAAGGAGCTTGCAGAAGCTAAGGATCCTTGTGAACACTTGAGTGAGTACGAACCCCTGCTTTACAAATATGGAGCGGTTGGGGCTAAAGCCAATCTCATATTCGGGTATTGTATGTTCAGGCATGAGAGTATTGAGATTCCACTGGACAGCAAACCGGAGTTCAAAGAATCCTATTATTATTTCAAAGAGGCTTACATTGGTAAATATGGTGATGACTGGAAGAATAGGATCATTACTGACGAGCAGGCAAAAGCGATTTTCAGCCAGAAAACCCATTATCAGTATGCTGAATCCAGGCTTCACGCCGAAACGGTAAACAGGGAAGCGCTGCAGCTTATAACGGACCTGAATATGGCGGGTGGAGACAGTATTCAGTATGATCTAAGACTTCAATATGATCTTGCTCAGTGTTATAAGGAATTGGGTATTTTAGATAGCGCAAAGATTTATTTTAAGACAGTTGCTGAGTCGGAAGGAGATTCTCCGGAGAAAATCGTTGCGTTGTTTGACCTGGCTAAACTTTTAAAAGATGGAACAGCCAGCGAAAAACAGGAAGCTATCAAATATCTTGAGACCGTCAGTACGCGTTATCAGTATGGTTTTTATACTGAAAAAGGAAAGAGGCTTTCCTATCCGATGTTCCCTAAGTATTATGATAACAACATAGCTGACGATGCTTTACTAATGCTTGCGGAGATCAAATTTTCCCAGGGAGGAGAGGATAATATAAAGGAAGCGCTTGCCCAGTATTTTAAAGTATTGTTGTTCTTCCCTGATATGCACAAAAATAACATCAAATTAGCTTTATCGGGTGCGGCGAGTTGTTATGAAGAACTGGGTGACAGTGTGAATGCGCAGAAGCTAAGACAAAAAGCTGAGGCTTATTAAAACAAGCGATAATAACATTAAATGTGAATAAGAAAAATAAAAATCATAACAAAAGGAGAAGGAGAAAAGTAATGAGAAAAACAGCGGTACTCATCCTAATGTCACTTTTTGTGGGTGTTTTTATGATGACTACTCAAACAGCAATTGAAGCACAGGAAATTAATGCTGAAGATTCACTTTGGGTTCATTTATCTTCTGGTTTAGAGGGGAAGGAAGAAGGAAATCTCACTCTGAATTTTGTTTGGGAGCTATATAAAAAGCCCTATAATACTCGCAGTAAGAAGTTTGGAGCATGGGAGGAGTATTCAGACCCTAGCCTGACTTTTAAAGTAGTATGTTCCACTGATAGTAATTTTTCAGTAATAGCCAAGACTGCTGAGACCAACAATCAGACTTACACCATCAGGGATCTGGATTTTGGTCAAGTTTATTTTATTCGTGTAGACTTAGTAAATGTTGATAATCCCTGGAAAAGCGATGCTGCTGAAGGCAAAGTTTTCAAGAGAGGCGTACAGGAGAGAGAAGCCAAGAAGGGCGTATTCAAGTCCTTTCTCGCATATTCAAAAGCGGGTGGAACTCTTATGCCTGCTATCTATGGTCTGGCTATATTCGGTTTGTTGATAGTACTTCCTGTAACCTGGTGGAAACTAAGGTTAGCAAACATTTTCCCGCCGAACAAACCCGGGTTTATTTATGCGGCGCTTCCAACCAACCAGACAGGCAAAACCGACCTTAAGAGTCCAAAGGGTAATTTATTTATCAAGGAGGTCGCGAGGTACTGGAAGGAAGCCATGAAATCGATGTCCCTGGAACTTGAATACTGGGATTCAACAGAAAAATACATAAAAGCCAGCAGGCAGGAAACAGAAGAGGCTGAAAAGAGGACCTGGCTTGATATTGGAAAACCAAATGTTGAGAAGGCTTTGGAAGTATGCCGAAACGGTGTTCCTGGCATCAAACTGAAGAAAGATCCCATGGAATATCCTTTTACCCGTGTTTTTGTGGCAGCCCTTGAGAATCACAGGAGTAACCAGAACAATTGGTGGGCTTCCCAGGAAATGGACCGTGCCACCGAAAACACTGCTATCAAAGAGTTAGACAGTCTGAAAGGTTGGAGTTTAAATGCTCTTTGGGCAATCGGTTCTATCGAACCTATGTTGGGTTTATTTGGAACTGTTATCGGAATTAGAGGCGCTTTTGTGGGTATTGAAGAGATGATCAAGGAGAATCCTGACGCGCAGTTAACCCAGGTTGTTCCCCAACTTGCCGGTGGTATTCACGTAGCGCTAATTACTACCATTACTGGTTTGGCGATCGGTGTTCCATTTATGCTTTTCTATTATTATTATAGAGGCAAACTGGACTGGATCTACGGAAAATGGGAAGAAATTATTATTGATATATTAAATAGAGCCTAAGCAAGAGGAAGGAAATCATGGCAAAAAGAGTTGTAGAAGAAGCTCCAAAAACCGAATGGACTTCTCTCATTGACATTATCTTTCAGCTCTTGATTTATTTTATGGTAACTCTTGCTTTAGGAACGGTGAGCCAGAAGGCATCAGCACAGGTGAAGGGTATGATGAAAGAAGACCTTCCTCAATTGCCGGAGGTAGGGAAGTTGGCTGATGTTGGTCCGCTTATCGATGGTTTTCTTTTGCATGTTGATCGAGCAAAAACTGGTCGTTACAAAGGTGAATTGGTGGGATATATTCTCGATGAGGAATGTCAATCCCTTGAAAGAGCTCAAAAGGATTCTACTCAAGACCGTGGTCCGTTTCGATTGGATGACGCAAAAAGAAGATTACAAAGGAAAGTAGAGGACCTCATCTTTCTGGGTGAGAGACCTAAGAACATAGAATTAAGAGTACATGAAGAAACTGAATTCGGTTTCATATTGGATATTATGGATTTTTGTGATAAAGATTCAATAGAAACCGTGGTTTTTCATTTCTCGAAAAAACGAGGAGAGGAATAATGATGATTGGGGGTGAAAATGCCATTTAGAAGAGAAGGCACAGCTTTAGAAAAATCAGAACTAACCTCCATGGTTGATATCATCTTTCAGTTAATGATATTTTTCCTGGTCAGTATGTCTGTAATGCCCAGCGTTAAATCTGCTCCTCAGGTTGAAGGAACTTTGAATCTGGCACCTCCTAAACAAGGCGGAACGGAAGTTTCACATGTGATCCAACTCCACTTAAATAGAAATAAAGAAATCGAATATTATGTACTTCAAGGCAATGACGATTCTGCTGAATTCTTCCAGAAGATTGCCAATAAACGTACGATTGTAATGACCCCGCTGCTTAAGACGCTTGGTGAACGTTACGGAGTTTACTTTAATCTGGCTTCACTGCAGATATTCCTGCATGAAATACGGGATTCTGATCCTAAGATCCTGATCAGGGCGGACAGAAAACTGCCCTATGGTCAGATCGTTGAGATCACGAACTACATACACTCTTTAGGAATTACTAAGTATGCCTGGGTTGGAGGAACCTTTTTAGACCTGAATGCAGAGATAAGAAAAGGAAGAAGGAGTTGATAAAGTGAAAAAGAAAAAGTATATAGCTATTATATTCCTTCATATATTGCTGGCTGGAGTTGTGATATCCTGTTTTGAGGAAAGCGGTGATTCTTATGTTAATTTGCCTGAAGGTCCTAAAACCATCTTCAGAGGAGGGTACGGAAAAGTAGTCATACGATATTTTCCCCCGCCTCCTCCGATTTTCAAAGTAGCCCAGGCTTCATATTTGATCGATTTTGACGAAATCAAAAAGAATTATGGAATTCCGGACAAACCACTGATAGTACAGTTTTTGGTCCAAACTTCTGTTATGAGTCCGATCGTTTCTCAGAAAACTGCGAACGCTCCTTTTAACAGCTATATTATCAGTGTTGTGCAAAGCTGGATCTATACCAGATACGGAACGGGTTCACTTAAAATGAAGATCGATGTTGCAAAGAAAAAGATATGGGTTGATCCAACCGGAATAAAACTGATCGAAGCTGAACCTGGAAAACCTAGACCCTCAAAAGCACCTGGCAGGCAAATGATTGCTGCAAACGGATTTACTATTATTGAAGGAAGTTTCTAAATTATAGAAGTCAAAATATAAACGAGGTGAAGAATATGAAAGTAGTAAAGCTCTACGCAATACTGTTGTTTTTAATTTTTTATAGCCTGCTAGCAACACAAATAGTCCTTGCCCAGGGAATAAGAGAAGCCATAGAGGTACTGGATAAAGGAATTGACCTTTACCAGAACGAAAAGGATGAAGAAGCTGCCACGGAATTCACAAGCGCTGAAGGGAAATTCAAGGAACTAATAGATGGCGTGATCTCCCCTGAAGATAGAGCATACTCTCAATATTACAAGGCAACGGCGCTATATTATCTCGGCAGGATTAAAAATGATGTTGGTTTCTACGATGATGCATCAGCAGCCTTTGGAGAAGCGATAACAGGTTTTAAGGGTATCGACCTTCTCGGTGAGGAATACATAAGATCCAAATATTTAAGAGCATTGTGTTCCTTTAGAAAATATGAAATGGAGAGAGTGGAAAGAAACCAGAGAATGCTGCTCGAGGAATCGATTGGCGATTTTCTGGACTTCCTGGGCGATGATGCACTGAAAGGCACAGAAGACTACAATGAACTGATAGAGAATGCAAAGTACATGATAGGATACTCGCTTTATAATTCGGCTCAACTTGATGCTTTTAGAGCAGCTACACTATCCAAAAGCAAAAAATCCTATCAAGATGCCATTGGTTACCTAAAAGAGCTTGGTGATGCGGAAAATGAGGAGCTTTCTATTGCAGCCAAGATATTGGAATCCCAATGCCATTATGGTATAGCAAGGCTCTATATGAGAGTGGACGAAATAGACTGGAGTCGCCAGGGTTTAGCTTCAGGTGATAAAAACCCAGCGATCGATAGTGAACTCAAAACCGCAATCACGTTAGCAGAAGATGCTATGGCTAAAGCTGTTACATACCAGGACTTGAAAACACAAGCTCTGGTCTGTATAGATAATTGCAAGATAGCCCTTGGCTCTTTGGGTGATAAAACTAATCTGAATGATGCGGTATCATCACTTACAGATCTAAGAGATAATCCAACATGGAAAAATGTGGTTCTCGAAAAAATCGCTGACAGTCAGCTTCTCCATTATTTGATATTCGAAGGAACTCAAGGTAATGTAATAACCAATTATGGAAGGATCGCATCCTCGTTCAATGAATCGAACTACTGGATCGGCTGGGCGCATTATATTGTTGGAGAAAAAGAATATGACGACGCCATACTTAAATATAACCAGTTCCTGGCTAGCATCCCTGCTTTCGAAACGCGTTATAAAGAACTTGAAGCAGATGCAAAGTTCCGGTTAGCAGAAAGTTTCTTCTGGAAAGGTGTTAGAGAGAATAATGTTCAGGTTCTTAAACGTGCCGATGAATTGTTTAAAGCTTTGATAGCTGAAGATGGCCGTTACTATGAATACCTTACACGACAGCAGATAGGTACGGCAACCACAAGGATATTCCTAATCGACGTTGAGAGTACTCTTGGTGGTGAAGCTGACGTCGATCTTTTCGAATCGGTGATGGAACTAGCTGGATTAGAGCTTCCTGATAATGCTGAAGATTATATTGAAGCAGGTAAATACTTTCTCGAAAAAGGTATACAGACTGCTGAAGTGCAGAGGGAAAACGCTTTGAAGTTTGCTCAGAAAGCTTTCGAGCTGGTGTTGGATGCGTCGGTTTCAGCAGAAATAAAAAACAAAGCTCAATTCCTTAAAGGTGTTACACAGGTTAAGCTTGCAACTCTATATGAAGATGACAAACAGAATAAAACTCTGGAACAAGCACGGAGCACTCTGTCTAAATGCACCTCCCCTTATAATAATGAAAGTAAATACGTTGAAGGTATTAGTTATTTTATTGCGAACGACTACACTCAGGCTGCTGCGGTATTCGGATCTCTGAAGAATAGAGGACATATTAGGGGAGCTTTCTATTATGCATTATCGAATCCGGGCAATTGTAACCTTCAGGGTGAGACTTTTCTGCAGATTCAAAAGACTGTAAAAGATAGAGCGGATTACTGGTATAGAAGTGCAGACCTGGAATTAAGTAAATTAACCTGCCGGGGCTCATTGGGCTCTGCAGATGCATTCTCATCAACAATTGCAGATCCACCTATAACCTACGAGAAACTGGTAGATAAAAAGGCTGAGGAAGGCAGGAAAAAGAACGAAGCGCGTTTGATCTGGCAGAAAGCCAGCGCATACCAGACTTTATATCCTATCGAGAAACTGATAACGGATAAACCTCCGAAGACAAACGTAACGGTGCGGTTCATTGTTGAACCCGGCAAAGGCGACGAGGAATTACTCATAGACGGCAATAGTGATCTAGCTCAATCAGTTGATGATTCAAAATACAAAGCTGAAGTAACCAGGGGAAGCCATGATGTAGCTGTTAAGAAAAAGGGCTTTTACCTATGGGAAGGTCAATTCAAAGTGACTAAACCCGAAGATTTCTATATCACATTGAAAAAAGCTGTGAAGTACACGAAATCAGAAGATATTGGCGGATCAGCCCAACCCATAGAAATAGTAAAAGCAGGGGACGATGTATTCGTAGTAAATAGTGGTATGAAGGAGATTACCAGGTTTTCCGATAAAGGAGAATCGCTAGGTAAAATATCATTCTCATCCCTGGGAATAGCATTTTGCACCGGTCTTGGAGTCGATGGAAGTAAACTTATCATCGTTGATGGCAGAAGGAATAAGATAATATCCGCCGATCTTGATGGCTCTAATATCGAATATATCGCCTATGAAAACGAAGAGTACGGAACTAAACCGCTTAATAAACCAAGCGATATAGCTGTTTCAGAAGGTATGTACTATATTGTCGATTCAGGTAACAAAAGAGTGTTGGTTTTTGAAGGATCAACGTTTAGACGGGAATTCGGAAAAGATAATCTGCAAGAGCCGCATGGAATAGCATTAAATCCTGTTACCTCTGAAATCTATGTTACTGACTGGGCTGAAAATGGAGTGGTTATTTTTGATAAAACCGGAGAATACAGTACTACTGTCAAACTTCCTGAACAGCCTCACGCGAATAGAATATTAATTGACGAAGCGGGATACGTTTACATCGCAGATTTGATTGAAAATTCCATCAAAATATACAATTCAAAACTCGAAACGATAAGCGATGTAGTTACTAATATCCATACACCGCGTGGAATGGCGTTGGTTGGAAGCGGACCCGAGGCGATTCTCTTCGTTGCTGGCAAGGATAAAGTGGCCATATATAAAGGCAGTTGGGATAATGTATATATGGTCGATTAAAAAATGGCTCTAACATAAATACTGTTGTCAATCAAGATTTGACATAAATGCACTATATGGCTAATAAAAAGCTCTCTTTTCTTAAGGGAGCTTTTGTATTTATATTGTTTTTTTTCACTTTCATAGATATTTCACATTCAAAAGACCTTAAAAATATCATACATGAACTTGACAGGGGTAACTTTGTCCTTTCTGAAAATGAACTTCGAAGCTACCTGAGTGAACGTAGAAAAAATAATCCTTGCAGTGAAGATATTATTCTGGCGGTTGAGAAATTGGTTTACTGCCAGAATAAACTGGACCGACCCTACATGGATCTCGATTCTGTTGTAATAATCCAGGAAGATAATACTACTAAAATAGTTGCGGGAAAGCTGGAAAGTACTTGTTACGAAGGTGACCTCTTTAATGCTCTGTTTTATCTGGTTCTGCTGCGTGACCATTCAAAAATGGTTGGAGAAATATATAATTATAACCTAGCTCTGGTATTGTATGAAAATGGTTGTTTGTCACTTAGTGAAGAGTTGCTTAAAAGGTCTATCGATAATAAAGAGAATACTCTCGAGTCGTCTTTGCTGTTATCGAAAGTGTATGAGCGTGAAGGAGAATTTAAGAAAGGAATGGAAATCCTGGATATTCTGTTTGAGAATGATAATGTACAAGGGAACCAGGTGTTATTGCATAAAATCCTTATCCATAAGGGAGTATTATCCTATAGATACTGGGAGAATGATTCCTCGAATGAGAATCTGGAGAATAGCTTTATAAGCTTCAAGGAAGCGAATATAATAAGACCTGAAAGTATCCCTGAAAGGTTATTGAACGAAAAAGCAGTCAACCTGACTATCGGTTTTCAACCAGGCAGGACCGATCTTAATGGGGCAATCTGCGGCTCAATAAACATTAGGCAAGGATGGGGAGATGACTGCATAATAATAGAAATTCGACCAGTTATTACGACTTTAAATGGCATGGAATTTAATGGTGGTGTTTTTGGGATAGAGGATATCATTGAGTTAGTGGGGAATCCATATTTTGCGAGAGGAATTACCAGAAAATCGGAGAATTGCGGTATATCAATTGATTTGGATACATTGGACAAATGGTCTGAAACTCCCATCAATGCGAAGTGGGGACAGATTCAATTTCAAATTGCATATATCACAAGAAGTGGCGGGAAAGGTTATGCCTATTCACCCAAACTTTCTTTACTCAACCACGGCACCTTTGATCCCGAAGTTTTTCAACATTTATACTGGGCGGGTGAAAAGAATTACGTACCGTTTTTTAAAGAACTCCTTTTTGAACTGGCAGAGATAGATTCGACATTTATCCCTTTTGTTGAGCACAACGGAAATGATAGTACTTATGCCGAGTTCTGGAGCACTTATTTGATGCTGAGAAGACTATCAATAGATTCGACACAGTATGTGAAGGGCTTTAATCTATGGAAAGAAAAATATGATGAATTAAAGACCTTTCCTAATTATTTGCTAATGGGTGCTATATATTCTCAATTATTATACCAAACTGACAGCGCGGTCGCATTATATGAACAAGTAATTGAAAAGGATAAAGGTAATGTTTGGGCTTATTTTAATTTAGGGCTTATCTATTACAACAGCAATGCTGTAGATACGGCGCTAAAAAGCTTCCAAACTGTAATCGAGTTAGATACGACATTTGCCCTTGCTTATATTTGTCTGGGTATAATCTACGAATATAGATTTGAAGATTATCAAAAAGCAATCGAAATGTACAGGAAATATGCACAACTTACCAAAAGATTAGAATACAATGTTTTTGATTGGATCGAAGATCTTGAAAATAAAATTAAAAATGCGAACGGGGATATCGTTGATTGAATACCGGCTAGTCGTATATGTATTGTGGGTATATGTAATTTAGGGGATCAACGTGTTTACCGCTTACTAACACCTCATAGTGAACGTGCGGACCAGTTGTACTGCCGCTCTTTCCACAGGAAGCTATTATCTGGTGTCTCTTTACTTTTTCGCCTTTATTAACCAGGATTTTATGTAGGTGCGCGTAAACGGTCGTATAGTAAATATGATTTACTTTGATAACTCTGCCAAAACCACTTTTCCATCCGGTGAAGATCACTCTTCCATCAGCAGTCGCTCTTATCGGAGTGCCCACAGGGGCGGAGATGTCGATTCCAGTATGCATTTTTTGAGTGCCGGTAAAAGGATCTCGCCGGGGACCGAATTTAGAGGTTAAATACCCATCCATTGGAGAGATAGTAGGGGTTAATTTTAAGATCCTGTCACGCTCTTCGAACGTTGAACAGACTTCTGCTAATATCTGTTTCTCCATTCGCGCCTGATGCAATAAACTGTCGAGAGAGTATTCGGTGTTAACAGCTCTATTTACAGAGGAAAATGAAGTGTATTCCTTCTGATACGTTTGAGTACCCCCGATTCCAAATGCCCTTATTTCATCATCAATTTCTGGTAATCCCGCTATTGTTCTCATCCTCTTTTCATTTTCGAGAAGTCCAGCTAACTGCTTACTCAGGGAATCGGTTTTCGTTTGGAAAACCTGCAGTTTCTTTCTGAGAATTCTATTCTCCTCCTCGGTATTGGTTAGCTTTATTCGTGTTGTAAGGTGTGTAATCAGGTCATAGGAGAAAAATAAGCTGCAGGCTATTAATAGGCACAGAAACGTTGCGCCCAACCATATAACTCTTGATGAAAGCCGGACTTGCCTTAAATCACTACTATTATGAGGAACGATAATTATATTGAATCTCTTCATTGGTCCCTTGGTAAAATTTTGCCATACAATATATGACTTTTTGAAATTTTGTCAACGTTTTTGTTATAACTAAATGCAAAAATAGGATAATTTCATAAAATACCTGTGTTTTAAGATATAGTTCTATTATAGAGAGGGAGGGAAAGCAAGTAATCTAAGGAATCTTCTATTACCGGAATCAGATTCCACCATGATTATTATCTCCCATGACCTTGGTTTGTAAGCGAATCCTCCGGGCAAGTAAGCAATATCCGGCAATTTAGCTTCAGACGGTATTTGAATTTCAATTTTGCATTCCTTTGCTTGGTTAGATTTTATTTTGATGCGACTGCCTTTGTTAAAAAACCATAGGAATTTGCGTTGTTTGGGTTTGATCCATTCTTTATCCTCGCTCCAGCAAGAATTCCCTGAAGCTGGAATATCTAGCTCGACATTTATTGTATCCCCTCTGCTCGGAATGTATGGAAACACCCTGTAAGTATGTTCTGTTGTATCATTGTTATAGATATTGAAACTAACCACATGCTGTTTTCCAGGTTCAGCATTCTTTAGAAAAATATTGGTAGGTGCAAGACCGATCTTCCCAAATGGATTGACTTCAGGAAGTGGCTTTGCCTGGGTTTCAATATAGTATTTTATCGTTACTGCTAAAGCAAAATCGATATAACCCTGCTCTTCGGATAGTGAAGTTTGTGTTACATTAATAGGTAATTCAAAAGCTTGATTGTAATACTTTGGTTTGTCCGGGATTTTTACCTGGAAATTAACCTTGCAAGTATCACTAGGTAAAGCTATGAAGGTATCCTTGGGAAAGTCAATCCAGTCTTTCTCGGGAATGAGATAATACCCATGCAGTGGTCTGTAATCGGATTCACCTTTTGTGTAGCATTCGATGATGTATTTATTCTTGCCGCTTTCATTGGGGATCTTTATTGTAAGACCTGTACTACTGTAAAAATCGAAAGTCTGCCCTGGTCTAAGGTTTTGTACGCATATCACAGACGGCATTACCTCAATAGATTTCGCAAAGGTATTTGCGGTCGAGAATATTAATAGGAGAAACGTAATTATGTATCTAAAAAAAATGTGCATTTATGTGATAAAGCTTTTGATTTGTATATAGTTAGAAATCTAATGCTTAATTGATGAGTGTCAAGAAGTTTTACTTGTTTTTATTATTTCTACCTTTATGGTGAGATTTAATTCTAAATGAAACATAGTTTTTCGTTTGACTATTTCTGAAATCATGATATTATTCAAGTACTTAAGCTGAAGAGAATACAATAATGCAAGAAAACAATACAGCCCTCTTTATTGATAGAATCCATGCGAAATGGTTGTTGTTCTTTTTAATACTTCTGACAATAATCATTTACCTCCCTGGTTTCAGGGGTACGTTTATTTTATACGATACACCACAGTTGGTTCTTAGTGACAGGGGAGCTATAGAGCATCCTCTGCGCGGAATAAAAGATTTGTTCATAATCCATAAAGGATTGACTTTCCAACCGGTAAGGGCTCTGTCATATAGACTCGATTATTTACTCTGGGGCACTTCTCACGCTGGTATGTTCGCGCATAATCTGGTTCTATATATTTTGTCGATTTTAGCATTATTTTACCTGGTAAAGAGGCTTTCCAGCGATAAAACACTAGCTTTTCTAACCTCATTGGTATTTGCGGTACATCCATTGCATACAGAATCGGTTACCTGGATTGCCGCTCGTAAAGACCCCTTATCCGGTTTGTTCTTCTTCCTGAGTATCCTGGTTTTTATTTATGCAGTTGACGGCTTGAAAACGAAGAAGTGGATAGTTTGCTGGATAACGTCATTCATTCTTTATTTGTTTGCGGTTCTTTCTAAACCCACTACCGTTTGCTTGCCTTTTGTGCTGCTTTTAACAAGCTTTTTCAGGTATTACAAAAATGAACGGTTCAGGACAAGCATTCTTATCCAAATTCCATACTGGCTGGTTAATATAGGTGGCGCGATTGTACTTTTCTTTGCTGTCGGGAGATTGGATATGAAATATAATTGGGGGAATATTTATACAAGTATTTTGAATATTGTCAAGATTTTTAAGAATTACATGGTAAAACTTTTCTTTCCTTATCGATTGGCGCACAGATATTTTGTGGATGTATCTCTAAGTCTGAAAGAGCCTGAAGTTATTATATCACTTATAATTAGCTTAATATTCATCATAATAATATTGTATTCAATCTTTAGAAAGAAAAAGAGCGCTTGGTTTGCGGGATTGCTTTTTATCGCCTGTTACATTCCTGTTGCTAATTTGATCCCCTTGATAATACAGGCTGACAGGTACATGTTCCTGCCTTTATGGGCTTTCGCGATGGCTTTGGCTCTTGTATTTATTCTCCTGCTTAAATGGAAAAGAGAAATGATACTCATAGTGGGAGTAATAATTTTGTTTTATTCAGGGTTGACTTTCACAAGGAATATAAAGTGGGAGAATACAGAAACCTTAGTCATGGATAGTCTGAGGGATCCTAATTATCATCCCACGTTATGGTACCAGTTAGCCCATTATTATATCAAAAGTGGAATGAGAAATGAAGCGAAAGATGCAGCTTTACAAGCTCAACAGCAAATGCCCTGGTACGATCAACCATACTATATGCTGGGTGAGTTCTATGAAGAGGAGGGGAGGTTAGATAAAGCCGTCGAATGTTATAACACACTGCTGGAAATGGGAAAGGATACTACCAGCATTTGTGGGCGTTTAGTTAAGCTCTATGTTCAAAAGAAGCAATTCAATATGGCTATACAATATTATAACATGATGGAGGAAGGCACAGTAGAAAAGCTTGTTTCAGGTGTTAGAATATTTAGAAAAACGGATAAGGATTTAAGCAGCCGGTACATATCTGAATTAATGAGTCATGATGATCTTAGCAGAAAAGGCACGGTTTTCGTGCTGCAATCTCTACTTGAGTCGGGAAATTTGTTAGAAGCAATAAAATGGGTGAAAGATATGAGATCCAGTACTCCTGAAATAGTAAGTTTTAGGAAGTTATATATAGACAGCATAGCTGCAAATGATGTAAAGGAACTGGATGATTTGAAGCAGGAAGTGAAGGATGACATAAGCGCTGGTTTGTTCGGTTTGGCGATCGACAAATTGGAATTCATCCATCTTCTTGATTCCCAGTATGTTACGCCCTATCTTGACATTGGGGAGCACTACCTTGGGCGAGGTGATTACACAGAAGCGCTGTACACTCTGGCAGATATAACACATGATACAAGGAAGGACAGCCTGTTTTTTCTTCTGGCTTCAATTTATGACTCGATGAGGGTTTTCAATGATTCAGCAGCGTTTTATTATAAGCGGGTGCTGGAGACTACGGATGATGTTGGTTTAAGGGATAGGGCGGAGGGGAGATTAAAGATTGTTACTTCTCGAAAGCCTTCTTTGAAAGAAATGTATGCAATGGCTATGGAATATTATCATCAGGAGCAGTATGATCTTGCATTACCGATCTATTTGAAGATTTTGGATTATAGTAGCGACCAGGCGAATTTATTGAATATGATAGGGAATACGTTAATAAATTTAGGGAGACCGGAGGAAGCGATCGGGTATTGGAAGCGAGTGTTGGAGTTAGAGCCCAATTCAGTGGATGCGGTTTTTAATTTGGGTTTGGCTTATGCGCGGTTGAGTAATAGCAAACAGGCTGCGGAGTATTTTGAAAAATTCCTGAAAATTGCCCCGGAGGGGGACAACCGGGTAAGCTATGTGAAACGCTGGTTGTTCAGGTTCGAGTGAAATGTTTTTAATTGACTATCTTTTAAAAATGCAATATTATATCGTTAAATAACTTATTTATCTGAAATAAAAAAAAACAGGAATGCAAAGGGAAATGAAAACTAAATTTACTTTTATCATTTCATTATTAATTATAATTCTTTTCACTATTTTGCTTTACCACCAGGTCCTCAATCATGATTTTGTCTCCTGGCGTGATGGTGATACAGTATTAACGAATAATAAAATTCAAGACGTAAGTTTTAGGGGAATCCTTGTTATCCTTGTACCAAATCTCAAAGATACATATACACCAGTTACTGACTGGAGTTATCTTCTTGATTATGGAATATGGGGTGGGTTTGACAGCAAAGGATTTCATTTATCGAACCTTATTCTCTTTACTCTGCTGGCTTGTTTTTTCTTCTGGTTTCTTTCTATTGTGTTTAAGAAGCACTATTTGTTTTGCATGGGAGTGACTTTGCTATTTGTGTCCTCTCCATTAAATTCAGAGATTGTATCCTGTATAGCTTCCAGGGGTTTAATACTATCAGGGATGTTTTCAATTGCAGTATTGATTACATATATGAAAAGTAATTCTGGTTCCAGAGAAGCTATGAAATCTATTTCAATGCTATTTTCTATTTTTGCAATCCTCTCCAATCCAATTGGAATAATTGTTCCTATTGTGATATTTTTCGAAGAAGCTTACATTAAAGAAGTCACAATAAAGAAAATACTAAGAAATTTAGTTCCTTTTTTTATTGTTTCAGGAATAGCCGTTTTGTATTATGTTCTCATTGGTCAATTTGAAATTTCCCCGGTAATATTTGGTGGATATGTTATCAAAATGTTGAAGAATTTGTTTTATCCAGCATCACTTGCTACAGTCTATCCTGGTGTTGGGAGTGGATTAACAAGTATCATTATTGGTTATTTGATCTTTTTTATTTTACTATTTCTACTCATAAAACTAAAGCATTTTTGGGGTTTTTTTATAGGGTGGTTCTTTATTGGATACCTGCCAGTATTGTTTTCTAACGGAGCGTATGATTACCAGATGTTTTACGTAGGTTTTGGTTTTGTTGGTGTTTTAGGTACTGTTTTATACTATCTCTTTGGCATAGATAAGGAAGGAAAGTTAAAATATGTTTCAATTCCCATCATAGTTGTTTTAGTTTTAGCTTCTTCAGTTTTTAGCTATAATAGGACAAGGGTGTGGGTGGATTCTTTTTCCTTATGGGAAACTAATTATAGAAACAATACAAATAAGTTTTCATCTGTATATTATGCTCTCGCCTGGGAATATCAGAATAATAATACGCTTAAAGCTATAAAGTATCTTAACCAGGTTATTGAGGAAGATCCGGGTTTTTTAGAAGGGTATAGACAACTCGGGAAGATTTACTTAAATGATGGAGAACTTAAAGAAGCTAGAGAAAATTATGAGAAAGCATTGACTATTTCTCCAGATGATAAGGAAGTATTATTGAACTTGGGCAAAATATATGTGGATATGAAAGAACTCTCTCTCGCTGAAACTGTTTTAAAGCGAGTAATAGATATTGATCCAGAAGAAAGCGAAGCAATTAATAGATTGGCCTATATCAGGTATACTGCAGGGAATATCGATTCTGCAATAGTTTTATGGCAAAGAGTAATTGAGCTCGATCCTGGGAATGCTAATGCATATTACAATCTTGGGGTTCATCTGGAGAGAAAGGGTGGAATACTTAAAGCAATTTCATACTATAAAAGTGCAGTCAAACAGGATCCATATTTATACAGAGGTTATTCGAACCTGGGAGTTATTTACGAAAATTTAGAAGAGATTGATTCAGCTCTTATTTACTATAAGAAAGCTTTTAATGCTTCTAATGATATTCGATTTAAGAGACTGCTTAGTGATAAAATAGATGAATTGACTTCCCCAGAAAGCAAATGAAGTTTCTACCTAAATATAGATTTTACATTTTTCTATCCATTCTTATTGCAGTACTCTATGGTTTTACTATTAACTATGGCTTTATTACTTTTGACGATAAAGCGCTGATAGTATTAAATCAGAATATTAAAGGTTTAACTTTAAATAACCTAAAAGAGATTTTTAAGGTTAGACTATCTGGAACATACCAACCTATCAGAGAACTAAGTTACGCGATAAATTATACTATTTCTGGTTTAAATACCTGGAGTTATAGGATTGTTAATATTTTACTATATTTCTTTTGTATTATAATCGTTTATAAAGTATTATCGATCCTCTTTCCTGATGATAAAATAATTCCTTATTTTTCAACACTGATTTTTACTGTTCATCCTATACATGTTGAATGTATAACATGGTTATCAGCAAGAAAAGAAGTTTTAATGTTGGTTTTTTTCCTGTTATGCTTTCTCTATTTCTTAAAATATAAGCGGCTTGAAAAGTATCACAACTGGAAATATATACTTTTGATGTTCTTATTCTTCATGCTAGCGGGATTATCAAAACCCACAGCAGTGATGATACCATTTGCGTTCTTGGTATATGAGATAGTTTATGAAAGATTCAATTTCCCGAAAGACTTTAAGAAATACATACCGTTCTTCATTGTTTTGTTAATCTTGTTCATTTATTTCACAGCTTTTAGTGGTGTAAGCATTAGTATGAAGAATATCTATCCTGGGATACCTCTATCAACGATGTTATACAGTATAAGTCATTATTTTAAAACCTTAGTATTCCCAGTAAATTTAGCTGGAAGGTATAGGGATTTTTATAACCTCTCATACACTAACCCAGATGTTATTATTGGGATTTTGGTGCTAATCCTATCGTTATTGCTTGTAATCAAATATTGGAAGAAGCAGAAGAATATAGTGTTTTTCATTTTCTGGTACTACATAAATCTATTACCATCGATTGGCTTAATCAGGATTGCTATTCAACGAGCGGATAGGTATATATTTGTATCCTCTTTATCATTCTGTGTTTTGTTCCCGATATTTGTAATGAAAACTGCTGATATTGTATTTAAAAATGAAAAATACAAGAAGTATCTAAATTATGGGATCATTACTCTGGTGCTTTTGTTTTTTTCGTTATCGACAATAAAACAGAACGAGATGTGGGAAAACAATATAGTGTTTTATGAAATTTCTTTTAGGAATTCTCCATGCTATGGTGTTGGTAGAGCATTAGTGGATAGATATATTTATAAAAAAAGGTTTCATGACGCTTTAGATATATTGAAGGAAATGGACCGTATTCATGGATTAAAATATGAGACAAAAAACCTAATGGGAGAAATATACATGTTGTTAGAAGAATATGATAAATCAATTAATGAATTTAAATTAAGTTATTTTCTCGCGGAAAATGAAAAAGATTCTCTAGGTGCACTTAGAAAAATAATTATTGTGTACGAAAAAGACGAGCAATATGAAAAGTCAGCAGAATTCTCAAAGTTATTGTATTTAAAAACAGGTGAACGGAATTACTTCCATGATTATGCTATTTTCAAATATAAAGCTGGTGAGTTTAATGAAGCAGTGAAAACGCTTATCAAGATATTGGATAAGGAACCAGAAAATGAATTTGTCTTAAAAAACCTGGGTTTAATTTTATATGAAGCAGGTTATATTGAAGAAGCAGAGAAATACTTAATAAAATATATCTCTTTAAATCCACCGCTAGAAGAGAAATCGAGTATATTAGAATTACTAAATAAAGTGGGAAATGATTAAATAAACTAATTAGCTGAAGGAAAGACCTTGATTCTAACAAAATCTTTTTGCCCTGTATCCGATTCAACCATTATGATACTTTCCCAGAAGGTAGGAACGTAGTAAATGTTTCCCGGCATCAGTACACTCTCTGGTAGTTTCGCATCTGAAGGCACATTGATGTCAATTCTATATTCCTTTTTATCCTTTGGGCCCACTGTGATGTTTTTCCCTTTATCAAATAAGAACAAAAACTTTTTTGTTTCAGGCTGAACCCAATTATCTTCAATAATCCAATGCCCTGGAATGGAAACCAATATATCACGAACAATACTTATTGTATCCTGCATTTCTGGAGCGTATGTATTCAATGTGTAGGTGTGCTTTTTATTATCATTATTAAAAATCGTTATATTTTGAATCACATCGCTACCTAAAACATAATCAGTTACAAGGGCTACATTTGGAATTACTTCAAACTCACCTTGAAAGTTGCTTACATCTCTGTTGTTTACAGTTTCGAAAAAGTAATCAACAGTGACATTCAGTTGAAAAGACACTCCCATTGGTGCGCCTTTTTTTGATACAGGAAACTTACGTATTTGTATTGGAGCTTCATAATTTTTATTATAATATTCATCACCTTCGGGGATGGTTACAATAACATTAACTCTTCCCGTATCCCAGGGTTCGACTATTACACTATCGGGTACAAATTTTATAAAGTCGTTTGGGAGTCTCTGATAACCACCAAGGATATTAGCCACTTCCTTTAGTACAACTTTGTACAGATATCTTGTATTGCTCTGATTTGGTATGGTAATAGCAAAATTAGATTCCTCCTCCAGATTAAAAGAAGAACCGGGTTGAAGGTTCTGAATGCACAACATAGCTGGGAAAGCTTCGATTGAAGCTGCATTTACATCTCCAATTAGAATAATCGTCAGCAAAACTAATATTATGTGGGAAACAATTACTATTATCTTCATATAAAACTCCAACAATCCCCGTCTTATCAAATTTTAAATAAGACGGGGATTGTATAATTATTAAATACAATGTTAAAAGCCAGTTGCTCCTGCGTCCAATGCCACTTCGAAGTTATGAGTGTTAATATCCGGATCTACGTCTGCCATTGTCCTTGCTCCTTGTTCTGTAGTGGAAGCAGGTGCAAGAATAGCAAAATTCAACTCCCTGTTATCTGAGTAATGATCGTCTGGGTCGAAAGCAACAATGTTTTGAGTTCCAGGAAGATTACGCCAGGCTGCTCCATCCATGTCATAGTCAGCGGTAGCAGCTATTGTTGATGTGCTAAAAGTAGCATCATAGGCATGAAGATAAGCAAATAAATTATATTCATCAGCTCCTGGAGCAGTATATTCTGCAGAGACCAAGACCCATGGAGTTGTGCCAGTATAAACATCATGATCACTGACATAGGCTTTAACATCGATATTAATACCACCATCATTTTGAAGACTGATTAATTGACCAGTTTCAGTTACATCAGATTCCCAGGCAGTTTCACCTTCCTGGTTCTTGTCGAGTTCGTTAGGTGTTAATCCGTCGCCATCTCCATCAAAACCGACAGCTGTAGTGTTTAGGGAGAATTGAACACCAGCCATCCACGCATAAACATAGACTTGAGCAGTTGCGACCCCATCATATTCGTAAGCATGATCAGGGTCATCAGCATAAGCTACACCTAAAAATAGGCAAATAGCAACCGCCGCTACTAACAATTTTTTCATCTTTGTTCTCCTTTTTACCTAAAGGCTCAGTTTAAATAATTGCTAAAAATTCGCTTGGATACACACTTCAATCCCTTCTTTAAATAGCACCTCCTTTACAAACTGTATTTGCAATATATTTTTATATAACCTTATTTCCTTTCGCAATCTGAAAACAAATTAAAATATTTAAATTCAAATGTCAAGTAAAAAAACTATTATTATTTTTTTTATTTTTAAGAAAATTTGATATGGACTTAAATATAATCCTATCATTTTCATCAAAGATACGAAAAAGGAAAAGCAGCACACAAAATAAAATAAAATATAGAGTACCTTGGATAAATATATTTATCCACCCATTAAGCCTTATAGGATTAAAGAACTTAAGTATTAATCCTGGTATGATCGCGGATATGAATATCAATATTGTTTTTAAATTGAATGGGAATAATTTTAGCAATTTATGTGTATAATAATGGTAAGAAATAACCGGTATTATTAATGCTATGCTTGTTGCGATAGCTCCTCCTTCAATGCCGTACTTAGGTATTAAAATGAAGTTTAACAATAGATTTAATCCTGCGCATAAAGCTGTGGTATAAAATACGATCCTTGATTTCCCCATCATTAATATAGCTCTTAAAGGAGTTGCTGATAGGGCGAGAAAGGTCTTACCAAAGGCGAGAATAACGAGAGCTTCTGCACCAATACTGTAAGTCACGCCAAAAAAGCCAACCAGGAGTTTCTTTGCTAAAAATAATACTACTGTGAATAGGAAGATGCTTGCTATTTGGATCCATTTTGCAGTGATCTTAAAAGTTGATTCGACATTTTTAATATTATTGCTAGCGTATAATTCGGTTATAGTGGGCAAGAAAATTGGTAGAAGTAATTCGGGTGCAAAAAGAATAAAAGATGATATTAATAGGCAACTGTTGTAAATCCCAGAATCATATACAGAAAGCAGCGCACCGATAAGGATAATATCTGTCCAGAATATTATGAAATTCATGATTCCATTAAAAAGAAGTGGATATGAATAATCAAAAAGATCCTTATCCCAGAATACCTTTTCAGATTTTTCTCTAAAAAAAGGAAATACTTTATATTCTAATACTACTATATAGATGATTGTACTACTTAAGAATACTAGATTGAATCCGAGTGGAATATTAAGTAAATCCATACCTGTAAGAAAAACGAAGAGAACCACTGCAAGTTTGCCGATATTTTCTGTAAAATTATATACAAATACTTGAATTTTCACTCTTTTAAAAGCTTGGTGATGCGCTAATAGAACCATATTCAACGCACAAAATGGTATTCCGAAGGATAAAATCTTTAAGATATTTTGAAGTTCTGAATTATTGAAGATTTCATTAGCAATGATTCCTGAAAACATATAAATTAAAAATCCCATCAAAATCCCAAGATATAATGAAGTAGTAAGTGCTAAATGGAATGTATTCTTAAGCTTTTTTTTATTGTTTTCCCCTTTGTAAAATGGAATGAACCTGAGTACTCCATCCGCTAATCCAAGAGTTGATATTACACTTACAATTGATACTAGTATCAAAGCTATGTTTATTGCACCAAATTTCTCAGGACCCAACCGGGCTAAAATAAGATTAAATCCATACCGAGCTAATTTAGCGAAGACTGTTCCTATCAGAAAGAAGAATGCCCCTTTTAAGATTTTCCTGAAAACCTGTGTATCCTCATATATCATACGAGATTGAAAACTTTTGATATTTTTGTACTGCTATTGTGTATCCATGGGAATATTTAGAAAATGGCTTATTTACTGCTTATTAAAGGATTCGGATTTTTCCCCGATCATTACAAGTTGATACCCGAATATAAGGGGAATTGTTGGAATTTTGTGTTCTATTCTGTCTATCATATTTAATAACCTTCTGATTATACCAGCAGTAAGAGGAATTGTTAAGCCAAACGGAGCAAATATCGCTTTGTAATTCGATATTTCATATAATGGGGGAGAACAGAAAATCCCTAGTTCACCTATGACTTTTAATCCTGATTCAGATAACGTAGATTTCAATTTTTTTCTTGTAAATGATCTTTCAAAACCATAAGGCCATTTTCCTAAAACCCTTAATAGTATTTTCCTAATTGTAAAGAGCGTACAACGGTTTGGAACATTTATTACTACATATCTCCTTGCAGCTCTTGCCATCTCAGAACATGCTTTCACAGATATTTCATGACTGAAATGCTCAAGGACACCGGCGTTCCAAACGATATCTATTGATGAATCCTTGAAAGGGAGAGAAAATAGATCGCCCATAACCAGCGTTTCAGAATTAAAGAGATCCCTGGATATTCTTAATGGCTCCCACTGGTAGTCCAATCCCATAGACAATTCACAGTGGTCTTGGAATTTCGCTACCATAGTCCCAGAACCACAACCTGCTTCCAGAATTGAATATTCCCTGTCTAAATGATGAGAAATAAATCTTTCTATTTTATCGTGAATATAGCTGATTGTTAGATTATGTTCCTTAAAATCCTTATAAACCTTCTCCCATATTTTTTTTTGTTCTTTGTTTTGCATCTTAATATATTCCGAGTTTTTTTGCTAAATTGCGTTTATACTCGTTCATTTGCGGTTATTATATCAACAATCCTCTCCGCTGCATTACCATCTCCAAAGGGATTTTCCCAATTCCTTTCTTTATCAACCATTTCCCAGTATCCTTTAACTATTTGTTCCGGATCTCTGCCTGCAAGGAAGTTAGAACCCACATCCAGCGTTTCCGGGCGCTCAGTCGTTGTCCTTATCGTGACACAGGGCACCCGTAATATGCACGCTTCCTCCTGTATGCCGCCAGAATCCGTCAAAATGCATTTAGCGTTTTCCTGAAGTTGCAGAAAATCAAGGTAAGATACCGGTGGCACTAGCCTCACTTTATCACTGAATTTCAATCCAAATTTCTCAAGTTGCTTTCCGGTTCTGGGATGAATGGTGTATATGATCGGAAGGTTCGATTCAAAGCCGACCTCGTTTATGCCAGTTATAATTCTATCAAGCCTGTCTTTGAAATCAACGTTTTCAGCTCGGTGCAAGGTTAACAAGATGAAATTATCCCTATTTACTTCGAAACGTTCCAACACGTTACTTTTGCTCTTTGCAATGGAAGCGTTACTATATACTGCATCAACAATCGTATTCCCGGTAATAAAAATGCTTTCTTTATCGATGTTTTCATTGCCCAGGTTTTCATTAGCAATTTCAGTAGGTGCAAATAGAGCATCGGATAGGTGGTCGGTAAGGATTCTGTTAAGCTCTTCAGGCATACTTTTGTCTCCGCTTCGCAGTCCTGCTTCAACATGCCCCACCTTGATGTTAAGCTTCGCCGCTGCTAATGCCCCTGCTAAGACCGAGTTTGTGTCTCCCTCTACTAATACCCAGTCCGGTTGTCTTTTTAACAGTATCTTTTCAGTCCCAATCAGGGCATTCCCTGTTTGAGCACCATGAGTTCCCGAACCCACTTCCAGGTTATACTTAGGTTCTCTAAGTTCGAGTTCGTCAAAAAACAGCTTATCCAGTTCCTTTGAATAATGCTGATTTGTATGTATAACAAAATAACTGATACTACGATTCTCAAGCTCCTTAAAAATTGGACTTAGTTTTATTATTTCAGGTCTTGTGCCCAGTACTATGCAGATTTCCATTAATCCACCTATATA
>JAFGQG010000072.1 GCA_016935765.1 bacterium
TAAATAAGAGGTTAAAAACTTTATGATTAAACTTGACAAGGAGTTGAAATAGTTGTTAAACAATTAACCCGTACCGGAGTTGGAAAGTGCAACTTAATTTTCACCCCGGAATTGTGCCATTTGATCTGAGGACGTACAAATTGGGGTGGAAATAATCTTGATATGTTATTGCCTAAGATGGGACCGGGATACACTCACACAAAACTCTATGAAAGAGACGCAACTTTCTCTCATAATGCTGTAATTATAGCGCTATCCACTGACTATCACCTTATAAATCATTATGGACATTCTGACTATGATTTAAACCTTGGATTAAACCGTACGGATATAAACGGATTAAGAAATAGTGAACCTTACATCGGTTATTCGATTGGATGCTGGGCTTATGCGTTTGATGAAAGAGTAAGTGGTGCAGATGGTTCCATAGTTTCCTGTATGTTGAATGCAGTAAATGCTGCTTCTGGATTTGTCGGAAATACCCGTTATGGATGGGGATATCCATCCAGCCCGTATGGTGGACCTTCTTTTGAATTGCACACTCAATATACCCATGCATTATATCGATGTGGTTATGCCTATCTTGGTCAAGCGCTGGCAAAATCTAAAGAGTTTTATACGGAATATGCAACAAACGCTTATGCCAGGTCAGTGAATTACAGCTCGAATTTATGTGGCGACCCAATGTCTCCGGTTAATAGGAACCCTGATTATAAATCATGCTATGTTAGAAATATTGGTAGTGTTGAATTAATCGTCGATAGTATCTATCATAGAAATACCGATTACAATATCGAAATTTACCCGAATAATTTTTCTGTTTCTCCAAATGACTCGCAAAAAGTATATTTGAACTTTTTCTCCGGTGGATTGAACGCTTACATGATTACTGATAGTATATATTTTTCATCGAATGACTTCGATTGTAGCAACAAAATAATCCCATTTTCTTCTATCCATTATTATAATTTAGAACCATATTCCATGGTTCCTGGTCCCGCAGATTCTATACCGGTTAATTTTACAGGTGATACCGTACGTAAAGGTGAAATTGATACTGTTATTTGTGAAGCATGGGGTTATTATGCTAACGGAGGACTTTCTATCGACGGTTTTCACTGGGTCATGTTCCAACTGGCTACTACTGAAGATGCAGAATTGTTAGATTATTATCAATCATATAATGAGATTTTTAAGATACCAGTGGATACCATGAAAAGCGGTAGCTATTTCATCGAGTTCAGAACTTATAGCATCTACGGTATCGATACTTTATTATCTGATCCAATCTATAGACAAATAGTCATAGAACCTCACTATCGATACGATTATATAGTCAATAGGAGAGGGGATTTGGTATTTTGTCCGGATTTTGGAGAGGAGATAATTAAAATTTTTAATTATCAAGAAGATAATATCGATCTTGGTTTAAAGGTTGAAGCAATTAATATAGCGATGACGGATTCTGTTATTACTGATTCGACATTTAGACCGGATTCAACCGATTCTATTAATTACGCTTATGATCGTTGTGCTGTGTATCTGGTTATGAACAACAGAAATATCCACCCGTTGCCTTATGGATTTGCCAGTAATGATTTACTTTATCAGGATTCTCTCGTTTGGGCAGATTCAGTAAAATTCGGAGGTGGTGGTTTTAATATACTGGGATATGAAGAGAGCCTTGATATATCTCAATATAGTGAGAATTTGTGGTTCTTGATAAAACCCGCTCCTTTTTATACCAATAGGTTCTGGATATTTAAAGTTTTTGTCATAAAAAGGGTGCATTTACCATAGGAATAGAAAGTTGAATAAATTTGATTATAATGTGTATGAGATTGTTACTAATTAAAAAGTAGAAATTGGTACTTTTTACTTTTCATAATTATAGGAAGAGTTTGTTTTATGGATAGGGCCTTGTGGTCGAATTCAAAGGAGAAAACTTTATTTTTTATTCTCAAAAATCCAGTATCACATTCACGATCTCCGGGCGGCTCCCCAACCTCACCGGCGGTCCCCAGGTACCTACCCCGCAAGATACATAAATATGCGTATCCCCTTTTAGCTTGTACCCGTGACTGACCTCGTATATCCTGTTCGTTATCAAATTAGCAGGCCAGAGCTGCCCGTGGTGCGTATGCCCCGAAAGCTGAAGATCAACACTATTTTCCGCCGCTTCTTCAAGCTTCAAGGGTTGATGGTCGAGAACGATTATTGGTAAACCCTTGTCTATATCGGTTAATAATTCGTTCAGTGGTTTGCGCCTGTGGTTTCCTCCATACCTGTTTCCTGTGGGATCCTCGCGTCCAACAAGGTAAAACGAACTGTCAATAAGTATCGCGCTATCCCTTATAACACTAATATTGTGATCAGTCAAGTATTTAACAGCTTTCTCAGCGCCGCCAATGAATTCATGATTACCGGTGCATGTATAAACCCCAAGTGGTGCCTCGATTTTCTTGAGGGGCTCACCCAGATTGTATTCCAAAACCGCGTCAAGGTCTGAATCAACTATGTCGCCAGCCATCAATACGATATCAGGCTTCAGTTCGTTTATCTTGTTCACTATCTTCTCACACTTCTCACTCCCAACAATAACGCTGAGGTGAAGATCAGCTATGGTTACAATATTCAGTGTACTTCGGTTCTCCACATGCTTGTTCACTTTCAATTTAAGTGTTTTGATTCTAATATGATGAGTATTTATGAAACCGGCTAAAACAATAATGGCAACGACCGCAACGGAAACTAGTGTTGTGATATATTTGGTTTTAAATGGGTTTTGGGTCATGAAGTCAGGGAAGAAGGGGAGAAAGTGATTCACTGCTCTAAGGATGTCGATAAGCAGGATGACCGCGAAGAAATAGATCATTGCGGCAAACCAGAACGCGCCTATCCAGGAAATTATGTCAGTGAATGTCGATATATAGACTCTCTCCAGGAATTTCGCGGCAATGAATGCCAGGGATATAAAAATAAACACGATCAAATATACCCAGCGGTAATTAGAATTTTTAGGTAAGACATGCCATCCATGAATGAAGATATAGAAATTTATTCCGGCATAGATTGAGAAGAAAATTAAGAAGAACACTATGAATCCTATCGTTCGCATTTTTTATACAAGTCCTTAATTAAATATGAGAAGATACATTTAAAACTGATTTTGTCCAGAGATTTTTCTTGACTTTGTTGTGAAAAATGTTATCATCAATATAAAATCAACATAACAAGAGGGAAGGTGAGAATAGTTAAGCGCAACACTGTTTTATATTCATCGCTATAAAATGTTCGTAAATTGAAGTTCTAATTAATACAGTTCATAAGAATTCAGCGGAACGAGGTATTGATAGACAAAACTGCCTGGTGAACTTTAAGTGTTTTAGAGCTCTGTTATAAGAAAATGACTAATATAAAAAATATTGTAATATTTTCGGTGATTTTTCTTTCTATTTTAACCGAAGTCAGTTTATCATGGGAGATAATCTATGGGGATCCTTCTGTTGAAGAAGAAGCGTTAAGGGTGATAGAATGTTCCTCTGGAGGTTTTTTAACAGTAGGATTTAAGGATTCTCAAATTCTTGTAATAAGATTTAGTGAAGGTGGAGACATTATCTGGGATAGAGTATATGGGTATGGAGCTAAAGGTTATGATGTAATTGAGGCATCACCTGGGAAATACCTAATTTGTGGATATGGCACGGTATCTCCTCCTCCCTCCAAGCATGTTTCACCTCTTTTATTGAAAATTGATGATTTGGGAGACACTATTTGGACGAGGGTATATTCATCATACATCGGGATATTCAAACGAATAGTAGCCCATAGGGATGGTGGGTATTTGCTGATGGAATCTTCAGTATATAGTACGGGATTATTTAAAATAGATGATTACGGTGATACCTCATGGGTGAGAGTAAGCAGTGCCCCTGACGGCTTAAAGGATTTGATTGTAAATTCGGAAGGACACTATGTAGCATGTGGAAGGACAACTCCGGAATATGTGGGGGATAGCTTGGTTCTTTTAGAATTTGATGGTGAAGGAGATACAATTTGGATTAGAAAGTATGATTTTGTTTTAGGAGATGGTCAGGTCATAGAAGACCCTATTAGTGGTTATTTAATTTTGTCTTATGGTAGTATCGATTTCCCAAATTCATATTACATTAGAACTAATGAAATTGGGGATACAATATGGACAAAAAAATATTCCTATGATGAAGAAGTAATAATGTATGATATCGTGACATGTAGATCAGGGGGATATCTTTCTGTAGGAGATTATGGTTATTTATCACCATATTGGGGGTCTTACTTTTTACGCATTAATGATTTAGCAGAATCAACATGGACCAGGTTGTATGAAACAGATTATGGAGGTGGCTTTTTTTCAGTAATTGAAACACCTATGCACAATTATATAGGCGTAGGATATGTTAAAGGACATTATGGGCCTCGAGATGTATTCATATTATGCACTGATTCACTTGGAATCTCAGTTCCGGATACGGATTACATCAGAACAATATCTGAAGAAATGGACTTTGAAATCAAAGCTTATCCAAATCCATTTAATTCCAGTATGAAAATAACACTCCGTTTGAAAGAGCTACCCCATTCTAATCCCGTAATTACGATAAATAACATATTAGGAGAGCGGGTATACAGAACCACCATTCAGGGGAAATTCTCTTCATACCAAATGAAATGGATGGGGGTAGATGATAACGGTAAAGAAGTGGAGAGTGGAATTTATTTTGTGAATGTGATTTTAGGGAATGAACGAATTAAAACAAGTAAAGTAGTCCTGATAAAATAAAAAACCAATTCTAATTTCATATTCTATAGTTTTTAATCTCCAATTTTATCCATCCTCTACAAGGATGTTTTTTGGTTGGGATTGCTTATTCTACAATAATTAACCTTCTATAAAGTTTTTTTGATTTTGGTGTTTTGATTCGAGAATTTAATTGTGAAATACCTCATTTTGGTGGTTAATATCTATATCAATTGAATCACTGTATATTTATGGCAGTTGGTCGGTAAAAATGTATTCCCTGCTAATGCAAATATAATATATTATTACAAATCCCTCACCATCGTAGATGGTTAATTGTTGTAGCAATGTTAAATTCTAATATCAGAATCCTTGTAGAGGATTAATAAAATTGCAATGATTATACATAAAAAAATTACCTCAGCAACAACATTTTGTCCATCACCGAAATCCCCCCAGTTTCCACGCTGTAAAAATATAACCCACTAGACGCCTGTTTTCCATTTTCATCTCTTCCATCCCAAATGACCTCAACAGTGGTTGATGAAATACCCGCTTCAAGCTCGAATTCCCTTATCCCTCTACCCTTAATGTCAAATATTTCAATATTAACAGGTGTTTTAAACGCTTGTTTATAACACTCCTTTAAAACGTTTTTTTGAATCGATAATCCTTCTAAATTGACCGATATAACCGTGCTCGCTTTGAACGGATTAGGATAATTCTTCAATATGTCAATTGAACTTGGCAAACTCCTATCTGCTTCGCTAACAAACACTTCCGGCATGCCAACACCATCCAATTCTGCAAGTGTAACCGGCTCATCCGGATCGTCCGAAAGGATTGTCGCCGTCCCGAAAATGGAATCCAGGGAAGTCGGATTGAAACTTATCATAAAAGATATAAAACTGTGTGGCGCTACATAAAGGGGAGGATGTATTCCTGGGAAAATAAAATTCGAATGGTCAATGCTCAACCCCGTTATAGTCAGCGTGCACGGTCCCATGTTGTAAATCCTCGAATTCCAGTACCCGAAATCAAAGATCTCAACCTCACCAAAATGATGAAAATTACACGCTAATTCGATGTCCTGCAAACCCGCAGAACCACTAACCTCCACTTCAACATGAGACTCGTCTGTATCAGTTGAGTTTATTCCTATCTCACTATTGAATATACCCTCGCTCAACGGCGCAAACCGAACAGTAACACCCAACGAATCGTCAACCGGAATCGCAGCAGGGGAGCTTCCGCCAACCAAAATAAAAGCAGTATTATAAGAAACCACATCATGTATATTTAATTGACAATCACCAATATTCATGATATAAAAAGTCCAGTCTCGAGTGTCGCCGACGGTCAGAGACTGAAAATCGTGAAAGGTATCCGAAAGCGCAAGTTCAGGCTCTATACCGAAACCTTCCACCCCTAACATCAGCCTGTTCGCACCAGGAATATCTGTGTAAATGCTTAATACAGCGCTATCCGCAGCAGTAGATACTGGTGTGAATCTAACAGTGACTTCAGCACTATCGCCCCGGTTCAGAAATACTGGCAACTCCGGCGAAATAGGAGAGAAATTAAAATTATCGGTTTCAACATAAGTAACCTGGAACTGAGAAGTATCACCGCTAATTATATAAAATGCCCAGTCTTTACTGCCGCCAATTGGGACACCGCCATAATCATGAGAATCGTCTGAAAGCGTCACTCTCTCAAAAGCGCTCCCCGAAACGATCACCTGCACAATGCTATCCTCCGGATCATCGCTATGGATGAATATAGTATCCTTGTGAATTCCTGGGAACAGCGGGGCGAATAATATATGTATTGTTACAGAATCAGATGGTGGAACCGAACATGGAAATCCTGGACTCGTTATAAAAAAACTGGAGCCAACATCTGAAGAAAGCAGCACTAACGAATCGCTGCCTATGTTGTAAACGGGGAAAGCCCAATCCCGAGAATCCCAGACTTCAAGCAGGCGGTAATCATGGCTATATACATTTAACGAAATATCCGGTAGCACAACATTTAAAGTAACCTGGATAGTCGTATCTTCATAGAACGGGTCGTTCGAATACAAAGTTATTTGAGTATAATAAGCTCCGAGCACAAAACCATCGCTATCGCAAGTTATTGTAATATAATCACTTTCGGATGCTGAAAGCACTCCAGACGTTGGAATTACAGACAACCATGGCGTATCGTTTTGAATGGAGTAAGCCAGCTCACAGCAGCCTATATTTGAAACAGTCAATGTATCTGAACGCAGCATATCAGGGCGCTGGGAGAAGCTGAAAATTGTGGGAACTAAATCGATCTGCGGATGTTCTATGGTGACCATGCCATCGCTGGTATTCGAAGCTGTGGTGAATCCATCATCGATTATTCCCACAACATGATACGACCCCGGTGGAATATAAGTAGTGTTCCAATCGAGCATATCGGATGGATCATCTTCGTAGAGGTTCGAACCGCCCTGGACCGGAATGAGCGAGTCGCCGTCTAAATAGAAAAGCCCGATAAGCGCGTTCTCCTCTGGATCTGAATCCGTCCATGTAATCGTGTATATTGTATCCGCGTTCCCTCCGGCAAGTGGTGGGTTTATAATATCGATTGTAGGCGGTATATTCCCCAGGTGAAGCCAACTGCGATAGTCCACAGTACCATATATGGGATTTTCCCACCAATCAAAAATTGCGGTTACGTTGTTCGGGTACCCCGGCGCTGGAAAGCCGTCCATCTGAGCCGTCGTTGCGTTTCCCCACCAGTTGAATTGCGCGTTGATGTTGTTCCCCGAAAGGTTGTAAACCGAGTACAGTGAGTGGGAGTGGATGTTGTTAAATCCGGGTACTCCGGCGGAGCCGAGGTCCGGGGTGGCATTATCGATATAGACTCCGTATCTGCTTGACGTGATAGTGTTTCCGTTGAGAGTCGGTATCGCCCAGTTTCTGCATAGTACTCCATTGGCTACGTTACTTATTATCTGGTTCCCGATAATGTCAGGGCGCGCCTGGTTCGAGCAGTGGATTCCACTCGCAGTGTTATTCGATATCGTGTTGGTCATTATCTGCGGAGCCCATGGTCCGAAACTCTCCTGGTCGAGCAATATCCCATTCGCGTTCTCAGTAATGACGTTATCGTGGATCATTGTGGGATTCCCACCACGTGAGCAATCGATACCATCGCCATCATTGTTCCAAATAGTATTGAAGCTGATCTCGAGAATATCCCCCCATGGATTCAGCGCGAAGTAGGCGATCCCGTCATCACCGTTCCCGCTGATAGTGTTCTCCATCACATAACAGGACGAGTTGGAATCACACATAACGTTCACTCCATCTCCGCCGTTGGATTGTATGTAATTCCCCGTTATCCTGCTGGTATCACCCGGAGCGAGTATCGCATCGATGCCGGTCTCTGAATTTTTGCGTATGTAGCTGTTGGTGATCATCACTTTTCCCTGCCAGGATACACCGGTAACAGCGTGTTCGATGATGCACGAATCTATTATGGAAGTTGTTGATCCGTTGATCTCGATGCCCCCCCAGTCTCCTTTGTGTCCACCGGTTGAGTTGAGGGTTATGTAGCTTCCACCGTTCGCGACAAGCGTACCGTCTATAATGAGCTTTTTAGTTCCTGTTCTATCCACCGAGCTGAGGGTTTCGTTCGGGTTGATTGTTAGCTGGTCTCCCGCAGAGATAGTAACGCTGCCGTGCATCGTGAAATTTGGTGAAGCGCCTCGTATCCCGCCATTCGAGAATGTGACAAGCTGAGTCAATGTTCTGCTTACTCCTGTACCCGGGGTGTAGTATTCAGGCATTCCGGTCAACTCGACGCGGTTGGTGTCTTCGTTGGGATGAGGCGCATTGTCCTCTGCCCGAATCGTGAAGTAATATTGATCGCCGTTAGTTAAACTCCCGATAGTGTGCTCATAATCATAAGCCGGGTTACTCGAAGCCGTGGGTGCCGCAACCGTGATCTTCGTACCCCCGGTTGCCGGCTGGGTTGTGCTATAGTAAATGTTGTATTCAACGGGCGGGGAGGAGGCGTCAGTTGCCTGGTTCCAGAATAGCGTAACCTGCGCATTGTCGGTTTCCACTGCCTGAATCCCTGTGGTCGCGGTCCATGAGGGGGGAGTGGCATCCTGCGGAGTCGCGAGCGCGCGCGCTGTCAAGCCGAGCACGGAATGATTGGGCACTTCGTCGTAAGCCCATGCCGCATAATAATATACTGTGCCGTTATCCAGACCGCTATCCACGCATGAATTGTCGTCGCAGTCGCAGGCAGTATCGCCGTCTGTGAGGCTCGTGGGGAAATCGCCAGTCTTCCGCATGACTATAGTCCCAGCCCAGTCCAACGTTGCGGGATTATCCCAGGAGAGAATTACTTCGCCATCGCCTGCAATAGCTTCAAGGTTCGATACGGGATCGGGGGCTTCCACGTCCGCCGGGGTTGCGGAATCCCTCGCTGAAGCTACAGCAGCCGAGTAGTTCGGGATTTCATCATAAGCGAATGCTGTGTAGTAGTACCTTGTACCGTTGGTGAGCCCATTATCCGTGTAACTCGTTCCTGTACTGTCATATACGGTGTCGCCAGTCGATGGTGACCATGGGAAAACGTCTGTCCTGCGGAGTATCACCGTGCCAGCCCAGTCCGGGGTCGCGGGATTACTCCAGGTAAGGTCTATTTTGCCGTCACCGGACATCGCTGAAAAGCCCGTTACATTTGCAGGAGGGGAGAGGTCCACTGGAATACCCGCACCTTCTAAAGATGTCGCGCTCTCATTCCTGGCAAGATCATAACCAGTGACCGCGAAGTAGGATGTGATGCCGCTCGTGATGTTGTGAAGTGTGTCGCAGCTTCTGTTGCCGACATCTACGGGGGATTCTCCTTCGGTGGCTTCGGTGCTGGTGTAAATTCCGCTTGGTCTGCCATAATATAGAAAGTAGCCTGTTGCGCCTGTGCCTGTCCAGGAGACGATCACTTCATCCTCCGCTGAACCCGTGCTGACAGTTATCCCGGTTGGAGTAGTGCCTGTCGGTGTGAACTGCCTCGCTCCCATGTCTGTACCCGCTGGATTGCCGGCATCCACGCAGGGAGAGCCGGAGTATAGCTTGTAATCACCATCCTTGAAGAGCGGATCGTACGAGATCTCCCCGGTTCCGGGTGATGGCGCAAAAGAGTTCCAGCCCGGTGATGAGTAGAAGGCATAATCCATGATTCGATTGTTCCAGACATTATTGTACGAAATAGTAAGTGTGTTCGGACCATAGTAATGCGCGATCCCGAAGCCCACGGTAACTCCGCTGTTGTTTGTGATTATGTTGTTTTTAATGGTCAGATTCGAGCCGTGATGAGCGTAAATACCATCTGCGTTGGAATCTATAGTGTTGCCGTTTATCTCAGCTGTAGAACCCGATGCGTCTATGCCCATGTGTGTATTGAGATTGATTATATTTCCACTGATAGTGGCACCTGCGCAATCAGTCAGGTCTATACCACAATTATTGTTTTTGACCTGGTTGTTCCTGATTATGAAATTTGTACAGTTTTTGCATTCGATGCCGTTGTCGAAGGCTTCGGTACCGCTGTTCCCGATGAGGAATCCCTGCAGGAAGCAGTTTGAAGCCATGGTAACCACGTCTCCAGAGTAACTGCCATTAAGCGTGGATGAACCCATACCTGCGCCGCATAGATCAACCATGTCTTTCATGACGACATTCCCGGTGTTAGAAAACGAATATGCGATAACGGATTCATTTGCTTTCGCGGCATTGAGCGCCGCCTGGATGTTGGAGAAGTCGGCTATGCCGCCACCGACCTCCCAGACCCTGAACGCGCCGATCTCGTTACCGTCCGAAGCTGCCCTGATGCAAGCGCTGCCGTATCCAAGCGAGTAATCGTTACTCGTGAGGTCAACAAAGCAGGGATCCGCTGAAACATTGCCGTTTGAACCTGTTTGAGAGGCAATCCCTGCGTAATTAGTGTTATTTCCCCAGACATCGCAGTGGTTTATATCGAATGAGTCGGGCGTTCCGGAGAAGATAGATGTGCCTTTGTGGAGGTTAGCGACGATGCAATCCTCGAGAGTGAGATAGGCGGAGTAATGCACATCAAGTCCAATGTTATTGCTGGAGTTGCCATCGATAGAGACTATTGTGCATTTCTTTATTACTGGGGATGAAATTCCTGTAGCGACACAATGTATTCCTTTTTTAGTAAGCGCAGCGCCGCCCGGGACCATTACGAGGCAATTCGAAATTTCAGGATTGGATCCCGCGCATTTAATGCCGTAGGAATTATTGTATATTTTGCAATTTTGTATATTCACTAATTCTTTGTTCAGGGTGTTAATACCAATATTCGCGCCGCCGCTGTTCTGTATCGTAAGGTTCTTGATGTTGTTTTTATATCCGCAGGTCAGAACATCGCCGCTGCTGGAAGCATCGATAATGGTTGTGAGCCATCCTTCACCGGAAAGGTTCGTCCAATCGTTGAGGGTAACGTTCTCGTGGTAGGTTCCGGGACTCACGAATATGTGCCCTCCACCGAGTGCGGCGGTTGCTGCTCCCTGGATGGTTGTATAAGCTCCCGGAACATAGAACACGTTGGTCAAAGCTACTGAATCGCCCATAATAGAGGGGGAGGAGTAATACTGGCAATCGTTCTGGAGAACGCCTTCCTCCCAGAACTGCGATAAAGGTTCAGCGAAATCGAACGCTTCCCTCGCGGATATCCAGCCGTTATCATCAGCGTCAGAATCGACATCTCTACCTTCATTGTATGGATATAGCACGCCACCGACCCAGGAGGGTCTCTTCTCCCTGAGCGCCTCCGTCCAGTAGTAGCCGAATGTGGCGTAGGAGCAATAAGAACGATGGGATTGCCAGTACCCGCACCCGGTCGCGATGACTACATCGGGGGAGCCGATCCCGCGGAGATTGTCTATGAAGCCGCCGCTGTAACACTGGCACATACATACAATTACACGTTTACAGTTTATAGCATCGATCCAGGAGGCGAGCTCGCCGTCGGTCATTTCACCATCGTTCCAGAGGCACAAGTACACGGAGCTGTCGTTGGTTCCTCCACCACCGCCGTGATCGGTTGTGAACACCAATAGCTGATCGTTGGGGGTTAAAATATCCGCCAGGCTGTCGAAGACTTCTTCAACGTGAGTATGGGTAGCGGAAAAACCAACGTCCTCGTCACCGTCCTGGTCGAGGTCCCGGTCGGAATCCTCGTAGTCGGTAGTCTCATCGTAATTACAGGCATTGTTACGGTCGTTACCATTGCTGTTCCCGTCGGACATCAGTACGAACACCTGCGATTCCTTGTATCCGTACTTTTTGAGTAAAGTTGTATAAACAAAAGAAGTCGTGTTCCAGTATCGGTAGTAGTTATTGTGCGCATCGACCCCGCCGCTGATGATCACAGCGTATAAATTGCTCGAAGTCGGCTCTTCTACTGTTACCCGAAGCAACTCTTCAATTTCGTCGAGGTTTGGTTCGGCTGGAGGTGAGGCATGAGCGCCATCAGCTATCTTTGTGAGTTTTAATCCGCTCTCATAAGGAAGTTGTTCGTGCGGTATGAAACTCCCGAATACTCTTGGCGGGAACTCCTCCTGCTGTAATTGGTAGTGCCCTGTAGCGTCATCGATGAAATAGTATTTACATGGATGACCCCAGTCGGCGAGAGGGTCTTCATCGATAAAACCGAACCAGAAGCGCTCATAAGGCGGCTGAATGTATCTACCGAATCCCCTGATCAAGCTGTTAGAATGTTCAAGCAGTTGTGGGTATAAATATACTTTTAAGCCAGTGATTTCATCATTAAGGATATTGTTGGTGACCAATTCGCTTGTTTCATTGAAATCCATCGCGTAGAGGAATTTAAGGCAAATTATTAAGATGAATAAAATCCAAAACAGATTATAGTTTTTTTTCATGGTATTTCCCCCTGATTGATGTTAAAATAATCATTCCCATATCTTTTAATATACATAGTTAACATTCAATAATCAAGGAAAATTTAGTCAGTTGTATTATTATTTTTACCGTTGCTTTAGTTGCTTTGGGTAAGTTTGTTTGGAGTAAGTTTCTTCCGCCATTTCTAGCGGATCAATCGTATTGTTTTCTCAAGGCAAACAGTAATTAATTGTTTTAATAAAAAATATGTGTGTCAGAATGACAATCCTGGGATGTTGGGTGCCGTTGGGAATATAAAAACAACACAGATTAGGGCGAAATATCAGATATAAACCCATAGGAAACTTCGTAGAAGTATGATAGGATTCATACCTTTATCGATCCTCTACAAGGATTCTGATTTTTAGCTATGCTGTTTTCTACAACTATTAACCATCTACGATGGTGTGGGATTTTAACGCTTTGTTTTCATTTACATTAGCATGGAATGACCCTTTTATCGACCAATTACTAGAAATAACTTGGATCCAATTGATTTCGATACTATTCCCTAAAAAAACATATATTCCCCAACGCAATTTCCGTGACGAAATCCAAAAACACGGGAAACTTCGTAGAAGTTTGATAGTTGTAGCATAATTACGCCCCAAAATGAAACATCCTTGTAGAGGATGGATATACTATTCCATTATTCCATTTTTCACATAGTTTTCATTCTTTTTTATTGCACTAACCAAGAAAATCAATATGTTTCGAACGCCATGGTAAAAGTTGAAAATCTCCAAAAAATATTCTATCCCGCGAGTGGGGAGGTGGTCCGCGCGGTTGACGGCATCGATTTCGAAGTGAATGAAGGCGAGATCTACGGGCTTCTCGGTCCGAACGGCGCAGGCAAAACCACCACACTCCGCATGATCTCAACTGTTCTTGAACCCACTGCCGGAACTGCTATTGTGAACGGCTACAACACTGCTGAGGAGTCCGACATGGTCCGTAAGCAACTCGGGTTCCTTTCCGGCAATACAGGGCTTTACAAGCGTCTCACAGCGTTTGAAATGGTGGAGTACTTCGGGAAACTCTACGGCATGGAAGAAGCTGAACTCAAAAATAAAATCGACAAACTCTTCGGGATGCTGGACATGACAGAGTTCCGCGATACGCATTGCAGCAAACTATCATCCGGGACCAAGCAGAAGGTAAATATCGCGAGAACGATCGTCCACGATCCGCCCGTACTGGTCTTCGACGAACCTACTGAAGGGCTCGATGTCATCGTAGCGCACACCCTCCTGGAGTTCATCAAGAAACTGCGGGATGAAGGCAAGTGCATAGTATTCAGCACGCACATCATGAAGGAAGCGGAAGAACTCTGCGACAAGATAGGTATAATCGACAGGGGGAAGATAAAGGTGCAGGGAACGCTACAGGAAATCCTCCAAAAAGCGAACGCGAAGAATTTGGAAGAGGTGTTTTTTAATTATATTTCTAAAGAATGATTGCACAGATTGCACAGATTACACAGATTACGCAGATGGATGGTCGGGTAGATTTTTGATTTTCTATTTTAAATAAAGGACTTTCTTCGTTTCTGCTTTTTCCCCATCTGAGACTCTGATCAGGTATATTCCAGATGGTAGGTTTTGGGGATTCCAGATAAACTCCCCCTTTTGACTCCGATATTCATCGGAGCCACTTTCCCCCATCCCGCCATAGCGGGAGGGGAAAGGTTGTTGCCCCTGCTCGCGGGGGGAAACTACCCGATTCATCGGGTTAAAGGGGGAAAAAACCAATCTACCATTTATATCATAAACACCTACAGTTGCTAATGCCTTTTGTGGGGACGTTGCATGCAACGTCTTTACAGTCGCAATTTGAATATTTAAAATTGCGTTAAAAGGATTCGGATAAACCTCGATCTCCATCCCTTCGGGTTTTATTGAAATACCCCCTTCTTCAA
>JAFGQG010000073.1 GCA_016935765.1 bacterium
ATATTCTGGTCGCGCCTCGCTTCGATTCAAGGCGGGTTTTACAACCATCCAAACATCCAGTCATCCATCCATCCTTTACATTAGCCACAGTTTTTTTTCTTCCTCTTCACCTGTTTTTTCCAGATAATCAACAACCCATCCTCCAAGAATTTCCTCTCTAGTTTTTTATATTCTTTGTTGTCCAAAATCAGTATTCTAATTTTCCGTTTTATGAGGCTCTCAGTTGTTTCTTTATACTCTTTAAGTTTGTCAACATTAACTTCACCGATAATAACCAGGTCGATCAACCCGCTGTCTATTCCGCGCGCATAATCCCCGGTAATGAAAGCCAGGTCGGGTTCACCCACTCGCTTCAGAATATTGTTCACTACTTCGTCTATACCGATGGTTTTCATGACCATACTGCGTATATCCTTGAACAGAGTATGGCTTTTATTGGCTTTATATACCACTTTCCTTCCCTTTTTCTCTGCTTTCAGCAACTGTGCTTCCGTCAATTTATTGAGCTCTACCCTGATCCCGTTCGTGGATTCCCCAAATTCTTCCGCAAGTTCCCGCAGATAGGATATATTATCGGGATTAAAAAAGAACTTAAGGAGAAGTTTTACCCTCGTTTTTGATGTTATTATTGTATTAAGCATATTATCCCTAATGATGAATTATATAACTGTTTTTTCTTTCTACAGTCATCCATTCATCCAATCATCCAGTAACGTCTTTCGGCATGGTTTTTTTAATTTATACACTGAATCGAATTTCCAATTGCATTTTCCGAGTTTATTTATTGAGTAATTATTTTACTCATAAAATAGCCAATAAAATATTTTTGTCAAATACTTTATTTCAGAACATGCAATTTGTAATCAAATTAACATGTTTTACTAAAATATACGGTTCATCTGCAATTCAATTGCTAATTCAGCCCAATTCTTTTCTCAGTATCTACAGGATGATTGGATGACTGGATGGATGAGAAAAAAAACAAGATGTTTTTTTACACTTCTCATTTAAGCAAAACCATATTAAAAAAAACCAGTAAAATTATCAGTATGTAATTACATCAAATGGGTTTATATACTACACCTTGACTTCCCCCTAAAAATCCTCTGGTATCCCAAGACCCTTTTCGTTGAATTTCAGTTTAAGGGAAACATAAAAACCCTTCGACCAGTATTCCCCGTCAGAAAAATCATCGTCCTGGTAGCCGATCAGGTTATACCCCACGGCAAACCTTGTATTCTGTATAAAGACAATACCCAACTCAGGTGAGAGTCCATAGCGCTTATCGTGGGCTTCATATTGATTCATCACCCTTCCTTCAAAAGCTAAGTCAACCCTTTTGCCCATTTCTATCCTTATCTTACCCAGCATGAGGTCCGTTACTGCCTTATTGTGTTTATCGAAAATGATCTGCCAGTTAATCTTCGCAGCATACCGCGCTGTTATTTCAACCGGGCGAAACAGCGCTAATACTGCCTGCACGTTGCCCAGAGCCACATGATCATAAACATAGGGTTCCTCTGTCCTATCCAGCGACATTTTGTGTTCCGCTTTCGTAATCACGTTGATAAAATCGTGGTACACAGGTCTTATCGCCAGACCGAGAACCATTTTATTACTGGCATAGTGGAAGTCGGTATAACTGCCTTTCTTCCCCTTGGTCAGGAAGAACTGCTCTTTGAATAGTAGTGAGAGCGAGTGCCGTATCGACAAGCCACCGCCGATTATTGCCAGCAGCTGGTCTCCGCTTGTATTGTGTCTTCGAAATTCACCCTTAGTAATTATCTTTCCGTAATCAGGAGTGATCTCGAGGGCATTCGAATAAGCCCAGAAGTCGTTTGCCTTCGAACCCTTAACCGTTTGCGCTCTCTCGTAGGAAAGGTCCAGGAATACGTGCGGAATTATCTCGATCCGGTTATTCAGACCAATCAGTGCTTGTCCCTTGTACCCATCAATGCCTCCTATCAGGGTATATTCACCATGGGCTTTAACTCCCGCGATATCAGTTCTCACACCCGCGGTCGCCAGTCTATATGTCTCGTCTCCATTCTTAGCGTCCATAAACCTTGCGAACACGGTATATTCCGGCGACAGTTTGAAATCCGCCCCAAGCGTGGTGGCAGTCGGCTTGATCTCATCCTTACCTATATTTTGTTCCCTCTTCAAAGAAATCGACAGGAATTTCCTTGGTGCAAATTCTAAAAACCCTGATGCAAGCGCTGAGTTTATCGTAGTGTCATTATCCTGGATCCTGCTCTCGATTCCAGCCCCGACCTTGAAATAGCTTATCTCCTGTGAGACCTCTCCCCTGTAACAGTTTTCGGTCATATCAACAACCGAGTATTTTTTGTTCCAAAATTCCGCGACGGCTTTGGTCTTCTTCCAATTCAGAGCACTCTTCGCGCCAAACTTGCGCTCCCCGGGAACCACCGAACTGCTGAAAGGGTTGTTGTAATTATCGCCTATCTTTCTCCAATACAGGTTGTTACTCCAGAAGTGAAAGGGTGTTACCTTGGTTTCGACTCTGAAGGCGGAGCCGCTCGAATCCTGGTTGGAGAATCCCGCCTCCGCATTGAACTCAGCGTACTTATCCGCTTTGATATTCAGGTCCAGCCCACCGAGCGTATATGGCTCCAGATCATCCTCTTCCCTGATAATCGTGCCTCCGAACTTCACCATGTCATTGAGGTTTAATTCACCGCGGAGCCCACCGGCAAAGGACTCCAGACCTTCCGCGGGTGTTTCATAGGTGACGATAATAAAGACCGGATTTTCCGCTCCATCCTGGCTTAACACGGGATTTCTGAACAGAATAGCCCCACTTTCATAATCCATCTCGTAATCATCAGGCCAACTCTTGCTTTCAGTACTAAGGATCACTTCCGGGTGGAACCTGTCATGCACTTCTATACGGATCTTCTCAGTTCCTTCACAGACCGGCGTTTGCGTCACGTAGTAGTATCCCGAAACTCCCTGCCCCTGAATCACGTCCATATAGGTTTTTCTCTCCAGCGGAGCTACAAAGAGTTTGGAATCGAAGTAACGGGTATCCAGCTTACTATCGACTCCTGTATATGTTCTATTATAAAAGGTAAGCTCGTTGTCTTTGAAATCGGTGTTAAAATCTCCCCACATCGCGTATGACTGATCCTTTTCTATCTTTAAGAAGAGGGGTGTTGCAGCCTGGGCTTCGTAAAAAATCGAGCTGTTATCCCCATAAACAGGGTACAGCCTTTCGGGATCGAACGATCTAAAAACCCTGCGCCGGCGACCTACCTTCGAATCGTAGGAAGCAGTGACCAGGAACTTATCAAGCAGCGAGCCCTTCATGAAGAAAGCTCCCCGACCGTCTCCATACATACCATCGATATATGGGTCATCAAGGTCTATGCTGCCACTCAAACCACCGCCAACATCGTGATAACCAATCTCCCCGCCAAGATACCCAACGAGTATAAGGTCGCGCATATAGGTCTTTAAAGGTATCTTGATCTCTTCTTCGATGTTGTTCGCTTTGACGTTGATAATCAAATCAGTTGCTTCTTCTCCAACTTTAAACCTGACCTTTCCCGTACCATCAGTTACCCGCATCTGGAAACCCGTTTTATTTGAGTCCTCATCCTCGGAAACAAACTCGCCGCCCTTGATATTCAAATTCAGGGTATACGGGTAAGTTGAAGGGATCCCCCATTTATCGTAAAGGTTGATGTAAAGTTCGCCCACTGATTTTCCATCCGCGACGTACTCATTCTTTTCTGTCAGGAGTTCGATCCTGTTCACTGGACCGATCACGAAAACCGTCGCGCTATCTGAAACGACATTACCCTTGGAATTAATGGCTTCGACATAAATCTTAACTCCGCCGTAAGGGACATTAAGGTTGAGTATGTCGCATGTACCGTCTCCCCTCGTCGAATCTGTTTTAACAAAATCACCATTGATGAACAGCATCAAAGGTCGGCTGGGTTCGCTCTTGACAATTACCGCCATTCTGTCACCAGAGATATAGCTGCCATCCTTTGGAGATGTAATGAATACTCCCTGAGACCAGCAGAGCCGGCTCAAAGTCAACACTATCAGCAGTAATATGTATTTAATTCCTTTATTCATTACACTCTATAAATCTAATACTCATCAGTTTCTATCTTTAACCATACTTTGCCTGTCGGGGATTTCTCCTGAAAATCGGTCTTTGCGATAACTCTATATTCTATGGTAGTAAAGAATGGAGCCATCCTTGGGGGCAAAACCCAGATAAGCTTGTTTTGCTCAAATACCGGCTTCATTGCCACTGAACCATCAATTACACCGCTGTTTTCAACGTAAAGCACCGGTTTGGTGATCTCGTCAAAAACATTGATCACTCTATAGTATTCGTCCCCGGTCACGTTAAGAGTTATCCGGTATATGATCTCATCCCCTTTACTAATCTGGAAGGATGTCCCTTCAGATGGAACGGCATCCTTCAAAATCTCGGTAAATATCGCAGGCGGGAACCTGGAATCATCAATCTTGACCTGGGTATAGGGGGTTGGATGTTTCAGCATAATTGGCTTCGAAACTGAAAAATCGATGTTCTCCCCCGAAATAAAATCGAACACTATGTTTGAAATCGCTCTCGGGGCTTTCGAATAGTAGGATCCGCTAAGCTTTACATCAAAACTCACTATAATATCAAATGGACCTTTATAGCCAATAAGCTGCCATTCCGGTTCCTTCTCGCTACCTAAATTAGGTATTACTTTGCCTTGTATTCGAGCTGAATTCTGTATATAGTCCAAACCGATAAATTTTTCTTTGATGTTTATGGATTTTACTGTTTGCTTGCCTGAATATGAGAACCTGATTGATACAGTTGCCTTTTGTTCTTCCGATTTCATAACCTGCTTGGTAATATTTCTCGTTACTATATTGACTCTTCTGTTCTGAGCCCTGCCGTATGGGGTTGCATTCGACGCTGCTGGATTTGTATCACCCCATCCGACAACTTCAAAATCATCCGGATTGAGATTGCTATGCTGCAATATAAACGCGAGAACTGACTTTGCTCTTTCTTCTGAAAGCAGCATATTATCCTTATATCTTGCCCCGGGTCTCATGGGTATACTGTCGGTATGACCTTCGATCATCAGCATAACCCCTGCTATTTTTTCAAGTGTTGGTATAAGATCCAAGAGTTTTCTCCGCGCGGTTTCGGTAAGACCAACAGACCCGCTTAAGAAATATATTGTGGTAAGCGTTTCGGAGCCTTCAATACTTTCAGCTTCCAGGGTGAACGATTTCGGATCCACATCTTTCACGCAGAACAGTCTGGGTGACACCCATGCTTCTTTCTTGACAAAATGCTTGGTATATGATAAAGCAAAATTCGCTCTTGCCATTCCATACTTGGGAACATCAACAAAGCTCGAATATGGATTCAAGGCTTGCTGCGTAGTAATTACTGTAGGCGAAAGCTCGTCCGGAAGACTCTCATTATCTAACCGTAGAACATGAGTTCCGGGTTTGATCTCAGGTATTGAGTACTTACCATCCTGATCAGTAACAACTCTCATGCCATCTTCCGTGAAAATAGTGATTTCCGGTACTCCCTCCTCAAAGAAATCCTGGTAACCGTTCATATTGTTATCGATCCAGACTTTCCCGATGATCATTTCTCCTCCGGAGAACAAGCCTTTGACAATTTTCACATGGGCTCTCACTGTCGGGCTTCTAATAGTCGATTTACCGTTTATGTAACCTTGCGCGTATGCTTCATTCCAGCCATCTCCATCTTCAGCGCCCCATCCCGCGACAGTCTGATAAGTCATTACCGCGATCTGACCGGGGCATACAACACCGAGGTCCCAGTAAATACTTCGCCCCTCTTTTTCGGGATTCTCATATTCATCCCCATTCAGGAATGTCGTTCCCGAAAGGTGTTTGAAGCCCAGGGGCAGCTTGTCATAGAGACGCAGCCCCTGAAGCATGTCACCGGAACTCGCATTCTCAACCTTCAGTACATAAGTTACAATGTCTCCAACCTCCGCCTTCTCCTTCATCGCCTTCTTTGTAACCTTCAGGAACGGGGAAACGAATTGAACAGTTTCGGCAACGGACTTAATAAACAAACTTGAATCCTCTTCGAATTCCCAATAGAGATAAGCCCAGTTATAGATATCATAAGAGCCCGGGGGCATGGAATCGGGAAAATAACCCGAGAAACTCAGCGTTTCCGGTACACCCGGTAACAGAGTATCGATCTCCCACGATAACGCTCCCGTCAGAATATCATAGACTCCGCTGCCATCGAGAAATTCGAAAAGTATGGGAAGAGAATCCACAATGCTAAAACCCGTTTCAACCGAATCGCCGACATTCTCGATAACGATATCGTAGTAGAGGGTATCTTCTAAATATACTATTTCCTTGTCTGCGATCTTCTCAAAACTTATTCTCGGAACACATTTCACATAAAGAGAATCAGAAGCCCTGTGAGTATCGAGCTGTTCACTCCATAAGTACGCTTCGTTGTGAAAGTAAAGATTGCAGTATGCTGAATCGATTTCAACAGTGACCATTAGTGTATCTATTCCCATTATCGGCAGATATTGCGCTTGCCAGACTAACACGGTATCATTTGACAGGGAATCGTCGAGTCTGGCGTAATAACCTGAGGCAGCGTATCTGAGATCCACCCAATCCGGAAGAGTATCCACGATAATCAATTCGGTCTCATCGAGGTTTCCGGTGTTCTGAACAACCAATTGAAAGGCGGTTCTTGAACCACCAAACACCTCGGGGAACAGGAATTCTTTATTGAACAGCATTCTGTGCACTTCCCTTATCAGGAGTATTGAAGTATCGGCTATGGCGCTATCGAGCTGAGGGGAGTCGAATGACGCGATATTAATAATCTGTGTTCCAGCCAGTAGTCCCCCATCCAGAACGGCTGACACCATGAAAGTATCAGCGAATCCGGGAAGGAGAGTATCAATATTCCAGACCAGAACCAAACTACTGTCATCTGGAGGGGGGGCAGCTGAAATAAATGTTGAATATTGAGATAGAGTATCCCCAACAATTATGTCAAACAATGTATCATTACCAGTATTCTGAAACAGGATAAAATAGTGCACGGTTTCGGCAGGTGATACGTACAACAGAGTATCACCTTCACCAGGGCAAATAGTATCGAGTGCGGCTCTGATCTCAATTTCAGCCTGGAATAAGCTTTCGATAGTAATCATTACTTCGGCATACAGAGTATCGAAAATACGCGCTTCGGTATTCTGGTAGGAGAATATTGCCCTGTTCATAATCACGGTCCCAGGGGGTGTAGCTCCCTTGACTATCCCATTAAGGGATAGAAGAATAATAAAAATTACGGTACAAACCAACAGGGATTTTGGTTTCCCGTTTTGCATCCTGCTCCTCTGGAGTTTCTTAACTCCCGGGAGTTACTTTAGGCACATTGAACTTAGCATAGATGAAGCTGTGGCATCCAGGTTCTTAATAAACCATTACTTCAGGCGGCTCATCACCATATTAAGCGAAACAAATTGCTTTCACCAGTTTGGAGTTTGATCCACAAAATGAAATCAGTTTTTAGTTTCAGTTTGTATCCTAAACTAACTCCGCTTTCGGTTAATGGTTACTTGATCACTATCTTGAACTCGAATCTTCCGCCTGTTCCTATACCAAGTCTTGCGGCGGGATTAGTTTCTCGAATTCTAATAGCCATCACGTCTTCAGGAACTCCTGGAGGCCAGGCTTGCCAGGCACCGCCATCCCACCAGTCTACTGTGAAATCGGCAGGCCAGGTTAAACCGGCAGGTACCACGGGCATATCTATGCTGGTTACGACTATCACAGTATTCGTATCGAGTGAATCCACCAGCGTTATGCTGTCTGCTTCCGCGTCTCCAATGTTATTGAATTCAATAATGTATGTAGCAGTGTCACCGGGAACAGCTCCTATCGAATCAGTGCCAATCGCGTTAACGTGCATATTGAGAACGATAAGCGGCTGAACTATGTTCACTTTGATGAAAGATGTATCCGTAGCGCAACTATCAGTAAACGAGATAGCAACCAATCTCGTGGAATCGCTTTCACTGGCTGTATCGGGCACCACTATTCTCACTATCAAGCAAACAAACTCAGTTGCGGCAATAAGCGGAGTTTGTGTTATAGTACCTGCAGTTTCTTCTGCTGGATCAAGTACATCGTTACAGTCGTCATCCAGGTAGATTTCGTAGCCGGTCCAGCTATCAGGGAAAGCTGCAAAGGATAGGGCGAAACTATCAGCTTGCTCCCCGGTATTTGTAACTGTGAAGTTGAAATCGAGAGTATCGCCAGCGGTTCCATTACTGGAGGCAGAATCGGGAGCTAAAGCTACACCGCTTTGCACCAAGCCTGTTGTGACCTCATTGGACGTATCAGCGTACAGATGGGGTCCCACTCCGTCCTCGTAATAGACGAACGCGGTATCCACGATCAGCGTATCAGTAACACAATCATTGACGATAACCAGGAACTGGAAAGCTTCGGAGGCTCCGGGAGCCAGGCTGTCAATAGAGGGTGAAATGAAGCTGAACCTGATTGAATCGGCGTCAGCGTTGAACACGCTTACCCATGAGGCGCCCACGAAGTACTCGACCTTCCAGTTAGCAGGAAATACTGTTGTATCAATATAGGTAACGCTCAAAGGTCTGGCATCAACCAGCTTGATCTGTGTCGCATTCCTGGAAATGGAACTGTCGCTATTGGTCATCGTGATGGTATATACGATCGTATCGTAGGGTACAACTTCGGCTGGAGATGAAGGATCAGCGGATTTCACCAGATCGAGGTTCGGTCCGACTACCGTAGTGAAGTCAAATGCGGAATCGCTGATTCCGCCATCTGTTGCTGATGTAGCTGTAACAACCATCTCATCTACATCGCCCCAGATGGCATCACCGGGGATATAGACCATCGCGAAGATCCATACTGAATCATCAGCAGCCACAGTATCCGTCGTAGTGTATGACCCGCCAAGAGTATCCGCGTTATCAACGATACCGTTACCGTTTGCATCTCTATAGATCTCGGTCGCCCATCCATGGGCACTGACGGCATTCAGGTTGAATTGGTCAGCGCCATTACCAATATTCTTCACATAATGAGAATAGAAGACTTTTGTTTCTGGATAACCATCCTGGTAGAGGGTATCGGGATTAATAATTACACCTGCGGCAAATTGAATGACAATTTTTACCGTGTCTGAGTAGGCGGTGTAGGAATTTATCCCGTTTCTGTCGGTGTAGTTCATCAACGCCCAGTTGTAGATCACTGTACCCGCGGGAGTTCCAGCTGCCCACAACTTCCCAACAAGCCCAACAAGACACAAACCCACTAGTAGAATGATGAGACTCTTCCTCATGGCTCCTCCTTGTTTGTGGTTTTTATTTTTGAATTATTATTTCCTTAAAACCCACTTTTGTAGAATCGCCGGGTTTTAATACTTTGTTTACCTTGAATTTTAAATGCGTGTACATCTCAGGTGTTGCTATTTCTATCACCTCCTCCCCATCCTCTGTCTTGGTTTTCAATTCCACTGGGGGTTTCGAAAAAACTTCGCCATGATTCAAACTTACCAATAATTCTAAGTTTTCACCCGTGACTGAATTAGGCACAAATACACAACCTTCCGAAATAGGGGTTACTATCTCGTTGTCAATTGCATCACCCGTTCCTACATTTTCATATCTGAGTTCATAATAAAGAGTATCACCTGGAGTAACTTTGGTAGAATCATTGTAGGGGATCATAGATACACCCTCGTCATTCCACTCTAACTTATAAACCTGCATGGTTCCAACAAGTTTAGGAGTTTCCTCCTCTTGTGAAAAAGCTAATAATGGAAATAAAATTATGGAGATTAATAATAAAAATAGACATCTCTCCATACAGACCTCCTTTTTCTATTTTTGTAACTCTTTTACTCTCAACAAGTTAAACAAAACATCTAATGAATCGTTATAAATGATCCTTTTAACATACCCTATTATAAGCAAAAATAAGGATTTTGTCAAGATTTATGTGATAAAAAAACGTCTTCATATTAATATTATAAGATATTAATACTATATATTCCATTTTTTTTTATTTTTTATACATATATTGTATTGAAAAAATATGATTTTCTGATCGGGGGAGTACCGAATTAACTTAAAAAAACATTATAAAAATGCAGCAACTAATGTATCACTATATCCAACATCAAGTTAGCTTGAATTTGAAACAAATATTCTGTTGTTCTACTTGCTCTTTTTTAATGAATAAATAATAATGACACCGTTCTTTGAACGTAGTTCACGGGAGGTAAAACTCCTTTATTCTCAATCAAAAAAGCATAGAATCAATATGCGTTCTATTCATGAGAATCCGAAGATTCGAAGTATTTAGGGGGTTTATGGTAGTATTAGAAGTGGAAACAATTCAAAGTTAATGGACTTGTGAGCCGGGTGGAAGATCACCATCAACGACAAGCAGACGCACATCTTCTTTACTTTCAGCGGCGAGAAGCATACCTTCTGACAGGGTTCCATGCAGACGCGCTGGTTTCAGATTCGCAAGCACCACTATCCTTTTGCCGACCATCTCATCCGCCTGGTAATACTTTGCTAAACCAGCAACAAGCGTCCTGGTCTCACCACCGAGATCGATCTCGAGTTTGATAAGGTTTTTTGTATCTTCCATTCGTTCCGCTTTCAGCACCTCAGCAATTCTAATATCCAGTTTCTTGAACTCTTCGAATGTTACGTAATCGTGTATCTCTTTTTGTTTCTCCATAATTTCGGTTTCGGTTTTTTGAGGGGATTCCATCATTACTCTCGGGAATAAACTCTCTTCAAGGGATACTTTATTCCCGGGCTTTAATAATCCCCACTCTCTGCAAGATTCAAAGTTTATCGGTTCATCCGTTTTTAAAAATTCTCTCAACTGCTTTATTTTATTGGGCATTACGGGAAATAACAATAGTCCTATCCTGCGGAGCATCTCAGCAGATACATATAATACGGTGTTCAGTCTTTCGTCATCACCTTTCTTCGCGAGGTCCCATGGAGTATTGTTCTCTATGTACTTGTTAGTTTGTCTTACTGATGCAATTATACTATCCAACGCGAGATGTATCTTCATTTGTGAAACCAGCTCAAAGACACGATCAGGTAGCTCATTAGCATTTCTCTTAAGTTCCTCATCTTCCTTGTTCAAAGCTCCTGATTCCGGTACCACACTATTTCTGTATCGCTTTATCATAGTAATGATCCTGCTCGCGAGGTTGCCAAAATCATTTGCCAGGTCCATATTGATACGGTCGGTAATACTTTCGGGCGAAAATGACGCGTCCTGTCCCAGTGCCATTTCTCTCATGGCAAAATACCTGAACTGGTCAACTCCGAACTTTGTAACCAGGTATTCCGGAGATACGACGTTACCAAGTGATTTACTCATTTTAGTTTCTTCTATAAGCCACCAGCCGTGAGCGAAAATTGTCTTTGGGGGTTGAACTTCAAGGGCTTTCAGCATGATTGGCCAGAAAACACCATGTGTAGTAACGATATCCTTCCCGATAAGGTGATAATCTGCTGGCCACCATTTATTGAATTCGTTCTCCTTTACGAGGTATCCAGGAGCAGTAATATAATTCAACAACGCATCGAACCAGACGTAGCAGACATATTCCGGGTCAAAGGGCAGGGGAACTCCCCACGACAGCCTTTTTTGGGGACGCGATATGCAAAGGTCATTTAACGGTTTGCTAAGGAATCCCAGAATTTCGTTCCTTCTGGTGTCCGGTTGAATAAAATCCGGATTGTCCTTAACATGGTTAATCAACCAATCCTGGTATTTGCTCATACGGAAGAAGTAATTTTCTTCTTCGAGATGCACTACTTCTCTACCGCAATCGGGACATTTACCATCTACGAGGTCCTTTTCAGTCCAGAATCTTTCATCGGGAATGCAGTACCATCCTGAATAAGAACTTTTATAGATATCCCCTTTGTCGTACAATTTCTGCAAGCATTTAGAGACCACGTCCGTATGCCGTTTCTCGGTTGTTCTTATGAAATCATCATATTCAATTTCCAGCTTTTTCCATAGCGCTTTAAAAATTTCGACGGTTTCATCGCAATGTTCCTCTGGCGTCCTGCCTTTTTTTTCGGCGGCGTCAGCTATCTTCTGACCATGCTCGTCCGTTCCAGTCAGAAAGAAGACCTCGTAACCAGCCATCTTATGAAACCTGCTGAGGACATCAGCCAGAATAGTAGTGTAGGCATGTCCCAGGTGGGGTTTATCATTAACATAATATAATGGTGTTGTCAAGTAAAATTTCTTCATAAAACCTTTTCCAAAATATCAAAGTTTTTAGGATTGGTCAAATATTTATATGGTAAGTATCTCGTCTTCTTTTGCTTTAAAAATATTATCGATCTTTTCAATGTATTCATCGGTTAATTTCTGAACGTCATCCTGGCCTTTCTTGCTCATATCCTCTGGCAGATCTCCGTCTTTCTGGAAATTCTTCAGCATATTCATTGCATCTCTTCTAATACTCCTGATTGCTACTTTACTTTCTTCCGTTATACCCTTAATAACTTTGACGAGGTCTTTTCTTCTCTCTTCGGTTAGCGGAGGTATGGAGATTCTCAGTATGTTGCCATCGTTCATTGGGTTCAAACCCAGGTCTGACTGTAATATTGCTTTTTCGATCGACTCAAGGGAATTTTTATCCCATGGTTGAATTATGATCATCCGTGCTTCCGGAATGGAAATACTGGCTATTTGCTTTATTGGTACCGCGCTTCCGTAATAATCAACTTTTATGTTCTCGAATAGTGCAGGAGTTGCTTTTCCTGTACGGATGTGTGCCAATTGATGTGATGCAGCTTCTATTGATTTATCCATCTTGGATTTTGCTTCTTTCATAACTTCTTCTACCATATTCACACTCCTTTCACAAGTGAACCTATTTTCTTTCCCTGTATAATTCCTAACAGGTTCCCTTCAACATTTATATTAAACACTATAATTGGTATATTATTATCCATGCAAAGAGTAATAGATGTAGCATCCATAACTTTCAGGTTTTCCTGGATAGCTTTCATATAGCTGAGATCTTTATAAAGTAACGCGTTTTTGTCGATAACCGGGTCTGCTGAATAAACGCCATCGACTTTGGTGCCTTTAAGTATTATCTCCGCGCCTATTTCTATTGCCCTGAGCGAGGCGGCGGTATCCGTTGTGAAATAAGGACTTCCGGTACCTCCTGCAAGTATTATTACTCTGCCCTTCTCAAGATGCCTGATAGCCCTTCTGCGAATATAAGGTTCAGCCAGTTCCTCCATTCTTATAGAGCTGAGGACTCTCGTATGTACACCGATGTGTTCGAGAACTTCCTGGAGCGCAAGCGCGTTAATCACTGTCGCCAGCATTCCCATATAATCCCCTGACACCCGGTTGAAGCCAAGTTTGGTGCCCTGTAAACCCCGAAAGATGTTACCGCCTCCTACTACTAATCCCAGTTGTACTCCGAGTTCGTTTACCTGCTTGATTTCATTAGCGATCCTGAGGATTTTTTCCGGGTTAATTCCGTAATTATTACCTCCCTGGAGAATTTCACCGCTTAGCTTAAGGAGAACCCTGTTGTATTTTGCGTTTGCCAAACTGTTTATTCACCCACTTTGAACCTTACAAAACGGTTGACTATAATATTCTCTCCCAGTTTTGCTACCAGATCATTCAGGATATCTTTGACTTTTCGCGAATTCTCTTTTATGTATGATTGCTCCAGCAAACATACTTCTTCGTAGTACTTCTGGACCTTACCTTCGACGATCTTGGGGATTATCTTTTCCGGTTTACCCTCTTTTTCGGCAATACTGGCAAAGATAACCTTTTCTTTTTCCAGGTCTTCTTCCGAAATATCATCCGGCTGAATACAAATAGGCGCTGCAGCAGCAACCTGCATTGCCATATTTTTAGTGAAATTCTTTACTTCCTCAGTCTTGGCTACAAAATCAGTCTCCGTGTTTACTTCAATAAGCACACCAATCTGGTTGCCTGGATGTATATAAGACATAATCAAACCTTGATTAGCTTCTCTATCCGATTTTTTTGCAGCTTTCGCAAGACCGGATTTTCTCAGGATCTCGACAGCTTTATCCATATCACCATTAGCTTCTTCAAGAGCTCGTTTACAATCCATCATACCAACGCCGGTTTTAACTCGCAGTTTCTTTACATCGTTTGCATCTATTCCCATTTTCTCATCCTTTACTTAAGTTTTTCCATTTATGGGTTGAACAAAACGTTCCCCAATTAAAAAAATATTAGCCTTAATTATTAGTGAATCATTGATTCATCAACGTCGTCATCAAAATCATCATCGGAATCCTCGTGATGCTTTTCATCGACCTCTTCCTCGTCGGGAGTATCCTCGGGAGTTTCCTCAACCTTCTTCTCGCCCTTCTTGAAAGTCTCAGCCATTATCTGTCCCCCTGAAACACCATCCAGGACCGCATCGGCAATGAATTTCGTGATCAGTTTGATCGACCGCATCGCGTCATCGTTCGCAGGGACGGCATAGGTCACCTTTTCCGGATTACAATCCGTATCAACTATAGCAATAGTAGGAATGCCAAGCTTATAGGCTTCATTCAACGCGATCTTCTCCTGTTGAATATCAACGATAAAAAGTAAATCAGGCAATTCCACCATATCCCTGATACCAGCGAATACTTTCTGCAGCTTGTTATACTGCTTTTCAATCGTCAGTATCTCCTTCTTCGTCAGCAGGTCATAAGTGCCGTCTGACTGCATTTTTTCAAGTCTGCTCATTCTGCGCACACTCGATCTGATGGTTTGGAAGTTGGTTAACATTCCACCCAGCCATCTCTCTGAGACATAATACATTCCACACCTTTTAGCCTCTTCTTCAATAATAGGTGAACCCTGTTTTTTGGTACAAACAAAGAGAACCTTCTTCCCTCTCGAAGCCGTGGTTTTAAGAACATCCCAGGCTTTATCAAGCGCTTCAATTGTTTTATTAAGATCAATGATATAGATTTTCTTCCTTGTCGTAAATATATAGGGTTCCATTTTTGGGTGCCATCTTTTAGTCTGATGACCAAAATGCGCCCCAACTTCAAGCAACTCTTCTATACTAAGTTTCTGCATATTTAACTCCATATTATTATAAGTATAACTTTTTGTTTATTCTTATCTCTTCGAAAACTGGAATCTCTTGCGAGCTTTTGGTCTGCCGTACTTCTTCCTCTCAACTCGCCTGTCATCACGCTTTAATAAACCCAATTTCTTAAGTTCCTGATGAAATTCTTCATTGTGTGTTACTAAAGCCCTTGCAATTCCTAACTTTATAGCGTCTGACTGCCCTCGTATTCCACCACCCGTAACCTGTGCCTGCACATCATAAGCCGAATTAACGTTCAATACGGTTAAGGCTTTCAGAGCTTCTGTTACGAGCTCCTCCCTACAAAAATAATCGATAGGTTTCTTTCCGTTAACCGTCACGTTGCCTTTTCCTTCAGGAATTATCCATACTCTAGCTACCGACGATTTTCTCTTGCCAGTGGCATATATTTTTCCTTCTTCCAAACTAACCTCCTAAAATTTCATTAATATTCAGAAAATTATCAAACACCCTTTTTTTTATACTTCCATTTGACCTCTTATAACTCAAGAACTTCTGGTTCCTGAGCCTGGTGGGGATGTTCATTCCCTGAATAAACAAATAGTTTCTTTATAAGCTTTCTTCCTAATTTGTTATGGGGTAACATTCCCCATACACTATGCCAGATAATATACTCCGGATTTTGTTCTCTTATGTATGCAAGATTATGGGATTTTAACCCAGAATGGTAACCAGAATAACGCTGGTAAGTCTTTTGAGAAGCCTTCCTTCCTGTAACTTTTACATGCTTCGCATTGATAACTATCACGTTATCCCCGGTATCCAGGTGGGGAGTATAATAGGGTTTGTTCTTCCCCCTGATTATGGTAGCTATCTTAGAAGAAAGCCTTCCTAAAACTTGGTTTCTGGCATCAACTAAATACCATTTCTTGTCTATCTGTTCGTTATTTGGTGTCAAAGTTCTCATTTCTTCTCCTTTAGCATAAATAAAAAACTATTTAAACTATAAAGATAAAAATGAAAAATTAAATTGTCAACAATTAAATTAAATATATATACTATTCATTTTCAATATAAGCTTCCACAAGCTGCCCGAGCCGGTCTATTATGTCATTAATCGAGGTTTTCTCAACGATAATCCCCCTCCTGAAAATAACCGCCTGCTGATTACTTCCAGTAACACCGATATCCGCTCCTCTTGCTTCTCCCGGTCCGTTTACGACACAACCCATCACTGCAACAGTTATTGGTTTTTGGACCTTGCTGAACCTGCGTTCGAGTTCGCGAGCAACTTCAAGAACAGGAAATTCCGCCCTGGCACAAGTCGGACAGGATATTATTGTTATCCCCTCTTCTATTTTGCCCAGAGCCTTCATCAATTCCTTGCCCACCCTGATCTCTTCCACAGGATCCCCCGTCATCGAAACCCTGAATGTGTCGCCTATGCCCTCTTCCAGCAGAACGCCGATCCCTAAAACCGACTTCACAATAGCAGGGATACCGAATCCCGCTTCGGTTACCCCCAAATGTATCGGATAATCGTATTCGGAAGCGAACTTTCGATTTGCATCAATCGTGAGATTAACTTCAGAGGACTTTAATGATACAACGATATCGCTAAAATTCAGGCTATCCAGTATTTCGACCTCCTTCTCCGCAGCTGCTAACATCATCGCCGCGGTTGGATGCTCATGATCCTTTATTATCTTCCTGGGAAGCGACCCCGAGTTTACCCCGATCCTTATGGGAATTCCCTTGTCCTTCGCGCTGAGAGCAACCTCCTTTACCTTCCAGGCAGCCCCAATGTTGCCAGGGTTTATTCGTAATTTATCTACCCCCGCCTCGAGGCACTGAAGAGCTAATCTGTAATCGAAGTGAATATCCGCGACCAAAGGTATGTGAATAGCCTTCTTTATATCACTTATCGCTGACGCAGATGCTTCATCAGGAACCGCAACCCTGACGATTTCGCAACCCGCTTCCTCCAGCTGCAATATTTGATCTACCGTTGCCCGGACATCAGTAGTTTTAGTGTTGGTCATCGACTGGATTCTCAGGGGAGCGCCCCCTCCAAGTATCACATTCCCGATATTTACAACTCTTGATTTTCTCATTGCTTCACGTTCGCTTTTAATTTCTTCTATTCTCCGGATTTATGTATTTTCTTATCATTCTCCTAAAAATTCCATCTACCATTAAATTTGAATTTGGATGTCACAACAATTACCTGAACAAACAAGTTCGAAAACCAAAAAATAATCTTGACAATCCATTAAAAACTCCTAATTTTTGACTCCAAAAATAACATTTGGGAGTAAAGTATGTTAAAGAAAATCTGGATATTAACCATAATTTTTCTACTTGTGAATATACTATCATGTTCATCATCGAGCAAGCAAAATCCACCTGAATCAGCCCCTGTAGGCAACAAAATGACCGTCGATGAATTCGTTAATTTATACGTCAAACTTTCTCTGGCTGCTGAGGAACACCTGGCAGACAGTCTCCAGTTGAAACAGGCGCAAGACAGTATATTCAAGGAAAGCGGATACACGAAAATAGAATTCAACGCTTTTGAAACAGAGATGAACCGCACTCCCGAGAAATGGGAGAATATATGGAAGCAGATCATGGACCAGCTTGAAGCGATTAGAGCAAAGCAAGATAAAGAAATCCAGGAAGAAACTGAAGAGAAAACCGGTCAGTAAAGGTCTTCGTCTTCAACCAATCCTGGTGAAAAAGCATCTTCGTAGTGTTTTATTTCAAATAAACCCCCCTGTTTGATTAGAATAATTACATCAAATCTGATCCTTTCGAATTCAACCTTGTTCTCTACCAGATATTTCTCGGCGGTATCCATTATCCTTTTCTGTTGAGCCTCATCCAGCCATTCAGCAGGATTTTCGTCTAGAGACGAGTAATCAGTCTTCACTTCTACAAAAATAATCGTATTCTCATACCTTGAAACGATATCGATCTCTCCACCCCTTTTACGGTAATTGTATGCGATTATTTCATATCCTTTTCTCTCAAGGAAAGACCTGGCAACCCCCTCTCCTATTCTACCCTTTTCGACGGGATGTTTCGGCATATAAATCTGCTCCTAATCTATGATTTTACGGGTAGATAAATGAAATTTCAAGTGAGTAGATACTTTCAGATTTCGTAGGCTCGACTTCATCTGAAGCCAGTATAACCCTGTTGATTTTACTTGACAGAACACTTCTAAAGCTGATATATATATTCCCATACCTGGTTCTGAAACGCCAATAAGGGGTTATGATGATGACCGAGCCTTTGTATTCCTTGTTTATTTTATCCTGTTCTCTAAAGCCCGAGGAAAACTCGATCGAAGTAGATACTGCCCATTCGAATTTCAGACCGGAAAGGTAGAAATCCTGTATAGGAATCCCGATATCCAGGGAGGCAACGTGGGTTATGAACTTGCCATCAAGCGGCTGAAATCTGCCCCTGATCAGCCTGTACTCACCACCGAAGCTCAGATCGTTTGATACTCTCCAGATGGATTCTACTGAAAGATCGCTTAGCGTCCCATAATAATCGAGGAAGGGAAATAGCGCTTTCACCGTGACCGGGAATTCGAACTGGTAATTCCTGGTTTTGAACGAGGGTGTCAATACCACTCCTATTTCTGGTATCGGGAACCATGTAAAACGCCCACCTGCTGAGTCCAATGGCACCACTATCAAAGGAAGGTGGCTGCTCATAGTGCCCCTGAAAAGCGCTGGTTTCGGTATCAACAAACTTGGAGTTTCGAGCGTATCTTCCTCTTGCGCAAAGGCAAATGCAACAGCACCAAACACTACAAGCAAAATTAGCCACCACGTTCTTAGGCGATTCTCCATCAAGGTACAACTCCCCTTTGTTTTTTAAGAACAATATATTGTGAGTAACGGAATAGTCAAATAAAAATACTATAAAAGGGATGGATGCCTGCCCCGTTCGATAGCGTAACTTATCTTATAGGGGATGGTTAGATGATTAGAATTCCTGTTTTTCACTTGACAAAAATAGTCGTATTTATATTTTGTATTTTGAGTAATTATTTTACTCATAAAAGGATTGAACATGCACAACAAAAAGATATACTTCGTCAGTTTTTACTTTCCACCTATGGGACGCGGAGGTTCAATTGTACTTTCGAACTTCGCACGTGGACTTGCTAAAATGGGATGGGATATAGAGGCAATTACAATTGAGAATCCACATGGTTTTAGGGTTTCATTCAATTATGATTATAATCTCTACGATGAACTGAAATCCAAGCTGAAGATACACCAAATCAATACATTTAATTGGTGGGGATTAGGTGAAGCACTTTACTTGGGGGGTATTATTCCTTGTCCTTTCTACAACTGGTACAAATCGGTTGAAAACAAAATCGACCATATCATCAATCAAGATGGTATAATTTATGCCACTTGTCCCCCTTTTTCAAATCTATTAATCGCAAATATGATTAAAGAAAAATTCAAATTCCCTCTAATTATTGATTTTAGAGACATCAATTACACTTTTGATCCTTTTCAAAGAAGCAGATTCAAGAAAATTGAAAAAAAAATAATTCTTAATGCTCATAAGATTACGGTAGCAACAGACAGCATAGGGAAACATTTAGAAAAACAGTTCAGACTTGACGGTAATAATATTTTTACAATTTACAATGGTTATAACAAGTCTAGCGAACACAAGTTACGGAATGATACGAATAAGTCATTAAAAATAATATATGCAGGGACATTAACTAAATTACAGCGACCAGACATCCTTATTAAAGCATACAAAGAGATTTTGGATAAATCCTCTAATATAGCTGAGAATATTAATATTGAATTTTATGGACCAAAAAACTATTATTATCGTAAAGAAATTAGTAAAAACATTGAAGGTAATGTAATGTTTAACGAATACATTGCTCACGATCAACTTATGAACCGGTTATTTGAAATTGATATAGGTTTTTCATGCTTGTCATCAGAAAAATTTGCTTATGCTACACCAACAAAGGTTTTTGAATACATAGGCAATGAGATTCCGATACTTGGCGCTTTTCC
>JAFGQG010000074.1 GCA_016935765.1 bacterium
CTGCCCTATGAAATGTGTACACTATTTCTATAGGGTGGCGTTCTTTTTGTGATAACACACGAAGTTCCTGGGAGTTGGTGTTGGATTCTAACACCCCTCGTCATTGCAGAGGCTTAACGAACAGGAAGTTCGTTTTGTATTTCATGCCGAGCCCGTCAACAGCAGGTTGGCGCAATCTCACCAATGCTATTGTGAGATGACACAAGAAGTTACTGGGAGTTATTGTTGGATTAATTGCGCATGAGATTACTAGTGAAAGTTTCAGAGTAAAATTTCTAATCATACTGAAACGTTTCACTTACGGATTAAAAGGCGAAAAATAAGAGCCTTTAAATCCTCGCAATGACGGGTGAGGGAGTTTTTGATGGTTACGGGTTTGAGAGTTGGATGGTTATTGGTTTTGGGTTTGTTCTTGAATGCTTTTCGAAGAATAAGGCAATAATCTTTTTGATTTGGGGGATGCGCCGGGCTACTAAGGTTGAACCTTTGCTCCGCAAAGCTTTTAAGAAAAAATAAGGTTTAAAGCTTTGAAAAAATTTTGCTTTTTTTGAAAAATAATAATGCCCTGTTTTTAAACCTTATTTTACTTTTTTCCGTTTACCTTAGTAGAAAACTGGTCATTCAAATATTTTTGACCTTATTGGCTTATTCATAAAGCACGGATTAAATCCAATAATTGTGTTTGACAGCATAAGTTTGTACGCTATTTTAGATTAAAACCTCATAAACAGTGAAATGAAATTTGCTAAAATAATATTCTTTGTGGTTGTGATAGCTTTGCTCATTTGCTGCTGCGCCAAAGAACCGGAGCAAAAAGCAGTACTCGGGAAGTACATTCTCGCAGGGGGCAACCACCACAGCATCGCGGCACTCACCCCGGACACGGTCCGCGCATGGGGATACAACCTCTTCGGGCAGATGGGGAACCAGGAGATAGTAAATTGCCAGTATCAGCCCGTCACAGTAAACTACTTGACCGGAGTGTATGAAGTGGCATCCGGGGATTTCCACAACCTCGCACTCCTGAATTCCGGCGAGGTAATGGCATGGGGACACAATATCTACGGGCAGCTTGGACTCGGCTACAAGTGCGAAAGCGTTACACTGCCAGAGAAGGTTCCTGCGCTCAGCGGCATCGTGAACCTCGACGCCGGGGGCTACCGGAACGCCGCGGTGGACAGCCTTGGCAGGGTTTATTCGTGGGGCTCGAGCTACCCCGGTGACGGTACGATGACCCGGAATATTGACCCCGCGCTTCTCTCCGGCATCGGCAAGGTCAAGCAGGTTTCTGTGGGGGGCGATTCGTTCACACTACTGCTCATGGAGGACGGTCGCGTGATGTCATGGGGGAGGAATTTCTACGGCACACTCGGTCTGGGGAGCTCCGGTGATGGCACCAATCAAACGTCCCCGCAGTATATACCCGGACTCGAGAACGTGACGCAGGTCGCCGCGGGGATCACGCACAGCCTCGCGCTACTGAAGGATGGCACCGTAATGGCGTGGGGATACGGTGGACATGGCAATCTCGGGAACGGCTCCCGTAAAGACAGCCCCGTCCCGGTCAAGGTGAAGAATTTGCGGGGTGTCGTGCAGATAGCCGCGGGGGGAAGCAGCCTCGCGTTGCTGGAATCCGGGCTCGTTAAAGCCTGGGGGATTTACCCCGGTGACGGCACCGGGAAAAGCTGCGATACCCCTAAGTTCGTGAATGAAATAGACGACGCGGTCGCAATCGCGTGCGGAATGGCTCATTGCCTGGTAAAACTTGGCGATGGACGCGTTCTCGCCTGGGGCTGGAACTATAAAGGGCAGCTCGGAGAACAGCAGGGAAGGGGAGAGTATGTTCATAGCCCGGTTGAGGTGAAAGGAGGAGGGAGAAAGGATTGAATAATAGAACAGCGCCTGTCCCGACTTATCGGGGATTAACGATCACCTTCGCCTAAATTTAAGATAAATGGCTTTAACGAGGTAGGGCTTCGGTGATTAAAATTGAAGATTAGCGAAGTGAAAGAAAAAAACAACTAACAGATAATAGAAGCTTGATTATCAATTAGATTTGAACAATTGTCATTTGGAAAAGAGAATTAATGGTAGAGATTTGATTAGTATTAACAAATGTGGTTCATGTAAAAATTAGTTTCAAAAAAATGAAATTAAAAATGATTTGACATTCTTTCGAAATTTATTATTTTTGGAAATATATAGTACAAATAAAGTAGGTTAAACTATCTAAAAGAGCCTGCTTGGAACATAGTGAAAGATTTACTGTTTATTGAATGATGCGTTTTGTGAAGTATCAAAAAATTTTACTCATTGTAATAGCTTTATGTGTGCTTTTCATGTGGGGATGCACTAATTTCGCTGAACCGGAGCTTGAAGGAGAAGGGAATGGGGGTGAAGGTAAAAACTACTTTTCCGGCAAAGGTCCACCACCCAGAAACCTGGGATACGACGGGGATATGTACATGGACATAAATAACGGGAACCTTTACGAAAGAAGAGAAGGGGCGTGGGTATATATAGGCAATATCGACCAGAATCCCAATCTGCAGGACAACTTTGGTTAAGAGACAACTTTATTATCCTGTCTGGTGAATATTCAAAGGGAAAATACATAATTATTCGATTCCAAAGATTAAATAAATATAAACAGGGATAATTGACCGATGAAGCTTAAAAGAATTACATTATTTGTTATTATAACAATAAGTTACAGCTTCATTCTGCGAGCATTTGGCACCTTCATACCCGGTCTTTTCTGCAGCCCGGTTATCGCGAAGACTATCCAGCTTCTCCTGATGATTTCCGACGCGGCAATTCTCCTGTTTTTCATATATTTCCGCAGAGAATACGTAAAGGAAGAGCAAAGGCAATTGAAGAATGCCGCGGTTCTATCCATTGTTGGGATGGCAGCCATTCTCCTGGTTCAAGTAAAGAATTTTGTCTCAGGTTTATCCACCTTCATGGCGAAGGTTTTCCAGTTCTCACCGTATTTATTCAGGCTGCTGAAGACTTCCTTCGCTGATGCTTTTATTCCGTTCGCTGCCTCGATTTTTGTGCTTATTTTCTTTATCCTGTTTTATAAAACAGCTTGCCATGGAAGGAGTAAAAGGCTAAGCAGGGCGCTGCTTTTTGCTATAATCGGTGCCTCGTTTGCAGTTCTTCTCAGGGTCTATGTTTTGGTAACCTCCATCATCGCTAAACAGATAATGTGGTTTACGCATTACCCTATGACCATCAGCATATTGCTCACCCCGATTTTATTTATTACTTTCGCTGCCAATCTCTACTTTCTTATCGTTTTCTACAAAGAATTAGGTAAAAACTGACAAAAAACTTTTCCACCCGGTGGTTTTTGCTTGACAACATTAAAGCTATGTTGTATAATCGTGTTGAATTATTGTATAAATACAACAAAATTATGTATTTAATAGACAATGGAACAAAGAAAGCTTTACAATCGGATTGCGGTATTAAGAGAGGAGAGGGACATTTCCAGGAAAGAACTCGCCGAAAAAATCGGAGTAAATTACCAGACGGTTGGTTATCTTGAGAGAGGGGAGTACAATCCCAGCTTAGATCTGGCTTTCAAGATAAGTGAATTCTTCGGTCTGCCCATCGAATTTATTTTTTCGACGAAGCCGATGAAACCATTGAGTGAAGAGATATTAAACCTTAAAAAACTGGAAGAAACATGGAAGAAGGAAGAACCCCAAAAGGACGGCGCGCAGGGATAGTTATCAACTACCTCTGTTTAGCGATAATTGTGATATTATTTTATATTGGTGAATTTTTTGAGTACCGTACCTGGATAATTATTTCTCAGCTTGTTGCGCTGGTTCTCGGCATATTAACGTTTTTGCTGGTCTATATAAAGACAGGTTTATGGAAGCTTGTGCATTCAAAAATAGAAAAACTCGATGAAAGGGAGGTTCATTTAGTGGATAAGGGGCTGAGGTATGCTTACGCGATAATGAGTGTAACTCTCCTGATAATAATATACGTTACCTCGTTCATGAAGACGAGCGTTGGAATGGTTCCAGCGATCTGCCTGGTTTATCTTGCGCATATTCTGCCGGCATCGGCTATCGCGTGGATGGGCAAACAAGTTTAGTATCGCTGCGGTGTTTTACCCAAAATCCTTTCTTGAAGTAAACAAACAGGGCGGCGAGAAGGAACTTTAAACATTATATATTATTAACATGATTCCGAAATCAAAATATGACGTGATAGTAGTCGGCGCGGGGGTAGCGGGTTGCCTGTTCAGCCGCAATCTCGCGAGAGCGGGGTTTTCGGTTTGCCTGTTCGAGAAAAAAGCTGAAAGCGAGTTAGGTTACAAGTGGTGGGATAGCGTGATTAAAACGGTGTTTGATGAAGTATCTTTATCCCATCCTTCGGGGGAAGAATTATACGAAACAGGGAATATTCATTTTTATTCCCCGAGCAGGGAGTTCAGTGTTTTTGCCCGGGATACAGGGAAGACTTATGCTGTAAATCGGAGAAAATTCGGGCAGCGGCTTTTGCAAGAAGCTATAGATGCCGGAGCGGAGTTTCACGAAATGAGTGAGGTGCTCGAGCCGGAGGCGGATGTGGTGAATAAAAAAATAATCGGGGTGACCGTAAAAGGGATCGGACCGGTCTGCGCTGATCTTACGGTCGATTGCTCGGGACTGAAGGGGATAATAAGGTCTCAGATACCGTTCGAAACGGAGATTTCAAAGGATATCGTCGATAAGGATATATTTCATACATACCGTGAAATCAGGAGAAAGAGAGCGGATTATACTGATGAAAGGTTCATTGTTTGTTTCGGGAAGGATAGGGGGATGAACTGGGTTTCATTCAGGCAGGAGGGGCTTGTGGATTTTTTTGCGGGTCGCATGGGTGGCCAGGAAAACTGCAAACCGTCCCGGGAGACCGTTGCGGAGTTGGTTGAAAAATTCAAGTATGGTTGTGATGCGGAAATTATTGCCGGTGGGTTTGAGGAAGGCATTCCGGTGCGCAGACCGCTGGATTCATTCGTTGAGAATAGCCTGATGGTAATTGGAAATGCCGCTTGCCAGTGCCACCCGGTATTCGGAGCGGGGATAGCCAGCTCACTCTATGGGGCGCATATAGCTTCCGATACCGCTATTCAAGCCCTGGAGCGCAAGGTGACCACTAAAGAAAAGTTGTGGGCTTATAATGTCAAATACCACCGCTCTGAACTTAACCAGGCTTTTACATTTTTCGATGTCATCAGGGAGTTTGTCCTGAGACTGAGTGAGAGTCAGATCGAATTTTTGCTAGCATCCAGGATAGTTGATATTGGCGAAGTCTGGGGGAAGAAGGAATTACAGACGCCACGCGGTTTTAATTCCGCGATAAAATTGCTCCTCAAGGGCAAAAAAAGACTCCCGCTGATGCTGAAACTGAAGAAGTGTCTCAAGAGAGCTGACCGCGCCAGGGGAACCTGTACCGAATACCCGATAAGATATACTCCTGAAACGTTTTCCGAATGGCGGAAGAAGATAAAAAGTTGTTACATAAAATGAAATATATATTGACAATTATAATATTTCATGACAAAAAATATCAGTATTTTATTTTACAGTGATACGCATCTTGGATTCGACTACCCGGTGAGACCGAGAATTGAACGCCGCAGGCGAGGAGATGATTTTTTCGGTAATCACTACAGGGTTCTCGAGCACGCGTTGCAGAGCAAGGTTGACATGGTGGTTCACGGTGGGGATCTCTTCTTCAGGACGCGTGTACCTAACGCGATAGTCGATAAGGTTTATGATGGATTGCTGGATTTTGCTGAAAACGGGATCCCGCTGATAATAATACCGGGGAATCATGAAAGTTCCAGGCTGCCGGGTTCGATATTGATAGAGCACCCAAATGTTTATATTTTCAAGAAGCCCCAGAGGTTCAATTTTAACATATCAGGGGCGCGGGTTGCGGTTTCCGGATTCCCGTATATAAGGCACAATATACGTGACAGGTTCCGTGAAGTCCTTGGTAAGATTGAAAGCGGGGATGATGACTCTGATTTGAGGTTGTTGTGCATGCACCAGGTTGTAGAAGGGGCGCAGGTCGGACCTGCGAACTTCAAATTCAGGCATGGAGAGAATGTTATCAGGGTAGGTGATCTGCCGGGTAATTACCATGCTATTCTGTCAGGGCATATTCACCGGGTGCAGGTGTTGTGGACTGGTAGCAAACCAGGAGTGAAGCCTGTTCCTGTCATATATCCTGGTTCCGTGGGGAGGACTTCCTTCGCTGAAAAGGATGAGGAAAAAGGATTCTTTATGCTGAAATTTTCGCGTGAAAACGGTAAGTGGACTCTGAAACCACCCAGGTTCCACAAACTCGAGACGAGACCAATGGTGGATGTTACTATCGGTCTTGACTCGATCGATAGATCAAAAATAAGACTTGAGCTCAGGCGAATACTTGAAGGAATAGACGAGAATGCTATTGTCAGGCTGCATTTCGAACACGGGAGAACGAGGCGAGTACTGTCCGCGCAGCTTTTAAGGGAAGTAGTGCCGCCGTCGATGAATCTACAGTTAAAGGGTGGATGGAAAAATATGGATAAAAATAACTAAACACAGAGTCACAGAGAAAAACAAAAAAGGAATATGGAAAAGAATTTAGCGTAGGTAGATTGAAGTGCAGACAAAGCTTAAAAAAAGATTTGGGGACTTTGTAGAAGTCCGATAATTGTAGGAGATGATTGTGGAATATGAGGATGTTTGGTTGGCAGGATTTTTGATATGACCGGAGGGGAATTTCAGAAATCGTGCCAACCATGACCACTATAAATTTAAAAAAGAAAAGGAAATTTCTGAAATGATGAACGAAGCTGAAACCCTTAAATGGCTTTTTAATAATGGTAACGCGATAATCCGGTACAAGGCTGCAACAGAGCTTTCGGATGAGCCGGAAGTTTATGATGTGGAAGTGCTTGAGCGGGATTTACTGGCGCACGAAGAGGTAAAATACTGGCTTGGGTGCATCACGGGCAAAACAGATCGAATGAGCAATTTCCATAACAGCCCGGATACCTGTTTCGAGAACTGCATGGGCAAGCTGAGCCAGTTCGGGATTAAAACTGGTATGCCTGCGCTGGATGAGAAGACGAAAGTTTACCTTGAGAACTTGCCCGGTCTTTATGAGAAGAAAGCGAGTAGATTGATGTCGCATTTTAAAACGGCGTGGGAGAGTCGATGGTTTAAATCTTGTGTTGAACACCTGGAAAAGTTCAGAACTGAAAATGGCACGTACAGGTTCCCGAAGCATTACCTGAAGGAGCGAAGGAATTCATACTTCGTGACGGGAGGGCATACAGGTCTGGGTGAGAATCGCAGGAAGAAAATTACCCTGGAGATAGAATCGACATTCTGGATGATGAAGATTAAAAAAGATTTAAAGCAATCGGGAAAAAACACCATTATCAAATAATAGTACTTGACAATAGTAATGAGAGATACTATTATAATATTATGATAAAATCCTTTAGTCTTATTGATTTAAGAATACCTCCTGGAAACAGATTACATGCTCTTTCAGGGAAAAGGAAAGGACAATATAGTATTAGTATTAATGATCAATGGAGGATATGTTTTAGATGGAAAAGTGGTAATGCTTATGATGTTGAAATTACAGATTACCATTAGAAATATTAAACAAAGGATAGGAAAATGACGAAGAAAATCCCCAATATTCATCCCGGAGAAATATTAATAGAAGATTTCCTAAAACCGCTTGGTATTACTCCCTATAGATTAGCGAAGGAGATTAAAATCGACCAGACTAGAATAAGCGAAATTATTAAGGGTAAAAGGAGTATTACAGTTGATACGGCGTTAAGGTTGTCCAGGTTCTTTGGGAATTCACCTGAATTCTGGATTAATCTCCAAACTCATTTTGATCTTGAGGAAAAGAAAAAGGACCTCGCTGATAAAATTGCAGAGATTAGGCAATACAGGTCTGTTTTAACTTAATAGATTCCTGTTAAATGATAGTATTTAGATAAGGTGCAGAATTAATTTACAATTAAAATAATGCGGGAGTGAAGCCATGGTCAGGAAATTTTGTGTACTTTTTTTAATATCTTTATTATTTTTTTCTTGTAAGGAAACAAAGGAATCGGGGTCTAAAGCAAAAGGAGGCAATGAAATGGGAATAAAAGTCACAAGTTCTGCGTTTGAAGAGGGTGGGATGATACCATCGAAGTACACGTGTGATGGGGAGGACATATCGCCGCCATTAGCCTGGTCAGGAATACCGGAGGGTACAAAAAGCATCGCCTTGATCTCGGATGACCCGGACGCTCCCGCCGGCACCTGGGTTCACTGGGTTTTATTCAACATTCCACCGGATGTGACCGGATTGCCGGAAAACGTTCCTTCGTCCGTAAAGCTTGAAAATGGCGCTGTGCATGGCACCAATGATTTTCGCCGCCCCGGCTACGGTGGTCCATGTCCCCCGGGCGGAACCCACCGCTACTTCTTCAAGGTCTATGCGTTGGATACAATACTCGACTTGAGACCGGGAGCTGCAAAAGCTGAACTCGTGAATACAATGAAGGGACACATTCTCGCGGACGGGCAACTAATCGGCAAGTATAAAAGGCAGTAACCTGTATTGATGATTTGAGTGAAGTAGAGTACAGGAAATGCGCCTGGTACAATTGAATTATATTAAGGGATTGAAGTGAGTAAAAATTCCGTAAAACCAAGCAGAATGTATTATGGTTTCGGATGCCTGAACTGGATCCTGGGTTTTATTGTATCTATCCTGGTCATCGTCTTTGGAATGAAGAACTACGTGAATTCGTTGGAACAATTTGTAGCTCCCGGGGATTATGAGATAGCATTTAATAAAAAAGGAAACTATACGATATACCACGAGTTTATAAGTGATTCCGAAGACGAGATTTCGTTTACAAGGAATCCTATCGAGGATTTATCCTGTGAAATAAGCCGCTCAGACGCTTATGAGGAAGTGCCCGTGTATAAAGCTAAGAAAATGTGGGTTTATTTTACGGGGAATAGAGCCGGGCATTCGATATTCGAATTTTATTTAATTTCCCCGGGGAACTACCTTTTTTCAAGTTATTACCCGGAAGGAGACGAGAGGAACGAGAAGGGAAACCAGGCAATATTAACGATAGGGCACCAGGATTCCGGTTTAAAGAAATTCTTTGGATTAGGTTTGCTTATACTGATAGTGGGTTTCTTTTCCGGGTGTATCGTAATTTACTATATAAATAGTGAGCGAAGGAAGAATAAGCTGGATATATCCCCAGTTTAACTCAACGTTGTGAAAATTCGACCAGCAGATTTAAATGAATTCCAAAAGCAAAGGTATTTTAGCCATTTTGTGCGCAAGTTTCATGTGGGCTCTGGAACCCATTTTCGCTAAACTCGCTTACCAAAATTCGGATTTTCTACATACTTCGGCGGTTAGAGCGTTCGTAGTGGCTGTTATCGCATTGATTTACGTTCTCATCACTAACAAGGGCAGTTTGAAGATAACGAAAAGTCAGTTCGCAAAAATCGCGTATATAGGTATTGTTGGAACGATTGGCGCTGACCTTCTCTTCTTCTATGCCCTGACCAAAGTGCCGGTCATAAACGCTGTTCTCATAGGGCACATGCAGCCCATCTTCGTGGTGTTGATCGCTTTCCTTGTGCTAAAAGAGGATAGACTCACTAAGTATGATTATTTCGGTATCCTAATTATGCTCACTGCAGGTTTCCTCGTGACAACGAAAACGCCAGGAAATTTCAGGGCATTGAAATTCGGAACGTGGTGCGATTTGATATTACTGTCGGCTACATTTCTCTGGGCAACCACCGGGATAGTGATGAGGAAATACCTCAAAGCGCTTGATGCCGGTGTGCTGACATTCTATCGCTATTTGATAGCTTCCGTTGTGTTTTTGATATACCTTCTCAGTGCATCGTCAGTTGCTATCAATAGTTTTTATCAGATCATAGTTGGTGTGGTAGTTGGAATTGGCACTATACTTTATTACGAGAGCATGAAGAGAATAAAAGCGGCGCAGGTTTCTGCTCTCGAGTTGTCAACGCCTTTCTGGGCTTCCATTCTCGGGTTCATAATCCTGAGAGAGAAGATTACGATAATGCAAGTTGTCGGAATAGTATTGCTGTTTGCAGGTGTATATTTTCTATCCAGGAAGGAAGAAGGGTTCATTCAATTAAACCGGAGTAGGATGACGAACGATCTCCTTTAATTTATTTATAAAACTATTGCGGTTGATATTATAATTCGTATCTTTTTGAGAAGTAAGAAAAAAACGAGGTATTAAAATGGATATTGCTCAAAGGACGATAATGTTTGGAGGAAAGGGAGGCGTTGGTAAAACCACCGTTTCTGCCTTCGCGGGGCTTTACTTCGCTTCTCGAGGCGAAAAAACACTCATCATTACTACTGACCCCGTACTCTCACTTTCTGACCTCTTCGAGACAAAGATAGGGGATACCGAAACCCCTATTGCTGAAAACCTCTATGCTATCGAGTTGAGTACTGATGAGGTACTGAAAAGATGGAAAAATAAGTTTGGCGACGAAGTTTACGAAGTGATATCTTCGATAGTAAATGTGGATAATGACATTGTGAATTATGTTGCAACAGCTCCCGGTATCGATGAGGAATTCATGCTGGACTATATTATGGAATTGGTGGAGAATGAGAAATACGACCGCATCATCTGGGATACCGCGCCGACAGGTCATACAATGAAACTGCTGACGATGCCCTTCCAGTATATCGACCACCTTGACCAGGCTGCGAAAGTCTATATGGGAATGAAGGACTCGTTCAGCAAACTTCAGATGGCGGTAGGTTTGAAAAAGAAAAAGAGAACGATCTTCGATATCATCGATTCGTGGAGAAAGCTGGCGGAAAAAACGGTGGATTTCCTTAAAAACAAAGACCAGGTGGGATTCGTAGGAGTTACTATTCCGGAAGCGCTCGGAGTTTTCCAGATAGAAAGACTTATCTCGGATTTCGATAATATCGGTCTTAATACAAGCCATATCGTTATTAATGGAGTTATTCAGAAAGCTGACTGCGATTTCCATACCAGGAAAAAAAAGGTGCAGGAAAAGTACATTGGCAGAATCAGAGAAAAGTTCGGGAATAGAATGGAAATAATTGAAATACCTCTATATCCTCACGAAATAACGGGTTTGGAAGCTCTCAAGGAAGTCGAATCCAAGCTATTTGATTGAAAATTTTAATAGGAGAGGAAACTAATATGAGCTACAGAGCCATTAAAGCTTTTTTGTTCCTATCTTTGATTTTTGTTTTAATGAGTGGGATAGATAAACCAACTTGCGCCAAAGCAGTTTCAACTATGAATCTGTGGGAGTATGGGAACGTTACGACTCTTTTCTCGCCAAACTGGGCTTTCGTTGTTATGCCGGGTCGCCGGTACGAATTTTCCACTACCCAGGATAATGTTGAACCGAAGGGTACATTTTTCTACGAGTTCTTTGCCGGTCCTGTCTATACCCATTCATTTGGGGATATTAAGCTGAAGGTGCCCCTGTGGTACTACCTCATGTACTTCCCCCAGGATGAAGCAGATGACTTCTATTCCCATAATATTGAACTGCTTCCAATAGTTGAATACTACCACGGCGATTGGACGTTTATTAACAGAGTGATACTCCACAACAAAATTTACGCCGATAATTCGCTGTTTACATCCAGCGAAGAGAGAAGCGGTTACTCCCTGTTATTACGAGAGTTGGTAAGGGTGAATTATAAACTATCAAGGCAGGTCAGTCTCACAGCAGCAGATGAAGTTTTCCTCGGTTTAATAGAAGATTCGGACACAAAGGAAATAGCAACAGGAGAGCCTTTCTTTGCTAAAAGCGGTTTCAGCAGGAACAGGCTTTACCTGGGTCTCAACACGAAGTTTGGGAAGATTACTACCCTTTCCACAGAGTACGTCTGGGAAACTAACTACGATCCCGATGATGATTACAAGTTGACAAAGATAAGGCACTATATATTTTTAACTGCTACTTTCGTTTTGAAAACTTTCTGATTTTTGAATAAAAACCCTGAAGATAGAAACCTGTTGATTTTAGAATAGTTTTTCTCAAATTATCGTGTTATAATTTAAACGAAGCAGTCAGAACGCCTGTGATTCTCCCGCCTCAACCGGTTGGTAAAATCAGTTTTAAGAGCAGGAGAAAGCCCAGGTAGGTAAAATTTCGATTCATTGAATTCAGATAGACTGCTTATTTTACGTAAACCTTTCAAAGACCAAAAACAAGGAGGTCCTTTATGGATTGGGTTAATAATTTCCTATCGACCATAATATCCAACGCGGGTGTTTATGTACCGCGCATCATTTTAGGGATAGTGGTTCTGATAGTGGGTCTATGGTTGATAAAGAGAGTGGTCAAATCATTAAAGAGGCAAATGGCGCATAAAGAGGTCGATGAATCCGTTCAGTCATTTTTAGGAAGTCTCATCGGGATGTTATTGAAAGCGATGCTGTTGATATCAGTCGCTTCGATGTTCGGGATCAAGGTTACTTCTTTTGTCGCCATCATAGGTGCTGCGGGTTTAGCGGTCGGGCTCGCGCTTCAGGGAAGCCTCGCGAATTTCGCCGGCGGCGTGCTGATACTGCTATTCAAACCGTTCAAGGTCGGTGATTTCATCGAAGCACAGGGATACTTAGGCTCGGTCTCCAAGATCCTGATCTTCACTACTATGCTCAAAACCCCCGATAACAAAACCGTTATCATTCCAAACGGACCGCTTTCCAACGGAAGCATTACGAATTATTCGACAGAAGCGAACCGCCGCGTTGACATGACATTCGGGATCGGTTACGGGGACGATATCCAGAAAGCAAGGGGAGTCATTAAGAGCATCATTGATGCTGACAGCCGGATACTTAAAGATCCTCCACCTGACATCCTGGTTTCTGAATTAGCTGATAGTTCCGTGAACTTCGCTGTTCGAGTTTGGTGCGCCGTTGCTGATTATTGGGGAGTCTATTTCGACATGCACGAGAAGGTGAAGCTGGGCTTCGATGCGAATAGTGTCTCGATTCCATTCCCGCAGGTCGATGTGCATACAAATAAAGGATAGCGGTAAGAAAGACGGATGCTTGGATGATTGGATGCTTGGATGATTGGAGGGTTATCCGGGGAACCGGTAACGCGAGACAGAGCAATTATCAATGAGCAGTTAGCAATTATCAATTAGCAATTAGCAGTTATCAATTAACAGTGAAAGAGAAACACAATAAATTGCCACGATTTATTCCTCGCAACCTGGAGAGCGAAGTGAGAAAACTCTAATATACTAAATTACAAGAAAAGGACCTGGATACTTAAAAACCTTCGCAGAGAACTAACCATCGTAGCTGGTTAATAGTTGTAGGAATGAAAATTTCCTTTACCCTACATCCTTGTAGAGGATGGATAAAACTAAGCAATCTGGGGAATTGGGGAACCGAGGCTGGATACATGTGATAAGGAATAAAGTATGTGGTCGGTTTTCCCCTTGGTGTACTCCGTGAACTTTGTGGTTGATTTTTCCCCAAACTCCACCCCCGGATTTAAACACAAAGGGTACTAAGTTTCACCCACCTTCGCCCAAGGCTTTGGTGGGCAGGCAAAATAGAAATACATAAGATGCCATCCCGCAGAGATAAGCAAGCTACCTCACGGGACAGGCGAAGACACCAAAACACCAAGTTTCACTAAGGGAGATAAAAAAAGGGAAGTATAAACAGGATGAAAATTCTTTATTCCTGTTTTTTTTATTCGTGCATTGGTGGCAGTTTTTGGTTCATTAATTCGTTTATTCTAAAATCCATTCATTTCAAAATACAACCGTTCATTTTCATATATATCCATGGAGTTTTTGCAGAAAACTC
>JAFGQG010000075.1 GCA_016935765.1 bacterium
CTGCCCTATGAAATGTGTACACTATTTCTATAGGGTGGCGTTCTTTTTGTGATAACACACGAAGTTCCTGGGAGTTGGTGTTGGATTATTATGCCTATGAGATTGCCGCGTAATAAAAGACGGAAATAAGAGTCTTTTATTCCTCGCAATGACGGTGGGAGGTGTTTTTGAGGTAGTGGGGGTTTGTGTTGGATTCGTATGCTTTTGAGACACACCCCATCCCGAGTAATCGGGATCCCAGGAGTTTGCGAAGCACAACTTCATAAAACTCAACTTTGTTGAGGTTACCCCTCTCAAGAGGGGACTTTCTGCTGTGTTCTAACACCCCTCGTCATTGCAGAGGCTTAACGAACAGGAAGTTCGTTTTGTATTTCATGCCGCGGCAATCTCACCAATGCTATTGTGAGATAACACACGAAGTTCCTGAGAGTTGGCGTTGTATTAAAAAAAATCCTCGTCATTGCAGAGGCTTAACGAACAGGAAGTTAGTTTTGTATGTTACGCCGGGGCAATCCCACCAATGCTATTTTGTGATGAAACAAGAAACCCCTGGGAGTTGATGTTGGAATCGTATGCTTATGAGATTGCCGCGTAATAAAAGACGGAAATAAGAGTCTTTTATTCCTCGCAATGACGGTGGGAGGTGTTTTTGAGGTAGTGGGATTTTGTGTTGGATTCGTATGCCTACATTTCTATTGCCTTAATCCACTATTGGAATATCTTTTAAATGCAATGAAACCAGAACGAATTTTATTATTGGTAATTTTCCTCACTTCATATTCAGTCACGTTCAGTGAAAACACTCCAACTCCTCTCCCCCTAGATGTTGACCGCTACGATAATTCTCCACAAACCATCTACCATACACTCGCGCCGGGCGACTCTCTTCCCCGCGTCATTCTCCCTGATGGTTATGCGGCATTCGTGCACGCTACCGGGCTCTCCTCCCCCGATGGTCTCGCGCTATCTCCTGGTGGTGTGCTCTACGTCGCGGAAGAATCCGCTGGTCGCGTCTCCGCGGTGGCAGAAGACGGCACGGTCACACCGTTCGCAACCGGTATCACCTCCCCCGAAGGCATTGCATTCGACACTGACGGCAACCTTTACGTAGTGGAAGATGCTGAGAATGGCCGGGTGCTATGTTTCGACACCCTCGGAGCGCAGACCGTGATAGCCACGAACCGGGACGCCCCGGAAGGCGTAACGGTTGAAGCTGACGGTTCGGTTCTCATCACTGAATCAAACGTGCAGTTCGTAAGCAGCCCTTTCCTGTACGAGACGCATGTTACGCGCATTCCATCTGGGGGAGCACCAAGCAATTTGAATACCGGGCTTCTCCTCTGGAGCTACTCCGGGATAACCACTGACGCCACGGGCACCGTTTACGTCTGCAATGAAGCCTCCGGTACCGGCACCACCAATAGTGTTTTCAGCATCGATCCCAGTTCAGGCACTCGAACGCTCTTCTGCTCAGGACTCATCGCCTGCGAAGGGCTGCGCTTCAGTCCCGGGGGCGCTTTCCCGCTCTACGTTGCTGAAGAGGACCTCGGGGACGCTGATGGCCGCCTTTCAAGCGTTAACTCTTCGGGAACAGCGTCCACCTTCGCTACCGGTTTATACAGGATCGAGGATGTTCTCGTAGATCCTGAAGGCAGAATATTCATCACCGAGGATGCTACGGGTATGATAATCCGCATAGAAGATACAACATCTATCGGAATTGCTGAGACTAAGGCGCCAACTCAAATGGAATTAATAGCATATCCTAATCCGTTTAACGCAAATTTACAAATTGAAATTGCTGGGCTTGCCCCATTAGATCCCGAAGGCTATCTAATCTGGGTGAAAATTTTTGATATAAACGGAAGACTGGTCTATTGCTGGGGTGGTTCGGATGAGTCAACCATCCAATCATCCAACTCCCCAACCATCCAGGCAAGGTTCTCCTGGCACCCAGACGAATCGATTCAAAGTGGAACATATCTGGTTAGAGCCACAGTAGGAAACGTGATATCACAAATAAAAATAATATACCTGAAATAAAAAAAACCTTCAGTAATTTTATTGACTGGAATCTGAATTATGACTATTATGTATTAAATTGTAATTAATTATAGGAAGCGCTAAGGAAATACTTAATGGCAGCAGAAAAAATCAAAGTTGAAATAGCCGGAACGATAGATTTAGAGAAGCGCAAAACGATTGAATTACAAGTAGATACAGGAGTTATGGTAACCTATATACCCCGCCGTATTTTAACGAAATTAGGCATTCAGCCCAAGAAGAAAAAACAGGTCAGAACACCGGATGGTTTAATGGTCGAAAGGGATATAGGCTCTATTTTTATTTTTTACAATAATAGGAAGACTTTGACGACGGTTGTCTTTTCAGATAATGATCGTGAACCCGTTATTGGTAATTTTGCCCTGGACGCTTTGGGTTTGGAATATAATTATGAGACCGGTAAACTCGAACAATTGTAGGTTCCCCCTTGAATGAAAAATGGGATTCAAAGCGCTTCGGACTTGTAAAAAAATAAATAACATTTTTAACTTGAATTATCAAATGCTTTTCAAGGAATTTTGAATGGAGTTTAATTTAATAGCCATAATCTTGTATAGCCTTATAGGGGTTATCATTGCGTCGATACTATCCATCGTTCCCGCACTGCATATATACAACGTAATAGGGGTAATAATCCTGGCGTACTTGAAATTCGGAGCTTTCATCCCGCGCGAGGTGCTCCCCTTCCTGCTGATGTCGATGGTGGTTACCTACTCAATATTGAACACAATTCCGTCACTTTTCCTGGGCGCGCCGGATGACTCCACCATCTTCGTGGTACTCCCGGGTCAGAAATACATGTTATACGGTAAGGGTTACGAAGCTTCTGTTCTAACGGGTATGGGAGGTTTGCTTGGCATATTCTTTCTGGTTATTCTAACGCCTTTCAGCTTCACCATACTTCCAAAAGTCAAGCAGATAATCAGCCCACATCTATTCTGGATATTGGGATTGATAGCGGTGTATATCATTATGTCGGAGTGGCCAAAGGGTACGGAGAGAGCGGCTTCCACGTGGGGGCGCTTCTTTGAAGCCTGGCGCGGTCTCGGCGCGGGATTCCTTACTTTCGCTCTATCTGGTTTTCTCGGTTTGATAGTGTTCAATAAAACCCTCGTCCCGCTTCAGAGTTCGTTCCAGGGGATAATGCCGGTATTTGTGGGGCTCTTTGCCATACCCTGGGTACTCCTGAACATAGTCTCCAAACGCGAGATTCCCGAGCAGTACATCTCAAAAAGCATAGATTTCAATGCCGATCTTGCCGTACGAGGCACGCTATCTGGCGGTTTCGGCGGGTTGCTCGCAGCTCTATTCCCCATCGTCACAGGCGGTGTCGGCGGACTCCTCGCTGGACACGCTACCGCTCAAAGGGACGAACGCATTTTCGTGTTCTCGCAGGGTGTATCGAAGACTGTCTATTACGGAGGAGCATTTTTGTTTTTCTTCGTACCTGCTGGGAGATTGGGTAAAGGTGGGCTCGTGGCGATACTGGGACCCATATATACTTCACTCACATCGCAGGAGTACTTCGCCGCCTTGGCTGTCATGCTAATCAGCGGGGGCATTTCGTTCTTTCTTCTTCTTCAATACTCAAAATTGATAATAAAGTTAGTGCGTAAAGTAAACTACCAAATTGTGTCGGGGATCGTGCTGGTTATCCTTTATATTATTGTATTCGCTTTTGCCGGTCCGGTAGGTCTCCTGATAGCGACTGTCGGGGCAGCTATCGGGTTACTTCCCGTGCTGTTCGGTTCGCGAAGGCTGAACTGCATGGGCGTTTTGCTGGTACCCATAACCCTGAACATGGCTGGCATCGGACCGAAGATCGCCAGCGCGCTTGGGATAATATAGAGATGAAAGGATTAACACATTTTACAATGGGTGTCGCGCTGGGAAGTTTCTTCCCGGAAGCTATACAGTTGTCACAGGAGAGTTATTCTTTCGTAATGCTGCTTACAGGCGCATTTGGAATTCTCCCGGATACCCTCGATTTTAAATTCGCGAGATACTTCGAGAAACCCGATTATATAGTTGAACCCGATCCAAAAACACTCGATCCGAAACCCATAGCGGAGACCGTTGCTGAAGCAATCGATAAAGCAGCTGAAACCGGGAAACAGGTTAGGGTCAGGTTCCACACACTGCAGGAAGACTTCGATAAATGGCGCAGGTATTCGGTGAATTTCATTCCCGGCGCGAACGAGGTGGACGTTAACATCGGACCGATAGTATCAACAGGACAAGCCCCCTATCCCGGTACTGAACCCGAGGTGAATAATGAAGCTAAAGTAAAGACAAACGCGAACATAATTCATAAGCACGGCAGGGCGACTAAAATAGACATCATGAGTGGTCCAACTATCGGCTTCGAAAAAGAAGATGATGGCGTTAACGTTGTTTTCCTTCCCTGGCACCGGCAGTGGAGTCACAGTTTCACGCTGGGAATACTGCTGGGTGTTATAGGCGGGGTTCTCTTCGGACCATTGATCGGTTTGCTTATTGGGTTGCCTTTTATTCTCCACGTCGCGGTGGATCTCGCTGGTTTCATGGGTGGGAATCTTCTCTATCCCTTCACCCGAAAAAGGTCAGAAGGTTTTAAATTGGTTTCAGCATCCTCTCCACTCGCAAACTTCTTTTTGATATGGGGAAGCGTGCTGGTTGTTTTATATAACCTGAACAGATTTGCCTCAAGACCGGTATTTGAAATGAATCCCATACTCTTTTTCTTGTTGTTTTGGGGGATTCCCCTGGCGGTCACACTATTTCTGAGAACAAGAATCAAAAAGTTGAGTGAACCTCAAGCTGACATTCTCATGGAAGGTTTCAAAGAAGAGTTAAGCGAAGGCGGACAGTAAAAAATATCAATTATCATTTAGCATTTATCCCCGTTGGGATAGCTATGCATCCTACGGGGCAAGCAATTATCAATTGGCAATTAATATTTAAAGTGATAATTACATTTTAGGGTTGACAAAAAATATTATTTTTGTTAATTATTATACCTGAACTTAGATGTATTAATAACCAGAAATTTGAGACTATATTAAATTCTATATAATCAATCTAACATTTAATTAAGATGCAAAATTAGGCTCATGGGTCGTATTCTTGGTATAGATTTTGGATTAAAGAGAATAGGTTTAGCAATAAGCGATTTAGACAGATGTATTGCCTCCCCTTTGAAAACAATTGAAAATAATGAAGAAGTATTAAATACTCTGATAGATATTTGCGATGAATATAGTGTAGAAATAATAGTAATGGGATATCCGTATCATCTTTCTGGTGATAAGAGTGAGATATGCACTGAAATCGAAAAGTTTAAGAATAGAATTTTGAACGCAATTGGATTGAAAGTCATCTTATGGGATGAAAGGTTTACGAGTAAAGAAAGTGAGAGAACGATCAGGGAATCTGAGATAAAACCTTCAAGGAATAAAAAATTAGTTGATAAGGTGGCAGCTTCTTTTATTTTGGAAGCTTACCTGCAGTCTATCGAAAATTAGAAATTACATGAAGCTATTTAATTTAATCAAGGTATTTATTTCAGCATCGTTTTTTGGTTTAATTTATTTTGCAGGCAAATTTCTATCAATAATACTGAAAGTGATGAAGAAACTAAAAACACTCCTTATAATCGACGCAATACTCATAGTCATAGTCACGGTATTGAGTCTAATGCTCGTTGGTTTATACTCAGTAAATTCGACTATTTCCGACACTGATACGAGGGATCTTACTATTCCAAAGGGCATTTCTACGGTTGATATCGCTGAATTATCAGCCAGGGAGGGGTTGATAAAAAGTAAATTTCAATTTTTAATCTGGGCTAAATTACTTGGTAAAGATAAATATATACAAGCGGGTAATTATCATTTCGATGCGCCATTATCTCTTTATTCATACTTGAATTCCATAACTCATGGAGGGAGTTTTGCTATAAACGTTACTATTCCGGAGGGATTGAATATTTACCAGATTGGGGGTTTGCTTAATAAAGAATTGGATATTGATTCATTGGAATTCCTTGGTTTGGCGCAAGACAGTGTCTTTATAGCTTCTCTTGGTATACCCAATCTGACGGCTGAGGGTTTTTTATTCCCTGAAACGTACAATTTTGATCCGGGTGTTTCGGCTGAGAAAGTAATCAAAGTGATGTACGACCAGTTTCTTGCAACGGCTGAAACCCTGATTATCAATAATATGGGAAAATTCGACATGACGATTCACGATATAGTGACTCTTGCTTCCATTATTGAGGAAGAGGCGCATGTAAAATATGAGCAGCCTATAATTTCCGGAGTTTACCATAACCGGTTGAAATTGGGAATGTTGCTTCAAGCAGACCCAACGACGATATACGCAATGAAGAAATTTGACAAACCTTTGTTAACGAGGGATCTGGATTTTGATTCCCCTTATAATACATATCAATATAATGGAATTCCCCCTGGACCGATTTCAAACCCGGGAATAGACGCGATTAAGGCAGCCCTTTTTCCGGAGGAAACCAAGTACTTATATTTTGTGTCAAATCGTGATGGTACACACGTATTTTCTGAGACGTCATCCCAGCATCATAAAGCGGTCAGGGAAATAAAAGAAAAACTCAAAAAATCTGAAAGCTCCCAAAATAAATCTTGACAAAAAGTAAGCAAAAACTTATCCTTACGAGAACGGAGGTTATATGCTATCTAGCATGACAGGTTTCGGAAAAGCTACGGTTGAGAATGATGATCTGTTCATTACAGTTTCTATTAAAACTGTGAATAGCAGATTCAGGGAAACGAAAATCAACCTTCCTCCGTTTTTATATGATTGTGAAGAAAAAGTCCTTGAGGTTATAAATACGCATACAAAAAGAGGGAAAATCAACGTATATATTGACGTCGAAATTAATAATAAGAGTAATTTTTTCGACTTCACACTTGATTCAGAGTTAATTGAGATGTATTTAAATGAATTAAAATCGCTGACAGAGAAATATGATTTTCAGCAGAATATAAACGTTACGGAAATTTTGACCTTACCTGATATTTTGAAATACAAGCCAAAGGACAAGAAAGTAAGCGCTGTTTGCTCCGAAGTAGTAAAATGCACTGAAGCGGCAATAAAAAATTTGATAGGATTCAGGTTGAAAGAGGGTGAACACTTATATGAAGATATAATCACCAGGGTTAAAAACGTTGAGAAATATCTTGATATAGTTGAGAATAACCAGGAAGAGGACAGGAAAAAGATATTCGAAAATGTCAGCAATCAGATTAACAAACTAATAAATAATCGCAACTTCCCGGATGATAAGATCCTTCAGGAGGTTACCCTATTAGCTCAGAAAGCTGATTATACGGAGGAAATAGTGAAACTAAGATCTTTGATAGACCAGTTCAAAAATACAATAAATATGGATCCTCCGGTGGGAAGTAAAATAGGTTACATTCTTCAGGAGTTGCTTCGGGAAGTGAACACGATAGCGTCCAAAGCGGTAGTAGCGTCAACGGGGAAGAATGTAATTTTAATGAAAGAAGAGTTTGAAAGAATAAGAGAACAGGCACGAAACATCGAATAATACAACTGGCTGGAAGGTTTTTATGTCGTTCGAGAAAAAAGGATTACTCATTGTTTTATCATCTCCTTCAGGTGGAGGTAAGACAAGTATATACAGAAGGATACTCCAGGAGCATCCTGATTATGCATATTCAATTTCAGTCACAACTCGATCCCCCAGGAAAGATGAACAGAATGACAAGGACTATCATTTCGTATCTGACAGGGAATTCGAGGAGTTGAAAGCGAAGGGTAGTTTTATAGAGTGGGCTAACGTGCACAATTATAAGTATGGAACCCTTAAACAACCATTGTTTGATTTCTTATCTCTCCGAAAGGTTATTTTCCTGGATATCGACGTCCAAGGCACTATGAATATCAAAGAACAAATCCCTGATAGCGTTTCCATATTTATATTACCGCCATCATTTGAGCAACTGAAACAGAGGCTTATCGAGAGAAAAACCGATTCTCCCGAGGTATTGAATACGAGGCTGAAGAATGCCATTGAGGAAGTGTCATTCTGGTCTGAATATGATTATCTTGTAATAAATGATGAACTCGAAAGTACAGTGTCAACGGTTGAAGCGATAGTAGTAGCGGAACTAAATAGAGTAAATAATTACGAAAATTTTAACTGGGAGATCCCAGAGAAGACAATTTGAACAATTTAGTGAATTTTCAATCTATGGAGGTTTTATGGAAGACAAAACTGAAAGCGCAGCTGGATTAGATGATTTAAATCTTTATGAAACTGTAATCCTTGCAGCAAAGCGTGCCAGACAAATTAATCAGTTGAGGGTTTTGAAGCAGAAACAGACAGAGTATAAGATTATTGAACGCGAGAAACCGACCACTCTTGCTCTGAAACAAATAATAGACGGAGATATCACTTATCGTTACTCATCTACTGATGAAAAAAAAGAAGAGGAAAAGAAAGAGCAGCAGAGACCCAGGGGTTTAAAAACAGTATTTTAATTTTAACAATAGATAAGATAGGAAAATGGAAAAAAAGTCGTTAGTAATTGTAGAGTCACCAGCAAAATGTAAAACATTGTCCAAGTTTTTGGATTCTTCATTCAAAATCATGGCTTCAAAGGGCCACATTCGTGATTTGCCTGAGGGTGAATTCGGAGTGAATATAAAGGACAATTTTCAACCAAGGTACACTGTTATTAAAGGTAAGAAAAGCATTGTTGATACACTTAAGAGAGCTTCTAAATCATCAGATAGGATTTACCTTGCTTTGGATCCTGATAGAGAAGGTGAAGCCATAGCATGGCATATAACCAAGGTTATAGATACTGATTCTAAAGAGCTCTTCAGGGTTTTGTTCAATGAGATCACGAAGAAGGCGGTACTGGGCGGGATCATGAATCCAACACAGATCGATTCAAGAAAGGTGTACGCTCAACAAGCCAGAAGGATATTGGACAGATTAGTTGGATACCTTGTCAGCCCAATACTCTGGAAAACCTATTATAGCGGTCTCTCAGCAGGGCGTGTTCAAAGTGTCGCACTAAGGCTGTTGTGTGAAAAACAGGCAGATATTGATAAATTTAAACCCGAGGAGTATTGGCGAATATTCTTGAATGTAGTTGATGGTAAGGATAAAGACAATATAATCAGGACAAGGCTTACAAGGTTTAAGAACGAAATAGTCAAGATACCCAATCAGGAAGAAGTTGATAGGATCTATAACGAGATCAAAAACATAAAGCAATTTATTGTCAAGAGTGTTGAGAAGAAACCCAAGTTCAGGAAGGCTCCACCTCCCTATATCACCAGTACGTTGCAGCATGACGCGGTAAAATTCATGAAGTTTTCAACGGTAAAAACCATGAAGGTCGCGCAAAGCCTGTATGAAGGTATCGATTTAGGTAAAGAAGGACCGATGGGTTTGATTACTTATATGCGAACTGATTCAACCAGGATAGCAGATGAAGCCTTAAAGCAAGCTAAAGAATTCATATTGGATAAGTACGGTAATAATTATCTTACTCCAAAGGAATACCATCCATCAAAGGGAGCTCAGGATGCTCACGAAGCGATAAGACCAACGTCCGTAGTTCACACTCCGGATAAGATCAAAGAGTATTTGAATAAAGACCAGTATAAATTGTACAGGTTAATATGGAGACGCTTTCTCGCTTCGCAGATGAAACCAGCAAAGTACGAAGTTACAGACATCAAAATTGAAGGGAATGAATACCTATTCGAAGTCCAGAACAGCCAGCTTATCTTCGATGGTTTTCTTGTTCTCACCACGGAGGATAAGGAAGAAAAAGAGGATACGGTTCTACCTGCATTGAAAGAAGGGCAGGAGGTGAGGTCAGTTGGAATTGAGAAAGAGCAAAATTTTACAAAGCCGCCTTCTCAATTTACTGAAGGTACAATAGTAAAGGAACTCGAAGCAAACGGAATTGGCAGACCAAGTACCTATTCACAGATCATCTCTACCCTGCTTGCCAGGAATTACGTTAAAAGGGAAAGCGGTAAGCTTAAACCTACTCAAATTGGTCTTGAGATCAATAATTTACTTGTAAAACTTTTTCCTGATATTTTTAATGTCACCTTTACAGCGCAGCTGGAGGAAAAGCTGGATGAGGTAGAATCAGGAAAAAGAAATTGGGTGAATTTGCTCAAGAAATTTTATACTTCATTTAAACCAGCCCTGGAATCTGTGCGGGAAAAACAGCAGGAGCTTAAAAAGCAAACTGAAACAGTTACGAAATATAAATGTGAAGAATGCGGCGCGGACATGGTAGTGAAATGGGGTAAGTACGGAAGGTTTTTAGCCTGTTCAGCTTTTCCTGATTGTCAGAACGCGAAACCTCTCCCCCCTGAACTTGGTGGTAAAAAGGATACTAATGATGTTCAAGGGAAATGTCCCAAATGCGGATCAAAACTTGTCGTCAAATATTCCAAACAGAATCGAAGATTTGTTGCATGCGAGGCGTACCCGAAATGCAGATATACGGAATCCTATAAAACCGGCTTAAAATGCCCAAAACCTAACTGCGACGGCAACCTCGTTGAAAGATATACCAAAAAGGGAAGGCAATTCTACGGATGTGATAAATACCCCCAATGCGACTTCGCTAGTTGGGATGAACCCATCAATGAAAAATGTCCTGAGTGCCAAACCGATACTATATTTAAAAAGGATACAAGCAACAAATTGAAATTATACTGTGTCAACTGTTCCTGGTCTGAAGAACATTCTAAAAGCAGCTAGTAAGTAAATACCGCCTAATAAAAAAAATGTTGATTCAGGACCTAATACCGGAATTTCTGATATTTCTCAAGAAGGAACGTAATTATTCAGATAACACTATAGAATCATACGCTGTTGACCTCAAACAATTCACTGCATTCCTAAATGAAAACTTTCCTGAAGGATTGGATGATATCACTTCTATAGATAATATAGTTATTAGAGCCTTCCTGGCGGGTTTGAAGAGCGGTGGGTATGCGATATCATCTATCTCACGTAAAATAACTACATTGAGATCTTTTTTCAAATTTCTCTACAATAAAAATATCATCGAGATAAATTATGCTAAGTACGTTCACATTCCAAAGAAACCCAAGAAAATACCTTCTTTCCTTGAGATGGCTCAAATATTCAAGGCAATCGAGCTGCCTGATGAGACAAATGAATTTGGAAAGCGCGACAAAGCGATACTGGAACTATTCTATGCTACAGGCATTAGACTTTCCGAATTAACGAAGCTTAAGCTTTCTGACGTTTATTTGAATTCTCAAGAGGTGAAGGTTCTTGGTAAAGGCAATAAAGAACGGATCGTTCCATTCGGTTCAAAAGCCAAAGAAGCTTTAGGTAATTATATTATAGCCAGGAAAAATATTATAAAGGGCAAGGAACCTGGTGATGTTCTATTTCTTAATAACCGTGGGAAACCGATTACTCCGAGAGGAGTTCAGTATATTGTAAGCAAGTATCTTAAGAACGTAACAGACGGGAACACCTTTCCACATACATTGAGACACACTTTTGCCACTCATTTGCTTGACATGGGCGCTGATCTTTTAACAGTGAAGGAGCTTTTGGGTCATAAAAGTCTTTCAACTACTCAGATTTACACACATACTACGGTGGAAAGATTAAAAAAAATATACAAAAAAGCACACCCGAGGGGAACATAGGAGATGAAAAATATGAGAAGCACAACAGTTTTAGGCATTATTAACAATAATACCGCGGCAATGGGTGGTGATGGACAGGTTACTTTGAACGACACCATTATGAAGAAACAATCGAAGAAGGTCCAGAAGCTGTACAACGATACTATTCTTGCTGGATTTGCTGGCGCGGCGGCAGACGCGTTTGCCCTTTTGGAGCGGTTTGAAAAGAAGCTGGAAAAATACAAAGGTGATATCGTCAGATCCGCTGTTGAACTCGCCCAGGATTGGAGAACTGATAGATACCTGAGGCGTTTGGATGCGCTACTGGCGATAATGGATAAAAATCATACATTAGTACTCTCCGGTCAAGGGGATATAATAGAACCTGATGATTCCATCATAGCGATAGGCTCAGGCTCCGGGTATGCCCTTGCAGCTGCAAGAGCCCTTATTAGTATAAATCCCAAGATGCCGGCAAAAGAAATTGCAGAAAGATCATTGAAGATTGCCGCTGATATCTGTATCTATACTAATGAAAATATAACAGTGCTTGAATTATAACCTTACCTGACCAAGATCAGCAGCTCTCTATTTATGCTAAAAAAAAGATTTTTGTTAATATCAAGTGTAATATTCGGTCCCCCCATATAAATACTATAAATCCAGTTAAGGATATAAAAGGTCCGAACGGCAATATCCGTTTTTCTCTAAAACGCTTGAAGAAAAACATCAATATTATACCCACGACGCTTCCAAGAAGAGAGGAACCGAATATAACCAGTAAGATCTTCTTCCAGCCCAGGAACGTACCAAGGAAAGCTAACAGTTCAACGTCGCCAAAACCCATGCCCTCTTTCTTGAAAAGCGCTTTCCATAAAACTGAAACGATGAAAAGAACTCCACCACCAACAACTGCACCTATAACCGCGTTTAATAATCCGGACCAACCACCCATTCTGAAGGGAGAAAGTATCAGACCGACTAAAATACCGGGAAAAGTAATATGTTCAGGAATAACCTGGTGCTCAAGGTCGATTATGAATATCGGTGTCAAAGTAGATGCGAGAAAAATACCCGTGAAAAAACGCAGGTTAAAACTGAAGTCAGCTATAACGAAACACAATATGTATAGTATCCCGACTGCTAGTTCGATGAGCGGGTAACGTATTGAAATGGATTTCTTACAATACCTGCACTTCCCTCCCAAAAACAGATAACTAATTACGGGAATATTGTCATAGGATTTTATCATTCGATTGCAATATGGACAATGTGAGCGTGGTTTGACTATAGATTCATCTCTGGGAAGTCTCCAAACAATAACGTTCGTGAAGCTTCCTATGAGCAATCCGAAAATGAATATTACGATTAGATTAAAAATCGGCATAATATTATGATATGGATGAAATTAGCGCTATTGCTTAATATATTGCATGATATGATGAATGTATATAACTACAACACATTGAAGTATCAATAATCTCCATATAAAATACCATTTTGGTCAATGATGATCTTTTCGGAAGTATTGCCGTCATTGTCTGCATCGCCTATTTCTTCAGCGATGATCAACATACTGCTTGAGAGATTTCGGCTTACTCCGGACTTCACATTTACATCATACCAATTCAGGTGGGGTGAAGATTTCCAACCAATCCTGGGTATGACATTTGGAGTTGTCGATTCGATATAGAACCCATTTTCTTCGTAGAATTTCTGTTCAAGGATCCAGATATCCTTGATTATTTTAACAGCTTCGAACCTTCGCAGATTCCCTACAACTTCAGTATATATCGGTATCATTGCGGCTGTTATTGTTCCGACTATTGTTAAGGTTAATAATATTCCAACAAGTCTAATTCCTTTTCGTATCTTCTTCTTCATTTTTTATCCTTCCTTGCCCTTCCTGGCAAATATTATTAATTGGACATTGCATACAGTTTGGATTGCGCGGAAAGCAAATAGTCCTGCCCAATTTCAATAAATTTAAATGCAAATTATATGCCAGTC
>JAFGQG010000006.1 GCA_016935765.1 bacterium
GGTGATAATAGGAGAGCCCCTATAAACATAAATACCAGCACCATCGTTTGCCTCATTGTTGGAAATGATATTTCCGATGATGGTGGGGGAACTTCCAGACACATAAATACCACCGCCATAGGTTGTATGACCATTTTTAATAGTAAATCCTTCCAGGGTTGAAGTATCATCTCCATCAAAGCGCACTACAGAACCATTTCCTCCCCCATCGATGATGGTGGCAGCCACAATAGATGGGTCAGAAGGGTCGATACTTCTGACGATAAGGTCCTCCTTATTGAACACAATATTTTCCTCGTAGTTCCCCGGACAAACGAGGATGGTATCTCCGGATCTGGCGGCATAGATAGCCATCTGAATGGTATTGTAATGAATTCCTGTTTCAATATTATATACCTTGGAATTTAAAACAAAGCTAACCTGGATAGTATGGTTTTGGTCTATGTCTGAAAAAGTATAAGTTTCAATCGGTCCAACTATTGTACCGTCCACCAAAATATCGGCAATCTCGTAGCATTGATCCGGAATAATTGTAAAGCTTTGATTTCCTCCATCAGTAACTGTAATCGCTCCAGCAGGGTTGATGCTCCCCCCGACACTGGTAGTGGCGGTGATAGTATAGTCGGTGGGCATTACTCCGGCGCAGGTATATAGAAATGTACATAGTAAGATCATAGTTAAGAGCTTGAAATAGTAGCTGTAAATCTTACTTATTCCTTTCATCTGAATCGACCTCCTTTTTCTTTCAGATCAGGAATTGATGATAATAATGATCTATTGCTTCTTGCTATTTTATCAAGCAAATGTGTTTTTTCACATTATACTACAATTCTGGCAATGATATGCCTTAAAAGAAAGCCCCTCAGCATAATACTGAAGGGCTAACTACAAATCATCTCTCCTTATTGGTTGCTTTATCATCTGATAGCAAAATAACCGATAGGGAAATTCTACAAAATACATTTCATTCTATCATGCAACCTTTATTTGTCCTATGCCCCAATTGCTACATCCACGTCATCACTTTCGGTACAACCTGTTGCTTTTTGAGTGATACTGAGCTCATTCCCTATGCTATGGTCAAAATCTTCCGGCAGATCGGCTTCAACTATGGTAAAGCCTCCATCCTGGTCCGCGGTTGTCACTACGGTATCACCTTCCGAATCGGTGATGGTCACCGTTGCCCCTGGCAGGACTGCACCTGGCGCTCCGGTAATGACCATTCCTCCTGTGGTAATCGTACCCCTGCTTACAGTAATTTTAGAACCATCAGGGGTTGGACATTTTTCCTCTACGGGTGGTGCCTGGCAGCCTAACATTACAATCGTGGTGAAAAGCAAAATAATAAGGATGCTAGTTTTTCGATAAACTTTTCCTTTCATTTTTTTACCTCCTATTAAATATGAAATTAAGGATCTTTCATTTATTTTCTAAGGTCGTTTGTTGACTTAAGGAACGTAATATGTGATTACCAGTTTGGGACGCAAGGCAGAATTACCGGCATGATTCGAAGAATAGCAATCGATATGGATAAATTCCATGATCATGCTATCTTTCTGCAAGGCTATCCCGTGATTGGCGATACTCCCATTGACCCATCCCTGCACCAATGAGGTGACATCCCAGGACAGCCAGCCGGTCACAAAGGCAGGAACCGTTACCGTGCTTTCTGAAGCTGTCAGGTAAGCAGGCTGATTGTTCCAGGTAATCGTACTTTCCTCCCAATCCTGGCTAATCTGATGTACCCCAATCATGAAACTGGATGTTTCTAAGGGAGCGGTCTGATACAGTTTCAAAACTGCACTACCTACGACAGAATCAGATGGCAGCGCATTCAGGTCAAATTGAAGGAAGGATCTTAAGGTATAGGACTCAAAAACATAATTAGCCCTCTGAACTCCGAGGGTAGAGAAGGTACTCTGTCCAATGGATAGATATTCATTGGCTGAATAATTAAAGGCCGGGGTAAGGGAACTGACATAACTGTCCTTGCCCTCTTCTGGTCCCGGCTGGATGGTGAGGGTCTGCTCTACGATTACAGCATTCACGGTAATGGTGACCGTAGCGGTGCTGGAGTCGGCACTGTTGGTGGCAGTGAGGGTGAAGGTGGTGGTCTCAGCCGGAGATACAGAGGTGGAGCCGGATAGGGCGACAGGTCCGATCCCCTGGCTGATGGATACGGAAGTAGCATCGGTGACGGACCAGCTTAAGTTGACACTCTCTCCTTCATCAATGGTAGTGGAATCAGCGGTAAAGGAATTGATGACGGGACTTGTTGGAGTAATGCCGTCACAGGAAGATAAAACAATGAAGAGTAGGATGATTAGAAAAAATTTGATATAGAAATTATAATCTCTCATTATTCCTTTCATCTGAATTGACCTCCTTTATACTTCAGATTAGGAATTCGTAAATTAGAATGGTTGGAAGCTACTACCTTCATTATTAAAAATATAGGTTTATTTTATTATACTATACTTTTGAAAGTAATATATGTTTTTAAACAAAAGCCCCTCAGCGGGATACTGAAGGGCCAGGGTTTGGCTGGCTCCCCAGACTGGTCCATATGTAGAACTTTTATCTGTCAATTTCACTTTCATATACCAACCAAAATACCTTCCCTCTTCAAGAAAGCCTATAGAAATCCAATCTATTTAGCTATTGAATATAAGCAGATGATAGAATCGGGAAAAGCAAAGAATCAGACAGAGCTGGCCAGAGTAAAGGGTATCTCGAGGGCAAGAGTTACCCAGATTCTGAATCTGTTAAAGCTTGATACAAATATTATCGATTATCTAAAACAACTTGGGGATCCAATGGTTAAGAGAATGATATCAGAAAAAGAATTACGGAAAATAATACATCAGATTGACTATCCTGATTGATTTAGATTATTCTAAAGTTGAATGATATTTTTCATTTATAGAGTCCGAAAGTTATTCAAGCTAATAGAGCCGGACTTAAAATGTAACTGTATCGGAAAAAATTTCGTATCAATCCAAACGAAGTCTGGCTTTTTGTTAAATTAAAATCTAAGCTTTACTTCTATTCATTTTAATATTTTAAAACATAACAAAATTTTATTATAAAATAACACAGAGAATAGTATGTTTTGCCGTTTTTTCGTTATTCTTCTTAATTTATATAGTTAGGGTTATGTAAATAATCACCGCCGCCTTTACTCCATTGATCATTAAATCGGTGCTGAGCGCTCTCTCCGGCACCCATCAAAACAGGGGGCGTGAAAAACCAATGGGTAATAGAAGGAAAAGCCCCTCGATATGGATTATAGGGATAGCCGCCCATTTGAGGCTCAATGTAGAATATACCTCCCTTTTTCGCTTTATAGACGAGATAGGCATGTCCTATAATAGGGGGAGTCGTATCTTCTGGCAAAAGAGGGGGAAAAGTAACGATTCCTGCCTGTACCCAGACTCTATTGGCCGGAACTCCGATAACAAATCGCATGATAGCACAGAGCAGTATGGCAATATCTTCACAATCTCCCGTTCCTGAACCTGCCTCACCTATGGTAATTTCTGCAAACTGTAAATCAGAGGGAGTCCAGACGTCCCCGGGCGGGTCAGGGTCACTTTCATAAACCATGTGATAAGCAACCCAATCTGCTGCGGATAACACCTGTTCAAATTCGGTATCTCCAAGAAGTTCTACACCATCATATGTAGTATCCACCACAAACTCAGCCCCATCACCATCTTCAAATGCCATCCGAATAGCCTCCAAGCCGACATACTCATGGCTGGTATTAAGAAGATTCAATTCCGTATCCAGCTTTTTTGGACCCCCTTTGGTCAAGTAGGTCATTATTTCCTGTTCTGTTTCCGGTGTTGCTATATTCATGATATCTCCACAGCCAGCAAAGATTACTCCTAAAATTAATACAGACATCATCAATAATAATACTTTTTTCATCATAAACACTTCCTTTTATTAAATATTGAAATACAAAACCAAACTACTTTTTTACATTATTCAAAATATAATTTGGAAGTCAGAAAATCATGTCTTACAAGCTTAAAGCTTAGGCCAACCCCTTTATGTTCTTTTCTTTCATTTTCAAATAGGATAATTTTCAACTTGTTCTCTTTGATAGACATCACCCCTTTTTTTTAGATCAGGAATAAATAGAATTACTTTCAATA
>JAFGQG010000076.1 GCA_016935765.1 bacterium
AAGTATACCTTTTTTAATAAATGTCAAGTTTTTTTACGGACTATGCTATTTTAGCCCCTTTGATGTATTTTCTTATTTGAAAATCTTTCTAAATAAAAAAAATAGGGATTATATTGAACTGCACAAGAAAAAAAACGAGTTATTTTGTAATTATTTGAAATTTGCGTTTTTTATATATACGCTTCATACTATTTCACTCGAAATCTATGACTTCAACCTTCATTTTACCACCGGAGGGCGAAACGGTACCGCTACCGATCCAGAGTGTTATATGTCCCGCGTTCAGCTTTTCATCCTCTCCCATGGTCGGATCGATAGGAATCCAGCCAGGGTCTTCTCCAACCCATACTTCCACCCAATTATGCTGTCCGAATTTGCCTTCCGCGTACTGCAAACCACCAACTAATCTCGCTGGTATTCCAACAGCGCGCAGAAACGCTATGGTGAGACAGGATTGAGGTCCGCAATCGCCTTCCCTGCTCTCATAGCAGTCCTTGGCGGTACCTCCCGTAATTTTGTATTCGATCTGCCTTGAAACCCATAGATTGATCCTCCTGACAGCTCCCCACAGTGTATTAGCGTTCAGCACAGTCTTTTGAGCTTTTTCGATCAACGCCGGATCATCCGACTCGATTCCACGCTCAGGTAATAAATACTTATCATCAACATCGAATTTATCCCTAATAGGAAAACGGATTTCGTGACGGGGTCTGTAAGTCATAGGATCCACTTTTACCACACCCTTTATCCAATTATCATCTATACTGCCCTCAAATGTCTGATTCTCCATGTTCAAGTAATACTCGCCACCTTCCAGGAACATCGCGCCTACTTCGATATTCGCCTCCAACATTTTTAGATCCTGATAATTTCCGAGGTCAACGTTGCTTTCTATCATAAGCTTCTCAACCATGGGTTCGAGAATCTCCTGGGATTCGATTTGAGTCTTCTCTTCGTCCGTAATCTCGTCTTTTTCAAGAATTCCTTCATAATTCTGTGAAGGTATTGATATCTTCTCTAATACTTTTGTGTCCTTATCCACCAGATAGAAAATTTCAATTCCCATCAAATTTCCATAAACATTGTACACGGGTTTCTGACCGTATTCTTCTTCACCTTTGATCTGCAGAGAATATTCAAAAGACTGCGCGACCTGTGGAACGAGAACTTCAAAATTCTGCCTTTCAGTAGAGTTAAAGTCCATTTTTTGCATAATGAAATTGTGATGGTCGATCAGGTTATTATCCAGTAAGACAAAACTCGTATTCGGTGTAAATTCCTTTTCGAGGGTCTCACCCCCTGATTCGATAGTCTCCTTTGCAGATTTCTTGCCAAATTCAACCGTTACGTTCTGAACCCCCTGTGAGCTCTTAACCTCTAAATTGTAGGCGATCGGAAGGAATCGCTCGTTTAGCTGACTTTGCTCTTTAAATGTCAACTGTTCTTCCGTACCACCCATTTTGATCTTCACAAAAGTCTCAGAGGAGACGTTATACAGGCTCATCTCCTTAGCGATAGTATATTTGTGATATCCTGCTCTACTGCCGCTTAGAAGAATAGAATAAAAGTAAGAATTTTCATCCTGGTTTTCCTGGGCAATCAAAGAACCAGCAAAAACCGAAAGAACTAAAATTAAAGTTAAAGCTATTGTCCAATTTCTCATAATCCCCTCATTGTTAAAATGTTTATTTTGTTAAAATACTTACTCTTCCGTCCTTCCTTCAAGCGCTTTTTTCAGTGTGGTCTTATCAGCGAATTCAAGGTCGCTACCTGTGGGCAAACCCCTGGCTATTCGGGTTACCTTAACACCTAAAGGCTTGAGCAGCTTGGATATATATACGGATGTCACATCTCCCTCAGCGTTTGGATTTGTCGCGATTATTACTTCCCTTATGGTTCCTTCCCTTATCCTTTCGATAAGCTCCCTGATGTGCAAGTCTTCTGGTTCCACACCGTCCAAGGGCGCTATTGCCCCTCCGAGGATGTGATAAAGCCCGTGATATTCCCCAATGTCCTCGATGGCAAACATGTCGTTCGGTTCCTCAACCACGACCATGACCTCCTGGTCCCTGCCGGGATCCGAGCAAACCGGGCAGGGATCAGATTCCGTAATATTGAAACACTTCGAACAGAACCTTACGTTCTCTACGAGGGCTTCGATACTCTCCGATAGCCGCAAGGCTTCCTCTCGCGGAAGATTCATGATGTAAAAAGCCAGTCTTGACGCGGTTTTTTTACCGATTCCCGGCAGCTTACTGAACTCGTCACATACTCTCTCCAGGGTTTCTGGTATCTTATTTCTGGATGCCATCTGAGTAATTTCTCTTTACATAATTTATATTTTATGTTATAATATTTTATCGCTCTAAAACATTCCCGGGGGTATCGGCAAACCTCCCGCGACCTTGGACATTTCGCCAGCAACCATCTCGCTGCACTTCTGCAAAGCCGAATTCATCGCCGCTACGATCAAGTCCTCAAGCATCTCAACATCGTCAGGATTTGCAACTTCAGGGTCTATGCTTACTTCCAGCACTTCCTGCTTCCCATTTACCAAAACCTTTACCATTCCTCCGCCGGCTGTACCTTCAACCGTCATTTCTGAAAGCTCATCCTGTACTTCCTCAATTTTCTTTTGAACTTTCTGCAGGTTTTTCATTAGGTCCTTAATATTCTTGTTCATCTTGCCACTCCTTACTATATTAAATTTCGATTTAGAGCTAATTTGTTACTTTTCAATAGGTTTCGCTTTGAATTTTGCAAACAGGTCCATAACATCCTTGGGAAGATCATCGCTTTTTTCATCTTCCTGCAGGTCACTGCTCAGGATGAATTTGAGTTCGGTCTTTTCCCCGTAGATCTCGTTCACTACAGACTGCAGAAAATCAAAATTCCCGCTGGTGCCCATATATTCCATCTGAAACTCATAGCCCTGGGGAAATTCAACAATTATTCTATTCTCGTCATACACAACCTTTACCTTATGTAAAGGAGCCACGAAGCCCTCACCCTTTTCCCTCTTAGCAATCGCAATAAAATTTGCCCATTTCTCGTCGTCAGTCTGGTAATCGTCGTCATCCGTATCGGGCATTGCGACTTCATCCATGCTCAAATGCTCCTCAGGGACTCTATACTCCAGGGTTTCAACCGGCGGTTCATCATCGTTCAAAACACCAGGATTGGCTGGTTGGGTTTTGGTCCCCGCGTTTTTGGGGTTGCCACCCTTCTTCAGATCATTTATCAGCTCCTTAAGAGTTACCATCGATTCAAGTGACGCGAGGTGTATCAGGACTTCCTCGAACCTGTACCTTGGGTTTGATGAGTATTTAATATCCATTTGCAGACCGGATAGGATCTTGAGAATCCTTAACAGGTCTTCCTCCATCACAGAATCCGAGAGGTTTTTATATTTCTCCAGCATCTTCGGGGGTAATTGATAAGGAAGCGATTCGAATTTGTACAGCAACAGGTTATGGAAATGCTCGACAAGCCCGTTATAAACCTCTGTCAGGGATGTCCCCTGTTCCAGGAGAAGATCAAAATTTTGCAGTAACTGGTCTGTTTTATTGTTCAATATTCCGTCGGCTAGTTCGCAGAAGGCATCGAATGACATAATACCGAGAAGCTTGGCTATAACTTCCGGGTTCACTTCCTTGTCAGGGGCGAACGCGAGAAGCTGGTCCAGCAGGGAAAGCGCGTCCCTCATGCTGCCATCAGCCCGGTGCGCCAGGGTAAGTGACGCCTCTTCCGTAAGCTTCACACCCTCAGATTCAGCTATCTCCAACAGCTTCTGCTTGATCAGCCTGGCAGATATTCTACGGAAATCGAATCTCTGACATCTCGAAAGAATAGTCCCAATTATCTTCTCGGGCTCAGTCGTCGCGAAAATAAATATGACATGAGGTGGCGGCTCTTCGATCGTTTTTAACAAAGCGTTAAAGGCATCCTTGGTAAGCATGTGTACTTCGTCAATTATAAATATCTTGTATCTTCCCTGAGGGTGGTACTGTATCCTTTCCCGAAGCGAGCGTACTTCGTCGATGCCGCGATTGGAAGCGCCATCGATCTCGAACACGTCAGGGTTCCTGGAATCTGTTATCTGCACGCAGGAGTTGCATTCATTACATGGTGTTGGTGAGATCCCCTTCTCACAATTCAAGGCTTTTGCCAGTATCCTTGCCGCTGTGGTCTTACCGATCCCGCGCGGACCGGTAAACAAATAAGCGTGAGCTACCTTATCGTTCTGAATAGCGTTCATTAACGTTTGAGTCACGTGCTCCTGTGAAACCATTTCCTGGAATGTTTGAGGTCTCCACTTCCGAGCTAAAACTAAATAAGACATTGAGTTACTCCGATAGAATTTATATATTAAAATGACATAATTTGAACAGCGCAGTTCAAAGAGACCCTGCGTCTACAAATAATTTCGAGTTTTTTTTTCCATACTTTAAGAATCTTTTATCTTTACTCCTTGTTCGAAATTCGCTGCTTCAGATAATCCACCGTGCAGGGTTACCTTTGATCTCCGTATCCAACTATATCCCCTGTGGGTGACTCCACCCAGATAGTCCTACGGCACATACGGAATTCTACTTACCGCTGCTTCCTTCCGGACCTGGCGGGGTTAGGTAGTTCCGCATTGCGAAGGGTCCAGGTCTCAACGCCTCCATCAGCTTCAAATAACCGAACCGGTGGACCGCTGGCAACCGTTCGATCCCGCATATAGCGGCTTTCGGGTGCAGGGAACCGCTAACTCCCCATCTAGCACGGCGGATAAAATTCAATGGAGGATACGGGACTCGAACCCGTGACCTGCTGATTGCGAACCAGCCGCTCTCCCAGCTGAGCTAATCCCCCAATTCTTCTTCAGTTCTCAATGAACAAATAAAAAAATGCCGTTAAAGCTTATATTAAAGTAAATTTAATTTAGAACTTGCAAGAGTCAAGACTAAAAATAAAAGAATGAATAACGAATGACGATTGGAGATTGAAGATTGAAGAAGTGAAATAAAATGGGTAATTACTCTTTTGTAGGTGGAGGGAATAAATAGAATAACGTTGATTGTAGGGAGTAGGATCCTTCATGACAATATAAACGGTTATTTAACTTCAGTCAGCGAAGGAATTTGTAAGTCCAGCATATTGCTTCAACTGTATTATTCAGGATGACTAAGGATTGACTTCGTCAAACCTTTCAGAAGTTTGCTTCACAAACTTCACCCTAACCCCTACCGCGAAGGGAATAGACCCGGTAATCGGCAACTCAACAATAGCAATCACAAAAAAACACCAAAACCTGTCATTCTGAATTTGAAGTTGATATTTAATCCATTGAACCCATAGAAACATCTGACAAGAATTTACTTCTATTAACAGCATCTTATGAAGAATCTTATTCCAGTATCGGCATTTGATAAGTAAAAATACAATTTTGAATTCTCAAAAAATTCAATATTTTAATCTTTCCAGTCACCCTTATTTTTAACTTGCCCTGAATAAATTTTGCGTTATTATATTTACAATTGCGAATAACTATTTTTTTTATATTATTATCTTAAAAATACGGAGAAGATAATGGGCAAATATGACGAATTAAAACCGGAAGGCTTAAAAAGATACTCGATAAAACAGAGAGAAAGCAAGGTTCACATATCTGACATGGGAAGTCCACCGAAAAACTGGGGTCACTTCCAGGAATTTGCTGAGTCGCTGCCAAAAATCCTTAAAGCGAAGGACCTGGCAGATCTTACTCAAAGTACGAAGAAGGCAAGGGATGAAGGCAGGAAGATCATGTGGTTCATTGGAGCTCATGTAATCAAGTGTGGCCTTTCCCCTATCCTGATCGATCTCATCGAGAATGGCTGGGTTTCCAGCTTATCCATGAACGGAGCGGGAGTTATCCACGATTCCGAACTCACCCTTTTCGGACAGACTTCCGAGGATGTTGGCAAAAGCTTAAAAGACGGCAGTTTTGGTATGGTCGAAGAGACCAACGATTTCATCAACGATGCCATTTCCGCAGGGTTCAAAGACAACTCGAATCCCGGTTACGGTGAAACTATCGCAAAGGCTCTTCTGGAAACAGATCCCCCTCACGCGGAAGCAAGTCTGCTGATCGCCTGTTTTAAAAAAGGAATTCCCGTTACGGTTCATGTAGCAATCGGCACTGATATCAACCACCCACACGCATCCGCGAACGGAGCTGCCATCGGTGAATTAACTCTCCGTGACTTCCGTATACTCGCAAACCAGGTATCCAAGTTGGAAGGGGGCATAGTCCTGAACTGGGGATCCGCGGTCATACTCCCCGAAGTCTTCCTGAAAGCTTTGACCTATGCCAGGAATCTGGGTTATAACGTCTTCAATTTCGACGCTGCGAATTTCGACATGATACACCAGTACCGCCCGAACATGAACATAGTGAAGCGCCCGACCGATGGCAGCGGAAAAGGTTACGAATTTACCGGACACCATGAAATAATGCTACCGCTTTTTGCGGCGATATTAAAAAGTATGAAAAGTTAGATCATTAGCCGGAGAAAAAAAATGAAATCTGTATATAAAAAACAAACGATTTACATTCTCTTATTTGTACTATTCCTATTTTCGCTCGTATCAGCAAAAAACACATTTGAACTTATTGAAAATGCCCGGGAAAATGGTGAGATCACCGAGGCTAAAGCCATTGAGTTAAAAGCACTCGCATTGAAAGCTCCTCAAGAGTTACCCGAAAATTACATTAGAACAGACCTTGTAAAATGCGCTACACCTTACATCTACGACCTAAAAAGGGAAATGGAGAATTTACCCCCTCAAATGAGAATGAAAATGGCTGCTTACCTGGAGCGCCCTACAGGTTTTCCTGAAACCTATGACAGTGACGGAGGGCACTTCAAAATACACTATACTCTCTCCGGTTATAACGCAACAACGCTTGATTTTGTTCAAAGATTTGCGCAGTATTTCGAGGAGTCCTGGGAACTGCTTGTCGATTCCATGGGTTACCTTGAGCCCTCTCCCGATGGTTTACTTGGCGGCGATGAAAAATTTGATGTCTATGTTCGCAACCTGGTGTGGTACTATGGCGTAACTTATCCCGAAGCAGATGGACCCTACGATTGGGACGATGCGTTCTGCTACATCGAAGTTGAAAACGACTACTACGACTTTCCCGATAATGATGACCCTGAAGGACCGGTGATAGGCGCGCAAAAAGTCACTGCAGTCCATGAATTCTTTCATGCTGTCCAGAGTGCCTATGACCAGTGGGAGGAACTATGGTGGATGGAAGTAAGTTCGGTGTGGATAGAAGACCGCGCTTATCCTTACGTTAACGATTACCTTTCATACGTCGGAGACTATTTCAGCGTGCCTCATATCGCGCTTTTTTATGACGATATAGACCACATGTACGCCTGCGGAATATTCAACCACTACCTATCGCATGTTTATGGGGATGACACGATACGGTACATCTGGGAAGTTTGCCTGGAAGATGGCAGGGATATGCCCGGAGCGCTTCGAACCGTTTTCTCCTGGGGATTCGAAGACATGTTCGCCGGATTCACCACCTGGAACTTCTTCACAGACACCCTGAGCGACAGCTTCCATTACCCGGACGGACACAGGTATCCGGGAGTATATATCGAAAATACACACTCAACGTACCCGGTGACGGACGAAGAACCCCGCCCATCAAGGATGCCCCAGAACATGGCTGCAAATTACATCGTGTTTAATAATCCAGGGTACACGGATAATCTGACCATCAAATTCACGGGCGATTCTAGAACAAATTGGATAGTACCAATAATTAAATTCCCGGTCAGCGGGATGTATGAGATCGATGAGATTTCGCTTGAGTTCTCAGACACTGGGATAATAGTCATACCAGGCTTCGAGAACTACCGTACTATCGTAATGATACCTACTACTGTAGGCACTGCTATATACGGAACGTTCGACTACACTTATTCAGCAATAATAGGTTCCGAGTTGTTTCCACCGCCGCGCTTTCTCAGCGCGGAAGGCAGCCTCGACGGTAGAGTGCCGCTGCTCTGGCATTCTCCCATCATCGAAACCCCTGACAGCTACAATGTTTATCGAAGAACCTCGGGCGCTTCATTCGCGTACATCGCGAGTTCACCCGAAACCACCTTCACCGACTGGAGTGTTACTAACGGTGCAAACTATGAATATACTGTCACAGCGCTTTATGGCGACACCGAAAGCGGATACAGCAATATCGTATCAGCCACACCCCTTGCAGGCGGAATGACCGACACCGTAGAATTCAGTATCGATAGCGGCGAACCTACTTCCTACAGCTCCTACTGGGACATAGGAGATATGGCAATGATAAAATTTCAACCTGAAGACACCCGCAATACATACAAGTTATTGACCGTGTCACTATGTCTTTACAATTTTGCCAGTGTTTCATCGCAGCCGATAAAAGTAAAGGCTTACGCTGTCGACACGGACAACATGCCTTCTTATTTGCTTGGGGCAAGCGCTACTATTAACGTAACTGATTTTTATCCGGACTGGGCGACTATCGACGTTTCCGACCTGGATATCCACATACCAAATGAACGGGGCATCGTATTCGGATTCGAATATACTGGCGGCACGTACCGGGAACTACCCTCCATCCTATTGGACGATAATATGGACATACCATATTACATTAATTTTTACTATACCGAAACAGATTCCAGATGGTGGGAACATTACGATTTCTGGGACATGCCTGCGAACTCGGGATATAACATGATAAGGGCTTCACTCGAGAGAGTTACTGCCGGGATTGAGACTGCTCCTTCAAAAATACCGCAGAATTTTCTGATAACAAGTTACCCAAATCCGTTCAATTCTAAAACAACAATACACTTGAATACAACTATTGACCAGCTTTATCCTGATTTCTCGCTGGCAATATACGATATCACCGGCAAGAAGGTATCCGATCTCAATCAACAAACTGAGCACTCAAACGCTTCATCATTGCAATTTACCTGGGACGGCAAAGACACGCGGAATAACACACTTCCAAGCGGTGTATATTTTTGCGTTCTGAACCACGGGGGTAAAAGGGAAAGCAGAAAATTGCTGTTTCTGAAATAAATATGGTTTAAACAGAAAGAAACGGGGATTTGGGATTGGTATAAATTGCTTACGAGATTGCCACGTCAGAAAAGCCAGAAATAAGAGTCTTTTCCTTCTCGCAATGACAGCGGGGGTTTTTTGTTGGTGAGAGGTATTTATTGTAAGGTCAAAATGCTTATTTGTTATCTAAATCCGGGCGGTTCTTGCGTGTGGTTTCGAGAGCTTGCTCCCTTCGCCAATCATCTATCGCCTTGTGGTTCCCTGAGAATAAAATTTCCGGTACTTTCAGACCCTGGAATTCCTTCGGTCTGGTATAACTCGGATGACCAAGCAGTTCAGGACTTTCGGTAAACGAATCGTTCAGCGCGGAACCGATATCACCTAATACCCCGGGAACGAAACGAAGGATCGCGTTCAAAATTATCAATGCCGGAAGCTCACCGCCGGTAAGAACGTAATCCCCGATTGAAATCTCCTCCGCGTTCAATAAAACCGGTATTCTCTGGTCGATACCCTTATACTGACCGCACACGACTATGAGGTTTTCCTTTTCGCTGTAATCCATCGCCATTTGCTGTCTGAAGAGCTTTCCCCTGGGTGAGGGTATAATGACCTGTGCCTTCTTCCTGGTGTCTTCAGGGATCGACTGATAAGCCAGCCATATAGGTTCGGGTTTCAGGACCATACCACCCCCTCCTCCATAGGGAACGTCATCTACCTTCCTGTGTTTATCCTGCGAAAAATCCCTGAAATTCATTATTTCAATATCCAGATACCCCTCTTCTATTGAATTACCTATGAGATTATCCTTAAAGAACGGCTCAAATAGGTGTGGAAATAGGGTGAGAATGTAAATTTTCATCTTTATTGGGGGAAATCGCTTGTTATATAACCGGTTATAAAGGGGAACCAGGATACCCTGATTTGAATGCTATTCAACGATTTCCAAAACAGCTCTTTTACCTTGTTTCGCCGCGACTGCACCGAGCAAGGTTCTTGTCGCTCGGGCAGTTTTGCCGCCCTTGCCAATTACTTTACCGAGATCGCCTTCACCTACTCTCAACTCGAAAACAGTGGTCCTGTCACCGGAGATCTCCTTAACTTCAACCGAATTGGGATTGTCAACCAATGCTTTCGCTATGTACTCTATGAATTCTTTCATCTTGCTACCTCCTTAAGGATACACAAAGAGTCTGATGTCGAGCTTCAGACACAATAAGTAAGTTAAACGCTCTTCTGTACCAGTAAGTCTTTATATCCTTTCTTGATCAGAAGAGATTTCACGGTATCCGTAGGTGTGGCTCCCCTTTCTAACCAATATCTAATTCTATTTTCATCAAAATCGATTTGTGGTGGCGAAAGTTTAGGATCATAATGCCCTACCACCTCTAAAAATCTTCCATCCCTGGGTGAACGGGAATCTGTTGCTATAATTCTGTACGAGGGTTGTTTCTTCTTTCCCCCTCTCCTTAAGCGTATTTTAACTGCCAAATCTTCCTCCTTATTTCAGTAACTTTTTAACATATCTGGATAATATAATAGACAGTAAAATTAAATCAAGTATATTTTTGAATACTACTCAAAAAAGTGTCCCAAAGAAGCCGATTATATATAAAATTCTTGAGATAATAACCAATTCCCAACCAATTAAAACGCATTAGTAAAATTTTCAGTTTGATTTCTAATGCTACAATTATTAATCTTCTACGAAGATTTGCCACCAATGGTGGTCTGCCTTCTGCGAAGATTAGCCGTATATAATTGTTTGAATTTTATTAAGGTTTTCCGAAATTCAGACAATTTTAACTTTCTGTTTTCCAAATTTCCATTTTCTATTTTCCCTATCCTGTTCTCTTTAGTGTTCCTTCGTGTTTTGGTGTATTTGTGGCGGTCTGTGGTGTTTCTCTTATTGATGATTGCTTTAGCAGCGCAGGCTGAAGCCATGCAGCTACAAGAAATTTTATTTGTTTTCATTGATAATTGCTAATTGATAATTGTCCATTGATTCATTGATTTTGGTTTCCCTTTCCCCGCCTCCAAGCGGGACACATTCATGAGTCCCCTACCACCGTGAAACGGAGAATTTTTAAATTCGCAGTCTTTCTTCCCATTGATGATTGATTTGGCAGCGCAGGCAGAAACCATGCGGCTACGAGATGTTATATTTTTTTGTTTCCCATTGTTAATTGCTCATTGATAACTGATAATTGTACACTGATCAATTGCTATAGATATCCCTTCCCCACCCAAGCGGTACAGATGCATCAGTACCCTACCCCTTGAGACGGAGAATTTTCAGAGTTATAATCCCTTTTTGGGTTGTTCATTGTTTAATGATAACTGCTAATTACCCACTGCCAAATTTTAAAGCCCCAAAAATTTTGAACCCAACTTACTCATACTCCCCATCATCTTCTTCATTAACTTGAATTGCTTCAGCAGCCTGTTCACATCCTGGACACTTGTTCCACTGCCGTTTGCGATTCTCTTTCGCCTGCTGCCATTAATTATACCCGGATTCCTTCGCTCATCCATGGTCATGGAGCTTATCATTGCCTCCACTTTCACAAGTTCTCTTTCATCAAAATTGATATCCTGCGTTTTCAGTTTGCCCATTCCCGGGATCATACCAAGCAGGTTCTCCATCGGTCCCATTTTCTTGATCTGCTGTAGCTGCGTATAGAAATCTTCCAGAGTGAACTGCTGTTTGCGTATCTTCTTCTCAAGCTCCCTTGCCTGTTCCTCATCAAAGACCTTCTCAGCCTTTTCAACCAGAGTAACAACATCGCCCATACCCAGGATCCTGGAAGCCATTCTGTCAGGGTGGAACAGTTCGAGGGCGTTTAGCTTTTCGCCTGTACCCGCGAATATGATGGGTTTTCCGGTTATAGCTCTCAGTGAAAGGGCAGCACCGCCACGAGCATCTCCATCAAGCTTCGTTAACGCGAAACCATCGACGACCAACCTCTTCTCGAATTCCTCTGCTACGGATACAGCTTCCTGCCCGGTCATTGCATCCACAACCAGCAGGATCATTTCGGGAGACAGCTTTTTCTTGAGCAGTATGAGCTCATCCATCATTTTCTGGTCGATCTGCAGCCTCCCCGCTGTGTCGAAGATAAGGGCGTCCCAACCCTTGGAACCGGCAATTTTACCCGCTCGCTTGCAAGTATCCAGCGGCGATTCCTTATTCTCGAAAACAACAGTAGGAATATTCACACTGTTTCCAAGTATCCTGAGCTGCTCCCCTGCTGCAGGCCTGTAAATATCCGCAGCGACCAATGCGGGAGCCCACTGACGCTCACGCAGGAACAAAGCAAGTTTCCCGGCAAGTGTGGTTTTCCCGGAACCCTGTAAACCAACCAACATTATTCTCGTGGGCTCACTGCGCGGAAGATTGAATTCAACTGTCGTTCCTCCCAGAAACTCGACCATCTTGTCGTGGACAACCTTAATCACCTTCTGACCGGGAGTTATCGATGATATAACCTCGTCACCTACCGCTTCCTCTTCAACCTTCGCTACAAAGCTCTTCGCAACCTTATAGTTCACATCAGCCTCCAGGAGAACGCGCCGCACCTCCCTTAGCGTTTCACGTATGTTCGATGGCGTCAGCTTCCCTCTCGAAGTCAACTTCCTGAATATGCCGTCTAATTTGTTGGTTAATTGCTCAAACATGGTTTATAAGATGGATGGATGCCTGGATGAATGGATGGTTAGAAGGATGGTGAACTAAAACTTCGTTTTTGTTTTGGAAGCTTCGATTTTCAGCGCTATCGGCACAACCGTTAATTATAAAACTTTTATGATTTGATTCACGCATTATCATATCTTTTTTACTTTCCCAGGAGGCTGCTTATTACCTGCTCGAAGCCCGATGTCCTGTATTCGCCCTTGTTCTTGAAGAACGCGTTTCCGGCTACCAGGTTGTCCACTCCCGCCTCGATAGCCAGCGGCGCGGTTTCCGGGTTTATCCCGCCATCGATAGATATGGTGAATTTCTCCCTGGCGCTTTGGTTGAATTTAACAATTTTTTTTACTTTTGTCAAGACTTCTTGAATGAATTTCTGACCGCCGAATCCCGGATGTACACTCATTATCAATATCATGTCCGCGATACCTTCCAGTTCCTCGAAACCGTCTATCGGGGTTTCCGGGTTATATGATAACCCTACCTTCCCGGATATCGCCTTTACTTCGGAGCATAAGCGCGCGGGATCATCCGTTATTTCACGGTGTACCACGAGCCTGCTGGCTCCTGCTTTTGTGAATTGTTCAGCGTACCTAAGCGGCTCCTTTATCATCAGGTGGGTATTGAGTTCCATGCCGGGTACGCACCTTCGGACTGCATCCACTATCAACGCGCCAAAGCTGATGTTCGGCACGAAGTGACCGTCCATAACATCGAGATGGAGGGTATCTATCCCGGCTTTTTCAACTTCACGGAGTACCTCTCCGAGGCGAGTAAAATCCGCTGATAATATCGATGGGGCTACTTTAGGCATTTTGGGCTATTCCTTTTCAAGTTATAATCCTTGTTATTTGAAGATATATTTTATGTTTCAAACGTCAAGGATTATTTGAGAATGATTTTAGGTGAATTTGATGATGGGGCTTTTATCTTACCTGGGGGTTTGTGTTGGACTCCAAAACCCTCGTCATTGCAGAGGCTTAACGAACAGGAAGTTCGTTTTGTATTTGCTGCCGAAGCAATCTCACCAATGCTATTGTGTGATAAGACAAGAAATACCTGAGAGTTGCTCTTGGATTCTAACACCCTC
>JAFGQG010000077.1 GCA_016935765.1 bacterium
CAAGGTTAAGGTGCTTACCTAAATCAATATAGTTAGGTAGATTGGGTAACGCAGCAAAACTTGGTAAATACCTGGTTGTCGGAAAGCAATCCGGTGGATAATAGGTTGTATCATAATATGAAAGTGTACCTGCAACGGTGAAATACGAAAAATATCCTTCACATGCCTGGTTTGAGTTTGTAAGGATATACCTTCCTGCGGCATTGTTGTATTTGGCAAGAAGATGTCAATCAAAATAACCTTCAGGATCGGGATTGAAACAATATGTGGAACTATCCCAGACATGGCTTGAATGAATTGAACCAACCATATGCCAATTCACCTCGTTTTCGATAGGGATAACATACTTTTTTATCGGCTCATAGTCCATTTGTATCGTCGTGTCGTGGTTAATAAATACCCAATAACTCATCCCTGGAGTGTTTATTGAATCCGATACTTCAACATAATAAGAAATAATCGGAGCATCCCAGATATTTTGTGTCCAAATACCAGTTGGTTCACCGAAAATATTCTTTAGAGTAACCTTACCGGTCTCATATGGAATTGATAGTAAATTCCAACCTTCCTTGAGAAGGATTGGCGGGTTTTTATAAATCTTGTAGATGTGTACATCATAGGGTCGGAAATCGTCAGTGAAAGAATTGCCGTCAATACATATAGAATTTCCATCACCCCAATTTTCCGCATGGTCATTACCAGGCCAACTGTCAGGATAACCACTATCACTTACTGGTCTTATGTCAACTATGCGCTAATAAGCGCTGTCAAGAGAATCTAAAGTAAATACTACATTTTCATAACAATAAAGAGATTCTGAGTCATAGTAATTAGAATCCAGGTCTCCAGGTGCGAAAGAATCATGAACCCACTTTGCATTTATATCATTAACAACGATCATATAGTACTCATCACCAGCAACAACTGAATCCGCATCGTATCTTCGAAAGATCCAATTGATATCCCGTTTATTATACATAAAACTATAATCAGGATGAGTAAAAGAAGATTCTGAACAAGTAACGTAATCATCCAGAATAGAGTCAGACATTATAATTTGATCAATTCCTCCATTAAAAAAATATTTGCTAAGTTTATGAACGTTTTCCGCAACACTATCATTACACCCCCAATGGATGTTATGAACGGAATTAAGTGAATCCATTGTTTTTCCAATATTCCACCAGAGTATCCCTCTTGCTCCATGGACTATTGGACAAAACAAATTATAAACAAGTTCCTCATAGCAAGAAACCTCGTTTATAGCCTCTGGGATTGTATCCAATTCGTGACAATGCCTATCTTTACATGGGTACCTGGTTGCATTACAAGCTCCAGCTTCGCTAACAGCTTCAGCGGTAAAAACAAAGGGAACATTAGATTTTCCGATACTGTCAAGGCTAGCACCTGCGGAGTCCAGGCTTAATCTGATAATATCAGCAAATAACCTATTATAGTGAAGATTCGGATCGGGATTAATCGGGAAATTATCAGGTTCCATCTTCCCAGGGTAACATTCAGTGTTCGAAAAGTCAAAAAGACTATCAAGGGTGAACTGATTGAACATCTTTTTAAACCTTTCCCTTCCTTCATTTTTATAAACCCAACCCTCAGATAATTTCAAGGAAAAGGGCTTGGGTCTTTCAGAACTGTCAACCTTTTTTATTTCTGTTTTCATTGTATCAAGAATATCCATTAATCCTGTTTTTGTGTCCCAGTCTTCTTTCTGCCAGGTGTATCCATCCCTTCCGAAAAGGTGCGGCTCATCCCAGTACATCCAGGTCAATACCTTATCATACAACGAGTCTGAATTAACGATAGAATCCGTGAAAGTTGATTCCATGTTAGCAATTATTGAATCGTTCAGGTGATAAGCTAAGTTGTCGATCATGTAATGCGTCCCAACAAGCTCGAATTTGAGGAGTTCGTCAAGGACATAGCCTGTATCCAGAGCTTCTTTTGTGAAATGGTGGATAATGCTGTCCATTTGGGCGAATACGGTAAACCAAGGATGTGTAGGATCATATAGATTAATAACTGTATTTGGATTTCTGCCATACAGGGGGAATGAAGGAGTAAGGGTATCATCGGAGAAGAAATTTGGGTTCTGGAGGGAAACGGTAATGGTGCTGGTAGCATTATCATATCCTTCTGTTATATATAGTGGTGATATTGAATTCAATTCAACAAAAAAAGTATCCTTCTCAGAAGTGACTGTATTATGAGCTATATACTTCGCTATTAACCTGAAAGTATCACCAGTTCCAAAGTCCGTGAATGAAGCTATCCTGAACGACAACCAATCAAACTTATAATTCAGATCATCGAAGTACCATCTAAAACGACTCCTCTTGGGATAAAAGTGAATGGTAAAATTCGTGTCTAGGGAAGTCACATGTAGAGCACCGCTTCCAACTTCATTGTAGGTCACATGGGGTGTGTACAGTCGCTCCACATCATCAGGGGGAGGGTAGCCATAATCGTAATAAGGAAAATGATAACCAATAAACCGCAAGTTATCTGTATCCTTAATGGTAAAATGGACGTAAGTATCTGTTATGATGAAAGTATCGCTGGAATATTCAACTAAATACAGGCTTTCACAATCACAACTTGTATCGCAATTACTTAAAATCGTATCGATTGTTGAGAAATCGAATGGATTAGGAATGGTATCCCATAAAACATAGAAGGTGTCAAGAATAGAACTACAAGATGTATCAAATTCGATTATGGTATCCCAACCAGCTATGAATGTATCTGATGTATTAGTATCGAGGGTCCTGAGGCAAAAAGATTTAAAAAATCCGTGTTCAGCAAGGGTATAGTCGCAATTGTATATGAAGTTGTCTGGAATTATTATGCATGAATCACATTCTGCACCGCATTCAGAAGTATCGCAGGTTGGTTTAAAATCATCACGGAATATATTTATTCGAGAGCAAATCTGCCTGAAAACTTCTCTTGGGGGACAGGCGAAGATATAGAAACCTTTTTCTGCACCATATTTCATTTCATCGAAAATTTCCCGTGAACCGAAGGTGGGCATGAGTGTATTGATCTTCCCACTATCCGCAAGGATAGAGTCGATCTCTGGGTGTTTATAGACAGAATCCTCTCCGACAAGTTCTTTATCTTCTCCTTCGAAATCATACCACCAGCCGAAGGGAAAGAACTTAACTGTGTCTATAATGGTATCTCCACCAGCAATCGAGTCCTTCTCCAAGAGAAAATAATTGCGGTTCTGGAGCAGCAACCTGTCTCCCTCAACTAATTGAACGGTGAAAAGCGATAAGAAGAAAATCACGAAAACAATGGACATCACCTTTTTTGACATTTCAAATACCTCCTTTATTTAAGATAAATTACCTGTTTTGTTATCGATTGATTACCAATTGTGGCTTTGATGAAATAAATTCCTGAGCATAATGATTTATCAGGGGTCCAGGTGAAGGATCGGATATGCGTTGGTCGGTTTACCTGACCTTTTCCCCCTTTCTGTCTAAACTCCGCATAAAGCGGAGTTAGACATCCTTCCCCCGCTGAACGGGGGAAAGACTGTTGCCACCAATTCGTGGGGGAAACTCTCCCGTTAAAACGGGAGTAAAGGGGGAATTCATAAACCATCCGCCCATTTATATCAAAAATTTCTACCCCTGTTAGATAGCCTGCGTCATCTAACGGGGCAAGCCCCGAAATTTTGATATTGACAATTCCATTAAACGGATTAGGATAACATAGAATATCAAACCTGTCAGGTTTTTTAATATCAGGTTCAAAAATCCATGTAGTTGTATCATAATAATGAACACCGATATCTGGAGGAGTTGAATCTGGATCCCAGGGGAGTGATGGGTCGCCAGCATTTATACATGGTGAACTGTCCGAAAGATAATAATTAATTGTGTCTGAAAAAAGTGGATCTGTAAATAGGTTATAATAAATATCACAACTATCACCATTTTCGTTAACAATGTTGATTAATCCCAAATTAGGAATGCTTCCTTCTGGTTCTATCCTAAAATTAGCAGAA
>JAFGQG010000078.1 GCA_016935765.1 bacterium
AAAATTCAGTTGAAAACGGATTCAAATAATATAGAAGGAGCTTTATTATGGAGAAAGCTTTAGGAATGATTGAAACAAGGGGTGTTGTTGGGTTGATAGAGGCGGCTGACGCTGCTGTTAAAGCTGCGAAGATCTCGTTGGTGGATTATGAAAAAAGCACTGGCGGTCTTACTATAATAAAATTCAGAGGTTCAGTGGGAGCAGTTCAAGCGGCAGTCGAAGCGGGGGCTGCAGCGGCAGATAAAATAGGTGAACTGGTAAGTGCGCATGTTATACCAAACCCTCATCAAAATACTGAACTTGAAATAACACCACCCCAGGAGCTGAAAACTTTTTCAACGAAACCGGTTACACTTGAATCCCTGAAGGCAAAGATAAAAACTGATGCTGTTGTGAAAACGAAACCCAAACCAAAAGCGGCTTCTAAAGCTAAAATTTCAGATTCTGAAAAGGAAACCAATCTGTGGAAGAAAGTTGAAAAGAACGGTATCGATTCTCTTAAAGCTTTTGAACTCAGGTTTCTAGCAAGAAGAATAAAGGAATTTCCTCTCGAGAAAAACGAAATAAGAGTTGCGGGTAAAAAGAAATTGCTGCAGGCTTTTAAGAAAGTCAAAATCTAACAGCTGTATTAATAAAAACTTCAATAACCGATCTACATGAGTGGGTGTTGACTTTAATTTATACTTGTCTCCTATAATTTGAAATGAATCAATCACAAAACTCCGCATTAATGTCATGGGTCAGAAAAGAACACTGAAAACAACATTATTTCTGATATTATTCGCAGTTAGCATGGGGTATTTTGAATCGACTATCGTAGTATATTTAAGGGAACTTTTTTACCCCGCTGGATTTCAATTTCCCATGGTGAAAATATCTGAGACGCTGCTTTTTGTTGAGATTGGCAGGGAGTTTTTCTCACTGATAATGATCCTGACTGTTGCTCTCCTGAGCTCGGAGAATAAATGGAAGAGATTTGCGAACTTTATGTTCATATTTGCAATATGGGATATCACTTTTTATTTATGGTTGAGACTATTCCTACACTGGCCATCAAGTGTTTTTACCTGGGATCTTCTCTTCCTGCTGCCCGTTCCCTGGGCAGGACCTGTCATCGCGCCATTACTTATTTCCCTGACAATGATATTAGGCTGGTTGATAATCAATTTGAGAATAAAAACTCTTAATGAATATAAGTTTCCAGCTATGTTCTGGGTTCTCGAAATTCTGGGCGTTAGCGCGCTTCTTATAAGTTTCATGGATAATTTCACGATAATAATCAACTACGAAATCCCGCAATCTTTCAATTGGGCTACATTCGCGGGAGGCTGGATACTTTCCTTCGGAACATTTGTTTTTTACATCTCTACGAATAAATTACTGAAGAAACGAACTTAAGAAAGGGGTGTTCAAATGCTTAAAAATAAAAATATTAGCTTATTTATAGTAATTATAATTATTGCATTCACATCATCCTGCCTGTACTCCGATTATTTTTTCGGATGCGAGCTTATACCGTATAATTCCGCAATGGATTCGGTCTTGTTCAACTCGTTGGTCTTTGGACTTGATCCGCTTGCATCGGTAGGGCTCGATATGGGCATGGATATCCTTGCTCCACCTACGGCGCCCGACGCTCCATTCTACTGGTATTTTGTCAGCGACAGCATTCACGGAGCTAATCTGACTGTTGATATCAGGGGCAATAGAATTGAAAATGTTCTGTGGAAGATACAAGTACTCTACTTCACAGAAGAAGCTTGCATAACATGGAGCCCTGATTCAGTTTCTGCCTATGAATTCGAAAGTGAATTTCTTATTGGTAAACATTACCCACCAGACCTGCCGACTGAATGGTTGGATATGGAATCAAACTCCTTTATTTCCTTCATGCCCGGGCAAATGGTATATATCAAACATACTTCAACCGGTATTGACTTCGAGAACAAGCAGAAGCCAATTTTATCTATCGGCAATCCATATCCCAACCCTTTTAATTCATCGACGGAGATAAAATACTCACTTAATAATAAGGCTGTCATTAGAATTGAAATCTTTGATATAAACGGCAGAGAGCTTTTCATGACCCAAGTGTGCAATACCGAGGGAGAGCACGTATTTATCTGGGATGGCAAAACGAACAACGGTATGGAATTACCCGGTGGACTATATTTTGTGAAATTGACTGCCGCAAATAAACGAGCAATTAAAAAACTAATGTTTTTAAAGTAATTAACTTAGCTAAGTAAAGAAATCCGGACAAAAGGCTATCATGTTTCATAAGATACCCCAAAAAATCCAGCTAAGAATGTCTTACCTGGAGGATCTGAGCAGGAAACAAAAGGAGCAGGGAGTCGAATCTTTTGATAGATTGAGGCAAATTCCTCAAGAAACGGGGAGATTCATCGCGATCCTTGCAGCCCTATCGCCGCGAGGGAAAATGATAGAGATCGGAACAAGCGGGGGCTACTCAGCGCTCTGGTTATCCCTGGCTTGCCAACGAAACGACCGGAATTTAATAACTTTTGAAATATCCGAAAAGAAAGTGAAGCTTGCCACAGAAACCTTTAAAGAGGCAGGGTTGGAAAAGGTTATCAACATAGTCGAAGGTGACGCCCGTTCTCATCTGGAAAAATACAAAGATGTTTCCTTTTGTTTTCTGGATTGCGAGAAGGAATACTACATGGAATGCTATGAATTGGTGATTCGAAATATGGTAAAAGGTGGAATCCTTGTAGCCGATAACGCTATCAGTCACGAGGCCACACTTCAACCCATGCTCGAACATGCTTTAAAGGATGACAGGGTGAATTCCATTGTAGTTCCCATTGGCAATGGTGAACTGGTGAGTTATAAAATCTAAAAAACCATCCCAAAATCCCGATAATATTCTCAGAATCTCGTTACCGGGAAATAACTGGAAAAAAAATTTTTTCTTTGACTTTTAATTTGTCCATTATAATTTGTTTGAACTGAATTTAAGGAAGAAATCTAATAAATAACGGGAGTGAAAAAAAGAATGAAAAAGAGACTTTTCTTGGTTTTATTACCTTTGCTATTACTGTTTTTCATATATTGCAGTAACGATGATTCCGATGAACCAACCAACCCGGACCAAATGGCTTACATTTGCTCGAAGGGTATATGTAACGATTTCTATTCGATTAAAAGTGCTACGGATTATACGGATGGTTTTGAGCCTGATTGGGAGCCAGGTGGAGGTAAGGCACAAAACGCTTCAAAAGATGACCCAACCTACGATACTTTGACCGGATGGTGGCAGGTTCACAGGGAATGCAACGAGGGTATAATAACCTATTGTTTCGCTGAGAGTGTGAAGTTTATTGATACTCTGGGCAGTTTTCAGAAGGAACCAAATGGGCTGGAGATGTTCTTTCACAGGATGCACTTTGTATTTGGTTTGGATTCTATGAATATGAGTGGACACCACAATTTCACGTTCAGCGGTTTGGACCTCGATTCAACCCGAGTAGATACTTCAGTGATTGAAGGCAGCGCTGACTGGGTTATTAGTCTTAGCGAACTTGAATTCTCTAACACAATAATATACAATGAGTTAACCTGGATATGGAACGACGAGAATGTATATTGCTATAATGAATATCCGGAATCCGGTTCCTACTCAGTTATTATTAATGGTGACTGGAATGCGAACCTGGAGTTCAACGGGACGAATATCGCTGATTTCTCAATAACTGACGGTGATAATACATGGAACTACCAGTTAAACATGGAAACCGGAGTGGTGATATATATATCGGGACCTGCGTAAGGATTGAAAAGATGAGTTGTTTTATCAAATATCTTGAATGTGTGTGTGTTTGTATTCTTTTTCTGTTTGTTGCTATAATTCATTCTCAAACGAGAGTAAACGGGGATGTTAGCGGCACCTGGAAAAAATCAAAGACTCCTTATATAATTACTTCTGATTTGACCGTACTTGATGGAGAGGTTTTGGAGATCGAACCTGGCGTTGAAATCATATTCGATGGCAATTATGGTATATACGTTGAAGGCGTACTCAGGGCGATTGGGGAAAAGGATGACTCGATAAGGTTTACCGGCTTCCTTGATATACATGGTAAAGATTTCAGGTGGAAATCGATCAATTTTTCTAAAGATTGCGATACCACTAACGTACTTGCTTATTGTGTAATAACTTACGGCAGCAGCTCCTTTGAAACAAAATGGGGAATGGGCGCTATATCCTGCGGAAACTCATCTCCAATAATAAGGAACTGCAGGATCTCAAACTGCTCATGGTACGGAATAAGCTGCGAACATAAAGCCACACCAATAATAAAAAATAACGTGGTTTCCTATTGTTATGATGGTATAAGCTGCTTTGAATCATCACCATTGGTCTCCGGAAACGTAGTGACCCATAACGCGAATTTCGGCATATACTGCAGGCTTTATTCGAATCCCCAGATAGAAAATAACTACGTGGGTGAGAATTTAAGCTGTGGTGTTTATTGCATTGATTTTTCTTCCCCTGAATTGCTGAATAACACTATCAACAATAACTATCATTTTGGGCTGTTTTGCGCCTATTCTTCGGAGCCGCAAGTAACCAATTGCATAATTATGGAAAACTGGTCTTCAGAGGTCTTCAGTTACGACACGACTTCCATCCCTACTATTTCATACTGCAATATTTGGGATGATGATGAATTTCTATTTGAAGGTTTGGAAAATGTTATTAATATTTACGGTAATCTAAGTTCCAACACGCTTTTCAGGGATAGTGGTTATCATTTAACGAAGAACTCCGCATGTGTTGATGCTGGTATTGGTGGAGTAACCTTTTCTGATATTGATGGTGACAAACGCCCCTTGGGAAAGGGGACTGATATAGGTTGCGATGAGTTTGTTCAATGAAAAAACAAGTTAATACTAAGGTATAAAAGGTGGTGAAATGACCAAGACATTACTTTCGGGAAATGAAGCGATCGCACGGGGCGCTTATGAAGCAGGTGTCCATGTTGCAACAGCTTATCCTGGGACTCCTTCCACGGAGATTTTAGAAAACATTGTAAAATATGAAGGAATTCATGCTGAATGGTCGACCAACGAGAAAGTAGCGATGGAAGTTGCGATGGGCGCTTCTTTTGGGGGCGCTCGAGCGCTTGTTGCTATGAAACATGTTGGTTTGAACGTAGCGGCAGACCCGTTTTTCAGCTTTGCTTATGTGGGAGTAAACGGTGGTACTATCATCGTCTCTGCAGACGACCCCGGCATGCACTCTTCACAGAACGAGCAGGACAACCGCAGATACGCAAAGTTCGCAAAGGTCCCAATGCTGGAACCCTCGGATTCCCAGGAAGCGAAGGATTTTGTGGGATTGGGATTGGAAATAAGCGAGGAGTACAATGTTCCGGTTTTACTGAGGTGTTCCACGAGAATCAGTCACTCCAAATGCGTGGTCGAGCTGGGCGAGAGAACTGAGGTTCCTGTAAAAGAATATACGAAACAGTGGAAAAAGAGAGTATTGGTTCCCGCAAACGCGAGAGTTCAGCATTGCGATCTTGAGGAAAGGCTTAAGAGACTGGAAAAGTATGTGGAGGAAACTCCTATCAACCGTATGGAAATGGCAAATACAAAGGTTGGCATTGTTACGAGTGGTATTTCCTATCAATACGCGAAGGAAGCTTTCCCTGAGTATTCATTTTTAAAACTCGGCATGAGTTTTCCTTTTCCTAAACAACTTGTAAAGGAATTTGCAGACAAGGTAGATGAATTATGGGTTGTTGAAGAGGGTGAACCCTGTGTTGAAGAGGAAATCAAATTGATGGGTTTAAAATTGACAGGGAAGGATAAACTACCCATTTGCGGGGAGTTTAATCAAAAGCTGGTTAAAGACTTTTTTACGGGTAAAGGGAACGGAAGCGAAATAGAGGTAGGGGATCTACCTCCGAGACCACCGCTACTTTGCCCAGGCTGTTCCCATCGAGGGGTTTCGTACGTGCTAAATAAGCTGAAGATGGTCGCGGCTACAGACATCGGCTGCTACGCGCTGGGAGTATTGCCACCTTTGAATTGCGGTGATTCCTGTATCTGTATGGGCGCGTCGGTCGGGAACGTTTTCGGGATGGAATTAGCCAGGGGAAAAGAATTCGCCAAGAAGGCTGTTGCGGTCATCGGCGATTCGACTTTTCTGCATGGCGGCATGACCGGATTGGCAAATATTGCATATAATAAGGGAATCTCAACAGTTATCATAATGGATAACAGCACAACGGCAATGACCGGGCATCAGTCTCATCCGGGCACTGGTATTACTCTTAAGGGTGAACCCACGGTTAAAGTGGATTACCTTGCCCTGGCGAGAAGTTTCGGCATAAAAAGGACAGTTGAGATGGACGGTTTCAATCTTGAGGAGATAGAAAAAACGATCAAGGAGGAAACTTCTTCCGGTGAGCCATCCCTGATAGTCAATAAAGGCGAATGCATATTACTCCAAGCACGCAGGAAGAAATTCAAACCATACAAGGTTGACTCAGAAAAATGTACAGGGTGCAAGTTGTGTTTAAGAGTAGGGTGCCCGGGAGTATCCTTTGATGTGGACGAGAACTGCGCGGTTATCAACCCGATTTTCTGTGTTGGCGATGATTGTGGAATATGCAAACAGGTATGCAAATTCGATTGTTTTGTAAGCACTTAATATATTTATAATAAAGGAATTACATCAATTATATAAAGTAAAATATTAAACAAAAATAATAATAGGTTGGGAAACAATGGATAAAGCAACAAAAAGTATTTTTATAACGGGGGTAGGAGGTCAGGGAATACTACTCGCCAGTGAACTATTAACGAGTGTCGCAATGAGAGAAGGATACGATGCGAAAAAGTCAGAGGTGCATGGTATGGCACAGCGAGGCGGCAGCGTTATAAGCGCGGTTAAATTTGGCGAAAAAGTATATTCACCGCTAATTGCTCAAGCCGAGGCGGATGTGCTTTTAAGCTTTGAGAAGCTTGAAGCGCTCAGGTATATCAAGTATCTCGCACCTGGCGGGAAGGTTATTGTGAATACTCAGGAGATATTCCCTGGTCCTGTTTCCGCTGGTTTAATGGATTATCCAAAGGATATCGAAGATAAAATAAAGGAATACGCTGAGGAAGCAATATTTATAGATGGGCTTTCAATAGCTAAGGAAGTTGGTAATGTTAGAACCGTTAACGTAGTTCTATTGGGTGCAACCTCCTATTTTCTTCCTTTCAAGAAGGAAACGTGGAAGGAAATGATCGAGGGTAATGTACCTCCAAAGACTATTGAAGTTAATTTACAAGCTTTTGATAAGGGCTATACTACGGTTGCGAATTACGTTAAATGATTATTCCACTGAATTTTGGAAGTAAAACAAAGTGTTATCACAAGAAAAAAGTATCCATTATTGTGATGGAATCCACTTTAAAGCATTATTGTATTATTGATTAGGGAGAAACTGTGGCTGAAGAATGTAAACATTACAAAGAAAACCTGGCTAGATGCAATTGCACTTATCCTTGTTCTAAAAAAGGGTATTGCTGCGAATGCATAAAATACCACTTAAATCTTGGAGAGCTTCCGGCATGTTTTTTCAATAAAGAACAGGAAGCAACATATAACAGGTCTATCAGGTATTTTTGTTCTAACAAATAAATGACACGAGAATTTCACCAAGCTCTATAAAAAATAACGAGATATGGGCAAGTCAATAACCAGGAAATTAGTAACTTCATTATGGCTCTGTTCGCTTTTTTTGCTGCTGTTACAAGGAGTATCAATTGCGGAGAGCCTGGATTTAAAGGTTTACAAAGAAATTCACGATGATTGGCGCAGTCCGTTAATGGATGATGTTATGGATGGTATCACTACGCTTGGAAGCAAGGAATTCACATTAGGTCTATGTCTCGGATTCACTGCTTTTGGTGATTCTTCCATGAAAGCGACCGGTAAACTCGCTACTACCTCGCTACTTACAGCTCAAACGCTTACTGTTCTTTTAAAAACAACTGTAAACCGCAGAAGGCCTGAGGGGAAAACAGATCGATACAATTCTTCCTTCCCATCAGGGCACACTTCCGGAGCCTTCTCCCTAGCTTATGTTTATGGAGAAAAATATCCAAAACTGAAGATACCGGTCTATTTATTCGCGACCGGAGTAGGCATCTCCCGCATATATCTCGGGAGACACTATCCTTCTGATGTATTAATTGGGGCGGCTATTGGAATTACCTTCGGCTGGCTAACAATTAAATTCGAAGACTGGATACTATCATTGCAACTTTGACTTAATACCTTATCCAGTTAGAA
>JAFGQG010000079.1 GCA_016935765.1 bacterium
GGAAAAAAAAAGGGGGGGGGGGGGGGATCGAACTTTACCAGATCGAAGGGAACACATCCATTAATTGAGCCGGTTATGATCCACCCCGCATAGACGTTCAACCTGTTTTGATTTACCGGGCTTCATGGTAACCTGATGACATCCATTGTAGATGAGTACAATCATAAAGGTGAGGCATCAAACCGTGTTGTGTAAAAAAACCTTTATTTTCTCTCCATCCCTTTGGTTGGTTAATCTTCGCGCCTGATCTCGAGGTCATAATCCGGGTAGAAATCGTAGAATTTATAATGCGCGATAACCGAATCTCCCAAAGCCGAAACGCTATCCGGGGCGTAACTTATCGCGATTTCCATGTCGGAGGGATAGGTAATTTCCACAAAAACGGAGTCGAGGGGGTGTCTCCAGGAATAGATAGAGGTAAGGATATACTTGAACCTTTTCTCCCAGGGGGTGGTGTACCATGCCTGGAAATGGTCTTTTCCTGCCGGAATGAATAACCTTATCAAGTGTGTTCTTCGGTCAGCGTTCAGGACCGAATCTTCCGCTGTAAACAATATAGAATCAGGTTTGAAGAGGTCCGCTTCGAAGGGGTATGGAAAAAGAAGGAGGAAGCCTTTATTTTCGGATACATCCTCGAAGTAGAAATCGCCGACAGTCAGGACATGGTCGTCGTACACACGGAAGTAGAGTTTTTCCCAGCGGAAGTCCGCGGCGAATACCGTTGAAAAAATTACAAAAACAATTATTATTGAAATGAATATCTTCATTAGATTTAAAAAGTATAAAGCTGTTTCTTACTATTTTACTGGTATCAGCGAGATACTACCATCATTATTTTTTTTGATTTTGCAGTTGAGTATTTTCTTTGCTTCTTCCAATCCTTCATCAAAATAGGAGAGTTTCTCATTGGAGTTCATGTTCTTTATATCGTTATAGACACTCTCTTTTGATTCCCAAACTTCTAGCAAGGATTTAGGTTCGAATGTTTTTTTATATTTCATATATAACCTCCATCGGATTGGTCATCATCAACGGGGAATAGTATCCTTCCTTTTCGTTTACTTTCTTCACTGCTAATTGTTTTTTAATATTTGGTAAATGCTTGAAATTCCATGATAGAAGAATATCAATGGAATTGCAGGTTGAGATAGCTATATGATAAGCATCTTCAATTTGGGAGATTGGTACAATTTTATTTTTAAAATAGATATCTGCTAGCTTTTCTGATTCCTTAGTAAAAGTAAAAATATTAATATTGTATTTTGATATTACTTTAAGAAGTTTATTTCTTTTTAATCTTTCTTTTGTTTTATTTATTTCCTGGATTACTACATTGGATACATATACTTTATATTTATTCTTCATAACAAAGCAATCGAAGAATTCGACAGTAATTTTTTTTAATTCAGGAACATCGTTGGCATAAAGGAAATTAATTACTGAAGTATCTAAATATATTTTTAGTTTTTTCATTTAATGAGTGTTACAGTTTTAGTATCCTTTAGTGAGCCATTTGTTATCGAGACGAAATATATACTGGAGGGGAGATTTTGGCAAGTGATAATTTTGGAATGGAAACCTATGGATGAGGGAATTTGCTGTTTCTGAACTATCCTGCCATTTATATCATGTATTTTCAAAGTTGTCAAATTTCTTGAGTTTTTAGGGATGGTGTATGCGATCGTGAATTGCGAGTTGAACGGTTCGGGGTAGGTCTTAAGGATCTCCACAGACCTTTGGTTTGGTTTGATAGTGCTTTCCTGAACGAACTCCAGGTTCGCCTCACCGGGGGTGGGAACATCAGACGGGATATAATAATGATCCCACAAAACACGGTTGAGAACATTACTCTCGAGAGGTCTGGTATTAGTATAGAAGCCATCAAAAACCCAACCGCTGTCGTTTAAGAGATACAGAAAAATCTCGCTCGCGCTGCCATACAGGTTGGTAACCGGGTAATAAACGGGGTATGTCCCGGAAGTGTCTGCGCCGGATATATCGTACTTCCCTGTAGGAGTTAGTATGCTAAAATCTCCGAGGGCTGGATTTCGTGGAAATGGCTTAATGATTTCCAGGTACTGGGTTGGTGAGAATGCTATTTCATTAAACCAGGTTGTCTGGGTTTCATTGAATATTATGAGTTCTTTAGAGTAGATAATACCGGTCGTGTCGATTTCCCTGAGTGTGAATAATTTCGAATCCCAGGGGATAGTGTTGAAGCAATAATAATATCCAGGTGGAGGTGGAGGCAGATAAATATTGTTATCGGGAAAGTATGTAACTGGCAGGTTGATGGTCACCTGGAAATCACCATGGAACAAATGGTATCCATAACTTATCTTAATAGAGTCCTCCAGATATTCTAACCATGTAGTATCATCGGGGCTGAAGTGCACTATGAAACTACCGGAATCGGGTTGCAGATAAATACCCGTAATTTCAGTCAAAATAGTGGAGTCGTAGGGAAGGTCGATATAGTAAGAAAACGTGGTGTCATTTACCAGTATATTTAGCGTTCCACCTTCTTCCACCCACATATTCGTAGTCAGTCTTATACCAATATTTGAATCCTCTCCTGTAGCGAATCCCGAGACATACATTGTAACGGAAGGTAGTATAGGATCACCAAAACAGACACTCGCTATTGCTATCAGTCCGAGAAAAATGATCGACTTTTTCATTATAACCTCCTATTTGATTAAAGTTACAGTTTTTGTATCTTTCATATTGCCGCTTATCACCGAGGTGAAATAGATACCTGACGGCATGTCTTTGCAGTTTACAATTTTCGAATGAAAGCCTGTAGATGAGGGGATTTGTTTTTCTTTCACGAGTTTGCCATTCATGTCATAGATTTTCAATTTTGTCAAGTTATTTGTATTGCGGGGGATGGTGTACGCGATGGTGAATTGCGAGTTGAATGGTTCGGGGTAGGTTTTGAGAATCCTTATTGCTTGTGGTTTCTTAACAGGCAAGTCTTCATCAATAGCTACAAATCCAGGAGAAGGTGAGTTTGTTAAACCATAACTATAAACCGTATTTCTAATATAGCTGTATCCTTCATTTGGAAATTCCATACATAAAAATGCATCACAAATATAACCACCACCGCTTAGTAAATAGCAAAATGGATACGATGATCCATCAAATATATTTGTGGCTGGATAGTAAACCGGTAGTTCGTTTGAAGTATCAATTTCCGCTAGGTTAAATAAGCCTACCTGTGTTAAGAGATGCTTATTTCCCCAGTACCGATTAAGTGAGTATTTTTTATTAAACTCCATAAATTCAACTGGCCTAGTTGAGAATTCAGAAATATAGACAGGTAGCGTATCTCCCCGGCAGTAACCGCCTGACCACTCAAATTCGGTTGGGTAATTTGGACCATCTTCTCCAATTTCAGGAAGAGCCCAGTTTTGTTCGAGAGTATATTCCCATAAAGGAGGAGGAAGCCAGCATTCATACTGACAAAAATAATAACCAAAAGTGAAGTAATGTCCAGGTGGAGGAGGGGGATAACGCATTTCGCCTAAAGAAAATACCGGTGTCAATGTGGTTATATTTCTATAAGAGAATAGATGGTATCCATACGAAACTATTATGGAATCATAACAAAACC
>JAFGQG010000080.1 GCA_016935765.1 bacterium
TCCCCCACTTCCGAGATAAAGATCAGATGGAATGTGTTCGAGAATATTAGGAGTATTGCTATTGATGTTAATGATTCTCCTGCAAGAATGGAAATTTATAATAATAATATATTGAAAACCGGCCAACTTGGTATAAGTGTATGGGGTGCAGAATCAAACAATACAAAAAGTTTTAATAACATATTTGAAGAAAATGGCATGGATAGCATGGAATATTATGGAGCATTTACAATTGACAGGCGAGTTGATTCTACTGTTGTAAAATACAATATATTTAAAGACAATTATAATGATTTCCCCCGATATTGTCCCCCTGGAGTAAAAGAAATAGTAACAACGAACATAAATGGAGATTCATGTGATACATTCTTCAATTTGTTTGGATATGATCCCTTATTGGATACAACTACATTCTATTTAAATGCGGGTTCCCCCTGTATAAATGCAGGTGATCCGTCATTGGTTTGGGATCCTGATTCAACTATACCTGATATCGGAGCGCATTTCTACGATACTGTAACAGTAGTTTTCAGTATTATTTTAAATAGAGGCTGGAACATGGTTTCGATACCAATTAGAAACATAAACACGAACGTTAATTCAGTTTTCCCAGGTCATATTCCATACATCTGGACATTTAACTCGCTGATTTCCAGGTATATTTCTATTGATAGAATCCAAGCAGGAGTTGGCTATTTTGTTTTCTACCCCTTCGATACCCCCCTCAGTTTCAGGGGAATTCCTGTAAACCAATTTACAGATACTCTATCTGCAGGCTGGCATATTATCGGAACTCCCTGGAGCGAGGATAGTATATCCATCGATTCAATAATCACCATCCCACCAGGTTCGATAATCGAGGGCAGTCTTTATCGCTATGATAATGAAAGTGGCGAATATATATCAGAAGAAAATATCATCAAACCAAACGGATACTGGATATTGCTGGGAAATGATTGCATAATTATAATAGAAGGAAGATGAGAAAAAATGATTATTGACTAATGAATAATGACTAATGACAAACAAAGAAAGCCAAAACCAGTTATAAGTATGAAGAAACACCCATCCCCAACCAAATCTATGATTTGGTTCATCCAGCCATCCAGTCATCCTGTGGATCCCGAGAAAAGAATTGGGCTGAATTAGCAACTAAATTGCACAAGAACCAATAAATTTGATAAATAACAAAACAATTACCTCGATGAAACACACATTTATTATCATTATTATTATATCATTGTCAAGCGTTTGTTTTGCATGGCAGGATGATGCCGCGAATAAAGTCTGGAGCATCGAATGCGGCACATCCCCCCGCTGGGTGGACTCCCTTCACACCACCTGGGCGCGTATTCTCTACACTACCTCCGCATGGGGTACTATCCAGCCCACTTCCCTCGATTCCTTCGAATTTGATGCACTCGACGGGCATGTCATAACCCTCGACACCATGGGGGTGAATGTCCTGATGACCCTCATCACCGGCGGACCGCGCCACGCGCCATGCCAATGGGTGGATACCACCTACGAGCCCGACATCGGGGTACCCGTCATGGAATGTGAACACGCTTCGTGCCCCCCGCTGAACCTCGATGACTGGTACAATTTCGTATATACCGTTGCACGACGCTACAACGGTGAGTCTACAAATGACTCTGGAGATACTCTTCCCGAAATCCGCTACTACGAAACCCAGGCGGAAGCCAACCAGGGATTCTGGTACGGAACGAAGGAGGAGTACTGGGACGAACTGATGCCCTGCTTCTACCGCGCTGTCCATGCCGGAAATCCACGGGCAAAAGTCATTGGGGGCTCCAATTTAGGTGAAACCTGCATCACGTGGGCGGCATACCGAATGGCGCACCCATACAGCGGGGAGCCATATTCCGAAGAGGAAATACTGACCTTCATCAACAGGGGATACGAGTGGGCATGGCCAATCCCCATCTGGAGCTCTCTCGAAGCCCTCGATAACTACTGGACACAGCCCGGTCCTGCCAGGAACCTCGAATTCATCGAATACTCCTTCTCGCACGACTCTCTCTACGATATCCGCGGTGTGCATAATTACAATCATTACTCAACCGTACCGGGCATCACGCGCGAGGAGCGGATAGCCATGGCGCATTATGGCGAGATAAAACCCTTTATCGCGATGGAAATGGGCGGTATGGGCTGCATTATTCACACGGGTCTCCCGACAGAAACCGAGGAGGCCAACCGGGTGGCTAAAAAGATGCTTCTCTTCTACACTGAGGGTTTCGATGTGGTATCCATTTTCGGAGCTACGAGCGCCTGGGTGCCTCCCATTGGCTGCGTCTGTGGATTGACCAACCTGGGCTTCGTGGTGGACCTTCGTGAAGCCGGCTATTCCTGGCTGCTGATAACCAAATTGCTGCCGGGGTACGGTGTCCGGGTGTTCGACCACTCGAACATGCTGCCCGGTAGCGAAGAGCGCTACTACTTCCGTTCCGCCGATTCGGACTCCGGTCTCTGGGACCTCGCGGTCACCTGGAACGATTCGCTGGATTCTACTATAACTGCTCCAACTTCCATTAATATTCCCGATTATGCTGAGACGCTAATAATCTATGATTACCTGGGAGATTCCGTAGTAAGAACTGGCTTTGGCGACACTGTATCACTCGAGGTTGGTATTTTGCCTGTATTCATCAGGCTTATTGGAGGGGCGGCGGGTATTCGGGAAGATATTATTCCTGACAATTTTGAGATTTCGTGTTATCCTAATCCGTTTAATGCAATGGTAAATATTAAAATTGCCCCTTCCGTAGAGACGTTGCATGCGGCCTCTCTACAGGCGATAATTTACGATATAAACGGAAGGGAAATTGGATGTCTGGATGAATGGACCTCTTCCGCCAAAGCTTCGAAGCTTGAAATGGGTGGATGGATGGGGTTTCCCGGATCCACTGTTTTTTTCTGGCAGCCAAATGCCTTTACTCCTTCCGGCATCTACTTCATTAAAGTGAATATTGGTGATCGAAAGGCTGTAAAAAAGGTTCTCTATTTGAAATAGGGTTTTATACTAACAGGATAATTCGATATTAAAATTGACATTAATAATCGATCGAATATATTTAAAAACAAAACCCTACTAAATTTAGAGGAATTAAAATGAGAATCTTATATTTAAGTTGTTCACTATTGGTTCTTGTGGGCTTTTTAAATGCGCAGATTTCGATTGATTATTCTGAGTTTCCGCATTCTTTTGAGACAGTTTACCGCTATCAGGTTTCCCACAACGTTCCGATAGATATCGGGCAATCAGGACCGGGGAGGACCTGGAACTTCTCGACCTGGACGGGTGATTACGAGGGGATCGAGACGGTCCTTGATCCCTCTGACGGGTTAGGTAATGCCAATTTCCCCGGGGCAACACATTGCATATACAACGACAATCGGTCAAGTACGTTGTGGGTTCACGACTACTGGTTTTACCTTCAATGGGATTCCCCGAACCTTATGATAGTTGGAAGATACGATACAACGGGAGGTGGAGCAGCGCCTCTCGATGATCCTGCAGTCCTCTATACTTTTCCGCTGGATTATCTCGACACTTACACAGTACTAATGGTTTATCCATTCTGGACCTGGGTGGATACCGATACCGTCTGGACCAAGGTTGATGGTTACGGTACCGTCATTACACCGACCGGAACATACTCCTGTCTAAGGGTAAGGCAGTTCTCAAAAATGCTTACATATTCCGGGGGCAGCCCACTCTTTGGAAGTTTTAAATTGGACTACCTCTGGATTGCCGAGAACTATGGTCCTGTTGCTACAGCAAGGTTTTTCCCTATGACCCCGGAGGATACGATATTTGATACGGCAGCGGGTCGGGGATACCTCACATCGGTTACCGTAGGGGTTGAGGAAAAACCGGGCAATAAACCCGGAAATCTTTCGTTAAAAGCTTTCCCCAATCCTTTCAATTCGTCGGTGAACATTTCTATGGTGGGAGCATTAAAATTAGCGCACTTACAGGTGGAGATTTACGATATAAATGGCGGGATGGTCTTTAAAAATGAAGAGGTCCGGTCTTCGTTCTGCAATGAAGGGTTTTACAGGATGAACTGGACTCCGGATGAAGGCTTGGGCGCGGGAATATATTTTGTACGAGCATCAAAAGTGGATAATAGCATAACACGAAAATTACTATATGTCAAGTAATAATACCGGGAACATTTAAAGCTTGGCTTACGGATAAAAAGCCGGTAACAATACCCTTTTAATCCTCACAATGACAACGGGGAGATTGCTGTGGTGAAAGGGATTTATTGTTGTTTTATTGTGCTTATGAGATTACTTAAATCCAGCAAAAGCTGGTTACCCGACTTACGGAAGGTTTTTTTGGGGGAGATTCGTGTATTAGCGGCATTTCCTGTTCTTCGTTCTCCTTCACTTCGTAAATCTTCACTCGTTAATCTGCAATGGTGATTCGTTCCATTCATCAGGTCTTATGCTCTTTTTTCTTAGCTGCGGGGAATAGGATATTATTAAGGATAAGCCTGTAACCCGGCGAGTTCTTGTGAAGGGATAGGTCTGTGGGCGGGTCGCCAATGAAGTGCATATAATCTTCCGGGTCGTGCCCCCCCAGGAAGGTAAACGTGCCCTTTCCAAAGTTCCCGTGGATATATTTGGCTACCCCAACTCCCTCGTATTCCGAAAGTATAGTGACCGGTTTCTTGATAGTGTTTTTCATATACGCGGTGTTCTGACCGAGGAAATCCTTGACCACTCCCACGTGATTTTGAACCAGCATAGTAGGTACAGGGTCATATTTTGCCGCGAACTCGAAGAGAGTAAAATAATTCGCTTCGGCAGCGTTACTCTCCCTCCTGATAAAAGCCCTGGGAATATCGATATTGGAATGTTCGTACACGAACGGGTTCAACTCGACGGAGAAATTTTCGAACGCGAGGCACTTATTGTAGTTCAGTTTTTCTTCACAGTTCGGGTCGGGTGGGTCACCGTCGAATTCCATGCCCACAATGTCCACTCCTTCAGCGGCGAGAGCAATGTCATAAGTGTCGGTCGCGGAGCACATAGCGAAGAGAAAACCTCCCCCCGCGACGTATTCCTTTATCTTCCTGGCGACAGCTTTCTTAAGTTCTGAAACCTTTGCAAAACCGAGTTCCCGCGCCATTTGTAGGTTGATTGTAACAGCCTGCTGATACCATACAGTATTCCGGTAGCTGGCATAGAACTTGCCGTATTGACCGGTGAAATCCTCGTGGTGCAGATGAAGCCAGTCGTAATCATCGAGCTTGCCCGTCAGGACCTCTCGATCCCACAGTGTGGTGTACGGAATGTTTACATACTCCAGCGCCAGCCGGACAGCATCGTCCCACGGATCCTCTGTAGGCGGTACATAAACAGCTACTTTCGGAGCCTTCTCGAGCAGCACAACTTCCATGTTGTTCTCGTCTACCTCCTGGTAGATCGCAGCGATCTGCTCTCCGTTAACAATAGAATAGCTGATCCCCCTGAGTCGCAGTTCCTTCTCGATATCGGTATGGCTGAGGGTCATGAACGAGCCGCCCCTGTAATTCAGCAGCCATTCCACATCGTAGCCTTGCTCAAGTAACCAGTAAGCGCCACCATAAGCCTGCAGGTGGTCGGACTGGTTTTGGTCCATATAAATCAGGATACGTTCAGCGTGGGATATTCCACACAGAAATATGCTGATTATAACAGTTAAAATAAATATTGTCAACCTTTTTTCCATTTTTCCAAAAACGCTTTCCTGTTTTTTAATCTCTTTTTAAAGTCGATGAATGATATTTTCTCTATGTTTGAATCACCATAGTTGAGAGTGATAATTTTCTTAATGAAATTGATGTCTTCAACCATAGCCTCGCCCAAAATAGTGTCCACTTTTTGCCCGATGTCTGGTACCTGGGCGGCAAGTTCATCATAGAAATCCTGTTCGAAGCTGAGACAGCACATCAATCTGCCGCACAATCCTGAGATCTTGCTCGGGTTTACCGCCAGCCCCTGGCTTCTGGCTAACTGCGTGGGAATGGAATCGAACTTTTTCATGAAATTCCTGCAGCAGAGGGGGAGACCACAGGGTCCCATTCCGCCGATCTTCTTGCTCTCGTCCCTCGCGCCTATCTGTCTCAACTCTATCCTAACCCTGTAATAGGAAGCCAGATCCCTTACCAATTGCCGGAAATCCACCCTCTCGGGCGCTGTGAAAAAGAAGGTTATCTTGCTTCCATCGAATTGCTGCTCAACGTCAACAAGCTTCATTTCCAAACCGCGAAAATCAATAAGGTCGGTGCACATCTTGTACATCTCCTCCTCTTCCTGCCTAATTACCTCAAACTTCTTCAGGTCTTCCTCAGTGGCTTTCCGCAGTATCTCGAGCGGGTAACGGTGCGAATCGTCCTCCATCTGGTTCTCGTTTATAAAATAGACTATTTTCCCCATGTCGTGCCCCTTCTCGGATTGCACTATTACCCGGTCTTCCTTTTTCAGCTCAAGCTTGTTCCTGTCGATGAAGTAGCCCTTTCTCGCTCTTTTGAATTCTACTATGTAATAATTCGGGTTCATCTGCTTGGTATATGAATTGTCTTTATTATTTTTATTTGCCATAGTGCTCCTCAATTCTGGATCTGTTATTCTAATATAACATGTTTTTTTACAAGTTCAACAACATTTTTATTTTAAGTACAAAACCTTTTTAAAAAAGTTTTTATTTTCACAGGAAAGGGCGATAATGTATAATCCGGAAGGTATGTCCTTTCCTTCGAAATTATCCCCGGCCCATACGAATCTTTTAAGACCCTTATCCTTCCTGCCGTGGTACAAAGTGTTTACCTTCTGCCCGTAGATGTCTATTATGTTCAACTCGATTTCCTGGTCCATAGGCAGTGTAAATTCTATGCTGATTATTTTATTGAAAGGATTAGGGTAAGGTTCGCAGAGTTCAAAGCTTAAAGTGCTGGTCATCGTGTCTTCGATATCCGCGTAGGAAACACGGAAACTCCAGTGATAAGGTTCAGATATCGGATTAGGGCTACAAAAATCGGGAGAGTCATAAGCTTCGGTGAGGCGGACGTTTATCCATGTTCTATCCGGGAACGGGGTGAAAGGTGTAAAGACCAGTAGTGAATCCTCCCAGGTTAGTCCAGGGTCTCCCCACTCGTACGATTCCCCGTTTATTGTCAGAGATGAACCGGTTTCATCAACCCCACTCAAGTCATCTTTGATAACAATACTTATTGGTTGAAGGGAGTCGGTAACCACATCGCCTTCGTTTGGGAATACCGAACTTACGTAAGGACCTTCGAGGTCCACAATAAATGAATCCTGTATCGTATCAGGAGCGCTGCAGCCATAGATATCCATTAGACCGAAAAAGGTGAACTTTGTTTTCATGGTATGTCTTAAAAATATATCCGGGATATCGAGAATAAGGGTGTCACCGGAGAAGGTAAAGTCGCCTCCCATGTAGTCGAAATAAAGATCATCGATTCTCACCCTCAAACCTGTCATATCGATGGATTCATCGGCATCAATTAAAATTTTCAAGGGTAAACCTTCAGCGCCGTCGCAGCTCACGTAACCGTAAGGTTGTATCAATGTTGCGGTTGGCGGTTCGCTCGGGATGTGGGGTATTTTCACCCTGGTTGTATCCAAAATCGTATCCCCTGGAAATGACTTGTTCGTTATCTCGAAAACTATGCTTATGGTCGTGTCTTCGGTATAATCGGTGGAGTCTATATAGATAAGCCACGCGCTGGTTCCGATGCTGTCGGGCTGCAGATTCGGCGGGGTTAGAAAGTGGCAGAGACCGGGCGGATGATAAAAATCGCCGTAGGTGTTCAGTTCCTCCGGTATGCTTATACAGACTTGAATGCTTTCAATTACCGTCCATCGGTTATTTGCTACCAGACAAGGCGCTTCGAACGGATTTGGCGAAAGGATGCAACGGCAGCCGCCTAATGAGGTTGGAGTTAGTGAAATGAACGTAATGTCCTCAGATGAGGTTTTTACCTCTCCCAATCCTATGTTCGTCGAATAGTTTATTCCTTTTCCTGAGGATAGGAACTGGGGGCTCCACCTGAATAGCAAACCGCTGTCATAGTATCGAACTCCAGTAATAGAGCTGGAGTCTATCTCCCAGCATGGGGGATAAAAATACGATTGCTGGGCGATTGCGAATAAATCGGGATTAATTGTGCCGGCTCCCCGTAGGAATCCTCTCGCGGATATCTGGGGAGAAGTTGAAGTAGGCCCGATTTGGTAAGCCTGCCAGAAGTAGGGCAATCTCTCGCCTGTGAAAACCCTGGCGACTGAGGTGTAATCGAACCCGATAGCTACCGGAGCGTTATCCCTTCCCGCGACCAGCAGGTCGCAATTCAGGTATAAACCCGTGGAATGGGGCAAACTGTCGTTATTGAAAAATGAATATTCTATTTTCACAGTACCGAGAGTGTCATAAGTTCCGGCGGTCAGGTTCTGCCGCACACTGATGAAACCGGTCTCGAGCGGGATTTCCCACAGGGTGGTTATCGTGTTTCCGATTATGCGGGATTCCACGATATAATCCGCGGCTTGTTGGAAAGGACAATCCAGGGGCCATATAGCGTTAGAGTAGTATCCGTCGTCTATCCTGAAAACGAAGTGTCCGCTCCCCCGCCCGGTGGACCAGGGAAAATTAAAATTGTAGAGAAGCCTATCGCCATCTGCTGTACCAATACCGAAAAAGCCATAAGTAGTGTCAACCTGTATAGCGATATTGCCGTCGCCAATAAGGGTTAATTGCGCGTGTGAAAACTGCGGTAGCGTGAGTAGCGCGACCAATATCGCGAAGGTAAGGTGAAAAATTATTTTCCTATTTTTAAGTTTGAACGCCATATTTTTTCAGTCTCCTGTACAGTGTTCTAAGGCTTATGTTCAAGTCGTCCGCGGTTTTCGCCTTATCCCAGTTGTTCTTATCAAGCGCATCGATCAGGGCAGCCCGTCTCCTGGAATAAATCTCATTACCATCATGGTTTTTGTTCTTTTCAAGGTCCCGAACAAGATCCATGGTTTTTTGTATGCCTTCATACATCTTTGCCAGGATCTCGATCAGTTCACTTCGGGTCAGGTCCTTATCATGGTCCCTCATTGCCAGGTACTGCCTCCCCACTTCCAAATGCTCCTGGAAATATGGTTCGATATCTTCAGGATTCACCACGTTTTTCCCCGCCATAAGTATTGCGTTTTCGACGAGGTTCTTCAGTTCCCTGACGTTTCCGGGCCAGTGGTACTCCATCATTCGCCGCAGAGCCGACTCGGATATGCCTCCGAAATCCTTTCCGAACTGCTGGGAGAAATCCTTAACGAACTTGTAGGTTAAAACCGGTATATCCCTTGGTCTGTCCTTAAGCGGAGGTATGTATATCTTGACTCCAGCCAGCCTGAAGTAGAGGTCTTCCCTGAAATTGCCGTTTTCCATCTGGACCTTCAGGTCCTTGTTTGAAGCTGCTATTATTCTCACGTCAACGCTTATCTTCTCAGTGCCTCCCACCCGCAGGAATTCCTTCTCTTCGATGACGCGGAGCAGTTTCACCTGTATCCCGGAAGGCAGATCTCCGATTTCATCGAGAAATACAGTGCCCTTGTCCGCCTGCTCAAAATAGCCCTTTCTCTGTTTGATCGCGCCGGTGAACGAGCCTTTCTCGTGCCCGAACAACTCGGATTCGAGAACGCCCTCGGGGATCGCGCCGCAGTTTACCGCAAGGAATGGATTGTCCTCACGGTCAGAATGTTCATGCACTGCGCGCGCTACTAATTCCTTTCCCGTGCCGCTCTCCCCTGAGATCAGAACGGGAAGCACGGTGGGGGAAACCCTCAATATCAAGTCGGCAATCGCCTCCAGGTCCCTGGATTTACCCACTAAATTGCAGCTCTCAAGTAGCTTCTTCTTCTCGAAAATACCGTCGATTTCCTTGTTCACATCGAATGTGTCATAAGGATACAAAAATGTCTTATCCACCAGGAATTCAAAAAAATCCGGTACAAGTTTCTCATCAGGAGTGAATACGATAATGATGAGAAGCGGCTGCTTGCGTAACGCGGTCTTGACCAGGTTCATGACTGGGAAACCGGTTGCGGGAAGCGATAGATAAAACAGGTTGTAGTCTTCACTTTTTAAGCTATTGAGACAATCCCGTGGGGTTTCGCACGTTTTTACTGCCTGAGCTTCATGGGTCAGCGGTTCAAGAGTGTTATTCTGGTCAAAGACCAGCAACTTTTTATTCGAATAGAACATTTTACCTTACTGCTAACCTGAGAATATCGTTTATGGTTATGAAGACCATCAGTGCCACGATTATCACAAAGCCTATCTGGAGGGCTATCATGCGCGTCCGGAACTTTATCGGTTTTCCTTTTATCGCTTCTATTATAAGGAACAGTATTCTGCCACCGTCGAGAATGGGCAGCGGCAGTATGTTCAGGAGCGCCAGGTTGATTGAAAGCGCTGCCAGGAAGAAGAGGAAACTCACGATACCCGCTCGAGCAGTCTGCCCGGCGACCTGGGCTATCAGTATCGGTCCTCCCACCTCGTTAAGGTTTATTCTGCCCTTGATAGCGGTAAAGAGGAAATCGAAGAGAAGTGTCAATATTTCCCATGTGGTTACTCCCGCCTTTTTGAATCCTCCCCATAACGAGAGTTCCTCCGTTTTAGTGGGGGGTGAAATCCCTATCAATCCGACTGCGATAACGGAATCACCGCTCGATACGGTTTTTTCCATTGTCACGAGGCTGTCGGCGAAGGTTGTGCCTGCCCTTGCCCATTCGAGGTAGATCTTCGTTTCCGGGTTGGGGTGGACCAACCCGACCATGTCCTCCCATGTTTGAACGCTCTGGTCGTTTATCCTTGTTATCATATCCCCCTCCCGAAGACCCAGCTCCAGCGCTGGGGAGTCGGGGAGAACACTGCCCACCTTTGCATAGTCGTAATACGGCTGGGGTAAGCCCCAGAAGAAAAACAACGCCCAGAAAACCAGGAAACCGAGCAGGACGTTCATAAAAGGTCCTGCTATCATCACAAGCAGCCTCTCCCAGATCTTCTTTGCGCCAAACATATAGGGTTCCTTCGGCTCGTCCTCTGAAACCTCCTCTCCAGCCAGCTTCACGTACCCTCCGAATGGTATCCAGGAGAGGCAGTATTCGGTTTCCCCGATCTTCTTCGAGATCATCGTGGGTGGAAATCCCAGTGAGAACTTGAGAACCCTGACCCCCCTGAACTTGGCAGCTATGAAGTGCCCGAATTCATGAACGAAGACCAATACCCCTAAGACAATTATTACTGACAATATCGATATTAACATATTATTTCCGTTTTGCTTTTATTGTTGTCATTTTTTTTTGCGCAAGCTAAAGCTTGCGGCTACAATTTTAATTGGATGACTGGATGATTGGACATACTTCACCAAGGCTATGTATATTAAAATAGCTGGATGAATGCTAAAGAAGGAGAACCAGTCGGAATTATTTTTTTCATTTTCATACATATTAAACTCCGTTTTTTATCATCAAGTCTGTCTCTGTTTACTGTAAACAAATAAGAGGTTATATTTATTAGACTCCAAGTTTTTGAACTTGATGTGTAGCTACTGGTAGACCAAATTCAATTTCTTCACCTATTATCTCTGAAGCATCGATTATTTCAATTCCCATAAGTTCTCCGCTTTTGCTAAAATCTGCATGTACACCAGGTTTTATTGTTAATGTCTCAAAGACTTTTTCTTTATTTGTTGTAAAACTCAAATAAAGAAGGTCTCGAACAGGATCATATTCTATCTTCATTTTTTTATACTCCTTGTAAAATTATTACCATATCGTGCTTTTGCTGTAAGTATTATTAATTGGTCTGATTCAATTTTATAATAGACAGTGACTTCTTTTTCTTCAAAAAATATACCTTCCCAGGTTTTTCCATATTGAAAAACATATACTTTTCCTATAGTCTCTTTCTTAGCGTCAGTTGCTTCCCATCCATTTTCAATAGTTGTTTTAATCTCTCTAGTACTTATTCCTCTTTGTAACATCCGCTTTCTTAGATGAGAGTGAAAGTTACTTTCGTCTATTTCCTTATTCATTTTCATTTCGAAGCTCTTTTATTTTTCCTTTGATAAAATCCAGTCCCGGGGCGTCTTCGGGAGCATATTTTACGTAAAGTTCAAGTTGGTCTGCCGCTTTTTTATGGTCGCCCATGTTCTCGTAACACAGTCCCAGGTTGATATGCGCGGAGGCGTAATCCGGTTTTAGCTGGATAGCCTTCGTAAACGCCTGCACTGCTTCCTCGTATCTTTCCAGGGCAGCTAGCGCGACGCCAAGATTATTGTACGCGTCGGGATTGGAGGGCACCATCTCGATGGACTTCTGTATGACACCAACTGCTTCTTCGTATTTCCGCTGACTGACGAGGGCGATACCCAACTTCCAGTATGTGTGACCGTTCTTATTAATCTCGAGGCTCTTTCTGTAAAGGCTCTCCGATGGAGCGAACTCGCCCTTCCTGTCATAACAGTCACCCAGGAGTATATAACCACCCGCATCCAGGGTGTCGATACCGAGGGCTTGTTCAGTCACTTCAATTGCTTTGTCGTACTCCTTCTGGTAAAAATACGTTCTGCCGAGGTTGAAAAGTCCGCCCGGGTATTCCGGTCTCAGGTTGAGAGCGATATGAAGCACCGAGTCTGCCTTTCCGTATTCCTTGAGCTGGTTAAAGGTCGCGCCCATGTTGTTGTACGCTTCTACGTAGGAAGGATCGAGGCTTACAGCCTCCTCGAATTTGACCATAGCGCTGTCGAATTCCCCCTGTTGAGCCAGCTCCATTCCCTCCTTGTTGATGGCGTAAGCGGTGGCGTTCGTGGCATATTGGCTTGTCGGGGGAACGGGGGCCTCCACCGGCGCTTCCGGGCTATCCCTCAGTACAAAGAAATATGCAATAACCCCGAAAGCGATTATCAGTATTATAATTATAATTTTTGATTTCATATAATCTCCGTTGTTAACTGTTTGTTGGAATATAAGATAAAATAAATGTATGTCAAGTTACTTCTGACAGATTTTGACAGATTCGGACATGGGATTTTTGCTTGTTAAATGCTGGTGCTGGAGTGTGCTAATCCCAACATCATACGAATCCAACATGAAGTTCACTACCTTCAAAAACCTTCTCACCGTCATTGCGAGGAAGAAAAGACTCCTATTTCCGTCTTTTCTGAGGAAGCAATCTTGTTATTTCCCGAATCCAACACCAACTCCCAGGCACTTCGTGTGAAATCATTTAATTCACTTGCTGAGATCTCTCAGCGGGACATTAGAGCTTCGAGATGACATTGAGGCTTTTTTGGAGGTTTTATATCTTCTATTTAAGAAATGCTTGAAAACCAAACAAAAAATACATCTCCACAACCAATAACCCCCACCCGTCATCATGAGGAGAAAAAGGCTATTTTTTCCGGCTTTTTCGA
>JAFGQG010000081.1 GCA_016935765.1 bacterium
CGTATCCGCCTACAAGCCAAAGGGTTGGCACCGCGCAACATGGGACGGCAACGCCCCGAACGGCGAGCCACTCCCCAGCGGCGTGTATCTGGTCAGGCTGCGGGAGTACAATAGGAAGCACGTTCAGAAGGTGCTTTTAATTAGATAAGCGGGGAATAATTGAAACAGGGGAGTACAGATTGATTGCAGAATATCGATTATTAGATCAACGATTTTAGAAGTAAAAAAAGAAAACAATAAGTAGCCGCAACGCTTTAGCCTGCGATTTTGCAGCAACAAAAAATAATGAATCCGGGTAGTTTTGAGCCTCCGCTCAAACCGATTACAGTACTCATCATTCAACTTAGGGTTCCTAAAAAAAACACAAAACCCGTAACCCACCAACTCTCAAACCCACTACCCTAAACACTGTCCACCTGTCATTACGAGGAGGAAAAAGCTCTTATTTCTGCTTTTTGCGACGTGGTAATCTCACGCGCATTTAATCCAACAAAAACTCCCAGGGATTTCTTGTGTCATCACTTAATTCACTTTGTGAGATTGCTTCAGCGGACATAAGAGCCTCGCAATGACGAGGGATTTTTTATTTTTTATCCGCAGTAATCTGTGAGATCCATGTAATCCGTTTGCTATGGAGGAGAGGTGGGTGTCAGGTTGCAGCTGACTATCATTGCTCAATAATCATCTCTTACTTTTACAAGCATTACCCCGGTAAATACATCTTTCTTCTCTTTCAGATACTCGAAAAGGGGTCTCTCTACGACTTTTTTTTCATCAGAGCTTGCATGACGGAGTAAAATATTATTACCTTCCTTAATAATAAAGCCCATGTGAGCGACTATGATATTCTCCCTGTTTCCAACAAACAATATGATCAGGGGAGAAATGTCAATATCTTCTATGCAGTTCATTCTGTCTAATGGAATATAATTAACCTGAACGGTTACATCTTCAATATCTTCAACTTTCGCGCCAGTTTTTTTCTCTTCGAAGAATTTTTTCTTCGAAATAGTGCGTTGTAAAGTTGCAGCCGCCGGATACAAGTACGTTGTTGCTTCCTCGAGCAGCCATTGGTTATTGGGAAGCCAGTCGATGCTTACAAAATGATTTCTTTTGTAGTAATTGATCTCGCTATTTTTATACCGGATTCTATCCAGTGTTTGCAAGAGTTCTTCGGGAGTCGGTGTAATGGCAAGTGCGAGGGATTGCTCGACGTAGGTCATACAATCGAAGGCTTCAAAATTAGCGCGGGGTTTATCGGTCCCTTCCCCAAGCGGTTCGAGAATGTAAGGGCAGCCTAAAAAGAATTTCGTTATTGCATTAAGCCTGGAGTTGAGTGGTTTGTCCTTAATATTATACCATAAATTTGCGACTTTGTCAGGAATTTTATTATATTTCATGCGCCGAATTTTTTGAACTTTAGACTATTTGCCATCAGTAGGGAGATCAACGCTGTCCCCGGGATACGTCCCAGGATGCCTTTCGCGCACTCCCTTTCGGAAAATTTTTTCGCATCGTCAGTGAAAGCGTATTTCCCGTGAATGAGTACCGGTGTTGGGTGCCAGCTATGAGCTGCAAGTTTACACGGAGTGGAATGGTCTGCTGTTACCGCGAGGACGGATGGGTTCAGGTCGGTAAGCATGGGTAAAGCCTTATCTACTTTTTCGATCTCTTTCACCTTGCCTTCGAAATTTCCATCTTCGCCCCTGCTGTCGGTTTTTTTCACGTGAACGAAGAAGTAGTCGAAATCCCCGTAATTCTCCCTCACTGTATTGAATTCGTCTTCGATAGTCTCACCAGTTGGGAGTATGTTCATGCCTACGAGTCTGGCTAAGCCCCTGTACATTGGGTAGGTTGCCACCGCAGCGCAGTTCAACTCGAACCTTTCTTTAAGCGTTTTTATTGCTGGGTAGTTCGCAAATCCTCTCATTAAAACAGTATTTGCGGGTTTTTCAGAGGCAAGGAGTTCGGTTACTTCGTCGATGAACTTGTTAATAATGCGTTCGGCTTTCTTAGCGCTGGGTTCGTGTGCTTTTGCCGGGGCGGGTTTCAATCCGGTTTGCTGGGGGTCGGCATCGCTGAGTGGTTCGTGAAGGTCGCTTCCCCTGAAGATCACCGCGAACCGGTGCTCTTTCCCTGATTTTATTATCACTTCAACATCCTCGATCTTCTGAATATTGTTTTTGATGATATCCACCAATTCCCTGTTCTTTTCCGTGGAGATTCTCCCTGCTCTTCGGTCAGTTATCAAGCCGTTTTCTATTGTAGCAAAGTTGCCTCTCGCTGCCAGGTCCCCCTTTTTCATCTCCATATCGACGCCAAGCACTTCGAGTACGCCGCGACCGATCTGGTATATAATGGGGTCGTATCCGAAGAGTGCCAGGTGCCCGGGTCCGCTACCAGCAGTAATACCATAATAGACTATGTTCAATAAACCGCAGGACGCTTCAGAAGCTAATCGATCAAGGTTAGGTGCGCGCGCGGCTTCTAGAGGGGTTTTGCCGTTAACAGGCAGGTCGCCGACACCATCCATTACTAAAAGCACAATCTTGTTTTCGTTCTTTATTGCTAATGATGAAAGAAGTTCCTCGAACATTTTTCCTCCTGTTTAACTTTTCATTATATTATATGATTAGTTGCAACGATGTCAAACTAAATTGTCAAATTAATTACCATTATTCTCCGCTTGTATTCCCTGTTTATTTCCCTTGAGAGAAACATGCATAAAAATAATACAATCTAATAACATGTAATATATTACACGATTTTCAGAAATTCCTTGACTTAAATAAAAAGATGGTTATTTTTTTTAGGTTTTATTAAAGACCATCAAAATTAAGGAGGTTTGATCGAAATGAGTAAAATCAGAATAGCCCTTTTTGTACTTCTGCTGGTTTCATGTTCTTACCTGTTCGCTCAAGAGACTGGTGAAAAACCTGATATTAAATTAGAACAAGTTATTGCTGTGGTGAATGGTGAACCAATTACGGTTGCTGAGTTCAAGGCGGAATACGCGCAATTAACTGCTGAGCAGAAGAAGAATTTTACGGAAGCTTCGAGAGAGGTTCTTCTGACCAATATAGTTGACAGGAAACTGTTGCTGCAGCAAGCTGAAAATATAGGTCTGGATACGCTCGAGATAATTGAAAAGAGACTACAGCAAGTAAAAGAGAACATTTTGGCTGATGCTGTTCTTAATCTAGTTGTACAGCAACAAGGGCTTAGCGTAACTGATGAACGTTTAGAGCAGTATTATACGGAGAACGAGAGTTTATTTATCATACCCACCAGGATCAGGTTGTCACAGATTTTTATGGATAACAAGGCGAAAGCAGACGAAGTGGTTTCGAAACTTAAATCAGGCAGCAATTTTTCTGATCTTGCCAGAGAGTATTCCATGGGCAAAGAGGCGGAAGCTGGCGGAGATTTAGGTTATTTTACCGAGGCACAGCTTAACCCTGAGATAGCGAAGGTGGTTTTTAAGCTTCAAATCGGTCAGAACAGTGGCGTGATCAATTTCAGGGATAATTTTCACGTATTCAAAGTAACCGACAAAATAGAACCCAGGAAGCAAGCTTTTGACGAGGTAAAAGATCAATTAAAGCAAAGAGTTATGCAGCAATTAAGAAGTAGCACTATGCAGAATTATCAGACGCAGTTAAGAAAGAATGCTGAAATTACCATTAACAATCCCACTCTTTATAGTGTTCCTTTAGAGTAGTCGGTCTAAGGGGCGTTTTTAAATTCTTTACTTTTCGTTTTGTAGGTGAGTTAACCTATGCATGAAGATAAAATGCTGTTTTTAAGAGGCATCGGAGTATCCGAAGGGATTGTCATGGGACATCCCTATATAATAAACAGGTCTGAGTTGACTGTTCATGAGGTCGATTTGAAACCCGGTGAGGTTGAAAAGGAGATAGAGAGATTTCATGGAGCGATAGAGACGAGCAAGGAGCAGTTAAGTAAGATAAGGGCTACTTTTGCGAAGACAACCGGTGAAGACTCAGCACAGATCATTGATGCGCAGTTGATGGTTCTCGAGGACGTTTCAATGATCGAGGAAGTTGTTTCTATGATCAGGGCTGCTCGCAAGAATCCTGAGTTTGTGCTTGAAAGCAAGATGGACGAGACGATAGAGCGTTTAGAAAAAGCTGAGAGTGAATATATGCGTGAGAGAGCGCATGATGTAAGGGATGTTAAGCGGCGTATAATTTCCAATTTACTGGGTCAGAAGAAAGAGATAATAAAGAAGCCTCATGGGGAGTGGATACTTGTGATCGATCACCTGGCGCCATCAGAGACAGCGCAGGTTTTTCATCAGAATTTTGCGGGTATAGTATGTGAGATGGGTGGTAAGACCTCCCACGTTGCAATAATGACGAAGACCATGGAGATCCCAACGGTTCTGGGGGCAGTGGATGCAACGCGCAAAATACCGCTTGGCTCCCGGATAATAATCGATGGCAAAGACGGGAATATTCTCGTGAATCCACCAGAGAAGGTGGAGAAAAAATACAGTACCTATCAGAAGAAACTCCAGGAGAAAAAGAAAAATTTAAACAAGATCAAGCTATTGCCGCCCCAAACTATTGATGAGTATAGGGTTACATTATCCGCGAACATTGAGTTGCCGGAAGAAGTCGCAGCTGTAAAGAAATATAACGCAGAGGGTATCGGATTGTTCAGAACCGAAGTTATCTATACTACTCAAAAGGAAGCGCCCACAGAGGATGAACAATACGAGATCTATAAGAAATTATCGGAAGACGTGAAGGATCATTCGATCATAATTCGGACATTTGATATAGGCGGTGATAAATTCTCCGTGCATTTTGATCATTCATTTGAACCGAACCCTTTTCTAGGCTGGCGAGCTATTAGGATAGGTTTAACGTACCCGGACCTTCTTAAGACTCAGCTAAGAGCCATCCTTCGAGCGTCAGTGCGAGGAAATTTGAAGCTAATGTTTCCTATGATCTCAACTCTGGATGAGATAAAACAAGCCCGTCAGATACTTGATGATACGATGGAGGAATTGCAGAAGGAAAATATAGAATTTGATAACAAAATAGAAACCGGTATCATGATCGAGGTCCCCTCGGCAGCGATCTTAGCCAGGGAGTTAGCTCCCCATGTCGATTTTTTCAGTATCGGTACAAATGATCTTATCCAATATACTATGGCTGCAGATAGGGGAAACGCGAGAGTATCTTATTTATACCAAAGCTACAATCCGGCGGTATTGAAACTTATTAAATACGTTGTCGACGCCGGGCATTATGAAGGTATCTGGGTTGGATTATGCGGAGAAATGGCTGGGGATCCTCGGGCTATCGTCATGCTTTTAGGTATGGGAATGGACGAATTTTCGACTAACCCTATCGCTGTTCCTATGGTGAAGAGCATTATAAGATCAGTGCGTTTCTCGGACGCGCAGAAACTCGCCGAACAGGTTTTAAGATTTACTACTGAGAAGGAAGTATTGGATTATATTGATAAGATGAACAAGGAGATCTTACCCCAATCTCTTTTAGAAAACCAATTATTCAATAATCAGTTAATTAACAATAATGCCTGATTCCAGTTTTTTTTTACAGTATTTACTTCTAATAGACTTCGTTTTTTAGAAAGGTACATCGTCATCTGATTCATCGACAGGAATGTCATCATCAGCATCCTTGGCATCATGTACATCTTCGGTGCCTATAGGGTGCCCACCAGTGCCTTTCGGTTCGAGGAACTGAAATCGAAGAGCGCGGATCTGGGTGGTTCTTCTCTGGTTCCCGTCCTTGTCTTCCCAGTTCCTGGTCTGAATATTGCCCTCTACGAATATCAAACTGCCTTTTTTTAGATATTCCGCTGCTGTTTCAGCCTGACTGCCCCAGAGCACTATTCGATGCCACTGAGTATCACTCCGAAGATTGCCATCACGGTCCTTCCACCGCCTGTCGGTAGCCAGGTTAAAAGTGGTTACAGGAGTTCCTTGAGGTGTGTACTTTATCTGAGGGTCTTGCCCCAGACGGCCAATAAGAAAAACCCTGTTTAACATGTTATCCCTCCCTTGCTTTGGGTTTAAAATTTTCACAATAATCATATTTATTAACAACATCATTTTTTAACTTGCAAAGTAATCCACCACTCATATAACAGATAGAATCCGGAGATATGAATTCACTGTGAGCGCATAAAAGACAAATGTCATTTTTTTCTTTCTTGGTAGCCATAGTTTAATATGTTGTTTATAAGCTGGTCAAAACTGGTGCCATTGACCTTCGCAGCCATTGGGACTAACGATAATTCAGTCATTCCGGGAAGTGTGTTTGCTTCGAGGCAATAGCATTCTTTCCCGTCGAACCGAAAATCCACTCTGCCGTAGCTTTCACAACCAATAGTAGTAAATGCTTTCTGAGCAAGCTCCTTGACTCTCATCTCAACTGTTTTTTCAATGTCTGCAGGACAGATGTACCTGGTTTTACCTTTTGTATATTTACATACATAATCGTAAATGTCATGAGACGCAATTACTTCAATCACTGGTAATATCTCTTCTCCAAGTATAGCCACGGTCAATTCCCTGCCGGGGATAAATTTTTCTATCAGGACGTCGGAACCATATTTTACAGCTTCTTCAATACCTGCTTTTAATTCTTCAAGATCATTTACAATTGAAATACCTATAGTAGAACCTTCAGCCCTCGGCTTGACCACAGCAGGATATTCGAAAGAATTCAAGATGTGCTCATGTATGTCCTCTGTCCGTAAAGTTTTAGCGTTAAAAAGAGGAATTCCCGGCGCGACAGGGATCCCACATGAGGAGAATACTTTTCTGGAGGCGAACTTGTCCATACCAAGCGCGGAAGATAATGAACTCGAGCCCGTGTAGGGGATACCGAGTAATTCAAGTATGGATTGTACGTGACCGTCCTCTCCCAGAGTACCGTGATAACCAATGAAAATGATATCAAATTCCTTTAGCCGGGCATTGTTTTGAAGGAGATCGGTCTCGTTCCACTCAAGTGGAGTAACCTGGTGGTTTAGCCTTTCAAGGGCTGCGGCAACAGCTTTGCCGGTATCCAATGACACTGCCTTCTCCGAGGAGGTTCCACCCATTAGTACTCCTACTCTCATTTTATTATCAAATCTCCCCTCGATGGCGCAATTATGTTGCCTATTTGTGATTTCTCTAACTCTTTTTCTTTAAATATACTATTGATAGTAATATCTAATTGCTCCAAATATGTGGGCGCGGAAGGCTGGTTTTTTGTGTAAAATTCATGAGCCTTAAGTTCAAATTCTAAAGCTTTTACAATGATCTCAGGAGTTAACTCAATTTTTAAACTCTCCTCCATACTATCCAAATTAGTGTTGAATTCTTCAATGTTCTCCTTCAGTTTGTTAAAAAACAAATTTGCATTATTATTAACTGTATCGGGCTCCCAGATTATGTTAGATTTAGCTGCTTTATAATATTGAATTGTGAGATCAACGCCTTCTTCAAAATCTGAGTAGTTTAAATTAGCAATATCTTGAACAGTGTTATTAAGAACATACTCGAAAAGGAATACTTGCATTGGTTGCTGAAAGAAAAATTCAACTTCATGTTCATTTAAGGTCGATAAAAACTTCATATTCCATACCTTAATCTGTTCCAGTTTATATCTCTGCACTTCAGCAAAGTGTAAACAATCTATGCTGCATTTGATCTGGGATTTTCTCAATACCGCGCAGCACATACTGCATAAATGTTTTTCAAGTACAGGACAATAAAATTTGGCTTTTTTACCGCACTTTGAGCACACTAATTTACCCATATCAATACAATAAATATATTATATATTCTAATTAGTCAATCAAAATTTTAAAAAAATTATTTGAGATATAAAACCTTATTTGTCCCTAAAGTCTTTGCGCCAACGCTAAATGTAATGAAATATAGCCCCGAATTGATTTGTTTCGATGCCGAATTGTCAGGGCACCATGTTATTGAACCTTGATCTCCGTGAACCGTCTCACTGAATATCTTATTACCCAATAAATCAAATATATTCAGTTGCGCAGATTTAAACACCGTATTTACAATTGAGTAGTCTATCCGTATTTTTGAGTTAAATGGATTGGGATAGCAGTACAGGTTAGTCTCGCTGGGGAGAACATTCTCGTTTTCGCGGATATCTACAAACTGGAGCTCGATATCGATTGCGGTGGGAATTCCATCGTTTACTGTAATGCTGATAGTATCGGAGCGGTATTCATCCTTTTCAATAAGGAGATTATAATCCCCGGGTTTGATGATCCTGTGGAAGCTTCCGTAATCCGGATCGGATAGCCGGGGGAGATGATCGGTTGAGGCGGCTTCCAGGACGGTGATCTGAGCGACGATTGGCGTTCCGGAGTCAGCGTCCGTAATATGACCCCAGATACCGGACCCCAGGCTTCTATTCATAAAAAATTCGAGCCCCTGTAATTGGCTTAAACATGCTTCCGCGAGTCTCTCCGCATCGGGCTGGGTGCAGGTGTCAATCTCAATTATGAATGGAATCGTTCCAAGATTGGCGTAAAGCCAGTCGTTCGAGTTGCCGTTTGGAGTCAGGCTGATGTACGTATCATAGGTCCCAACCTCGGATACTTTCTCAAGTCTGACAGCGATGCTTTCAGCGAAGAAATACAAAGTCTGATAGTCGGGATATGGCGGCATGTGCCCCAACCAGTTCCATGGATATATCACCTTTTCATTATAAAAACCCGATGATGAAGAATGATAAAAGATAGCGGAAATGAATTTTTCTCGAAGAGCGAGGTTCTGAACAGCTTGTATCTCGTTCTCGCTGGCTGCAGAAGGTCCACGGTATTGATGCGAGGACATATCGGAAATACCATCCTCCCAGTTTATGTCGAAGTTGCGGTTCAGGTCCACTCCGTCCGAATCTCCGCCATCCCCGGGAGTGAAATCGAATATGCCGTTCAAGTTGTTGTCTCGCTTGTTCTTTCGAAAGGTGATGTCCAACCCGCTCGTTACTACACCGTGCCCCTCGGGATTTACAACCGGGATTATCCAGATCTGGAGTGAATCCACCCATTTTGTCACTTGCTCATCAATCCCGTAAAGAGAGGTCAAAAGGTCCATCAGGTAAATACAAACCTCGACTCCTACTAATTCCTCTGCGTGAATTCCGCCCGTTATTAAAACGGAAGGTTCATCCTCATCAACGTACGGATTATCCGATACCTTGACCGCCCAAACCGGAATGGAGTCCCTCGTGGAGACGGTTAGACTCTCTTTATATACTAACTCAGGAAATGCTTCTACTATATGGTCTATGTAAGTCAAGACCTCTTCATAAGTATGATAAGCAGTATCCGGTTCGCTTTGCGCTTGGCAAAAGCCTAAGAACAAAACGGTCATTAACATCAACGTCACTGAAAATCTGAACATAAGTAAACTCCTGTTCGATAAGTCATTCTTGATTTATATGTAGTCTTGTTGCATAGAATTATTATTTTTTGCAATTAAGTTACTCCTGGTCCAATAGTTGAGAATAAATTACATATTCATTCCTAATTTGGCAAGTGTATAAAATTAATCCCAGGGTTGCAGTTTAGGAGATGTTTTCAAGTATATTTTTCAGGCGCGATAAAATATTGTGTGTTATATTTACCTTTTTCAGGTCGTCGTGATCCTGAAATTCGATAATGAGACGGTTTGTTTCTCCGGGTCTGAAACGCAGGAGTTTAGAGAATTCTTTCATAACGCTGTCGACCTTGAAAAGGGGCAGCACAAAGTTTGGTTTAAAAAAGACCGTAACCTTCGATTTTCTGAAGGCTATTTTTGACACAGGCATTCTGGAGGCTACTAATCTAAGTCTCAAGTATTGGAAAATGGTTTTAACTTCTACTGGTGGCGAGCCGAATTTATCCGCTATCTCCTCTTCAATTCTCTGGATCATTTTCATTGAGGAAGCGATATAGGCTTTCTGGTAAAAGTATATTCTCTGTTCGGGAGACGGCATATACTCGTTGGGAATGAATACGGGAAAGTCGGTTTGGATCGGGATTGGAATGAATACAGGAGGTTTCTGCCCCTTTATCTCTGCGATAGCTTCCTTTAAAAGCATTGAATAAAGCGTCATTCCCACTTCTTCGATGAACCCATGCTGTTCCTTGCCGAGAAGGTTGCCAGAGCCCCTTATCTCCATATCCCTGAGTGCAAGCTGAAACCCGCTGCCCAGGTCGGAATAATTGAGTAACGCTGATATCCTTTTTCGCGCGTTTTTGGTTATCTTCCTGTACGGAGGAATGACGAGATAAGCGTATGCTTGTTGATCACTCCTGCCCACTCTTCCCCTTAGCTGGTAGAGGTCAGCCAACCCGAACCTGTCCGCGCGGTTAATAAAAATGGTGTTGACGTTCGGAATATCAGTCCCGGACTCAATGATATTCGTTGTGACCAGAACATCGTATTTTTTATTCAGGAAATCCGAAAAGACCTTTTCAAGTTGTCTTTCATGCATTTGCCCGTGGGCAACGACAAAGTGGACGCCGGGAAGCAGCTTCTCCAGGTACGCGTTTATACCCTGGATACTCTGTACCCTGTTATGAAGGAAGAAAACCTGTCCCCCCCTATCGAGTTCCCTGTGAATGGCATCTACTACAATTTCTGGTTTAAGCTCCACTACCTGGGTATATACAGAAAGCCTCTCCTCCGGAGGAGTATTGATGAAAGAGATATCCCTCGCTCCGGAAAGAGAAAAATACAGCGTTCGTGGTATGGGTGTAGCGGTCATCGTCAGCACGTCAACCTGGGTGCGCATGCTCTTTATTTTTTCTTTATGCGTAACTCCAAACCTTTGTTCCTCGTCAATAACCAGCAGCCCAAGATTTTTAAACTGAACATCCTGGGAAAGCAGCCGATGAGTCCCGATAATTATATCGACATTTCCCTCCTTGAGCTCACCGAGTATCTCGTTCTGTCTTTTTTTACTTCGAAACCGGGACAACATTTCCACACTGACGGGAAAATCCCGCAATCTCTCGGAAAAAGTGTTAAGGTGCTGCTGGGCGAGAATAGTGGTAGGGACAAGTACCGCAACCTGTTTACTATCCAATACCACCTGGAAGGCTGCTCTCACAGCAACCTCGGTTTTCCCGAAACCTACATCACCACATAAAAGCCTGTCCATTGGGATGGATTTCTCGAGGTCTTTCTTGATATCTTCAATGGATTTCAATTGGTCCTCGGTTTCAGTATAGATAAACGAATCCTCCAGTTGTTGAAGCAATTCATCCTTCGCGCTGTAGGAATATCCCTTCAAGGTCTGTCTCAAAGCGTATATATGGATAAGTTCCCCTGCAAGTTCCTTTAATCCTTCCTTCACGCGCCTCTTTTTTCGAAGCCATTTCTTGCTGCTCAGCGAAGCCAGGGCAACCGCTTCGCTCTTGCCTAGGTACTTCTGGACCAGGTGGAAATCCTCAACCGGAACGTATAACTTGTCATTGTCAGCGTACTCGATTACCAAACACTCGGTAGTACCCACCTTCGTCTCGATCTTCTCCAATCCGAGAAACTTCCCTATACCGTAATTAACGTGTACCAGGAGATCATCCTTTTTAAGATCGCCGTAATAAAATTCGCCATGACCCTCGTTATACCACCTGCTTCGAAACCTGCGTTTATACCGGGAGAATATCTCATGGTCGGTCAATACTGCAAGTTTTATCCCGGGGTAAATAAATCCTCCGTTTATTCTTCCCAGCTCTATGTGTACGTTTTTATGCGGTTCGAGAATTTCATCCAATCTCTGGATCTGCCCAGCATTATCACAGAAAATAAAGACGCTATACCCATCTTTGGAAAGCTTGTTTAATTCATGGTTCAATAAGTCATTGTTGCTCATTATCACAGGGGGCGGTTTTAAATTGAATTGAATCGACAACTTCTCTTTGGGGATAGATTGCTTGATTTCAATTAGCTGGTGATCATTTATAATTTTCTTAACGTTTTCACCAGATATAAAAATTTCGTTAGGTGGAAGAAGCGGCAGTTTGGTTTCAATGTTGCGGGAGAACATCTCCTCGGTTTCCTCCATATAACCTTCCATCAAGTCCCAGGATTGCTCCGGTTCAATCATAATAGTAATGAAGTTTTTTCCAAGGTGGTCCAGTAAAGAGGTCGGTAACGGTTCAAAGAACGGCGCATACCATTCATTGCCGGGGAAATTTCTATCCAGTTTTAGTTTTGCTACAAGGTTCTCTACCTGTTCTTTAGTGTATCTACCAATTATTTCAGTCCTGAACGATTTCCTGATCCTTTCAGCGGTCAGATCATGCTTAAGGTCGAAATTGGACAATCCCTCCCGGCAGGGGAGAATGGTTACTTCTTCCAGCGATGCTATAGAACGTTGGGTGGAAGCCTTGAATAGCCTTATCGAGTCGATTGTTTTCCCCCAGAACTCAACCCTTACAGGATCCCGGTAATTGACCGTGAATATGTCGATAATCCCGCCCCTCCGCGAAAAAGTTTGCGTAAACTCTACTATGTTTTCTCGCTGATAACCTGCGGAAAATAGTCTTTGTATAACATCATCCTGAGCGATTTCATCCCCAACTTTCAGCCTGAAACTTGCTCGCTCGAAAATGTCTGACTGGATAATCGGCTGGCTCAACGCTTTTATGGATGTTACAATCAGGTTCCGTTTTTCTGAATGAAGCTTTTCAAGCGTTTTTATACGGAATCCAGTTATCTGAGTGTCAGGCAGTTTATGTTCGTAAGGCAGAATATCCCAGGAAGGGAAGACAAGAATATTATCTGAATTCATGATGTAACGCAGGTCTTCATGAACTGAATTTTCGTCGTGCGGTGTTATTATGAGAATATTATTCTTGACAATATTAAATAATTCTGCTATAAAATAAGCAGGAAAGGAACCCAGGTTGCTTTTCAGATAAAGGTTTTTTCCCTCCGCTAACTTCTTCTTTAGTTCTTTAATGTGGGGGGATTTTGTAATTAATTCATTGATTTCCATTAAATTAAAAAGGGGGGATGTAAAATTCAGAGTGGGTTAATTCTCTACACCGCATTTCATCTTCAGGGCGCGATTATATCTATCGACCATATCGAGAGTCTGATGTGACGTGATTTTGTGTTTTGTGGAAGACCGTTCCCTTGATCTTAGAAAGTTCAAAGTAACTCCGGTGATGACTCCAACTCCCGCCAGGGATATTGTAATCGCTGCGCCTTTTTCAGGAAGTGACGATGAAGGGTCGTCATTAAGCTTGCTGTTCCAACTGATGCCGCCGATTATCATTGCTAAGCCCAGGGGTATTCCAAGAGCTAACTGAGTAGCTGCTTTCTTCCTGTCGCTTTCCCACAATTCACTTATTTTTTTAGCTTCCTTCTCCCTGCCCAGGTATGCGAGCAGTTCAGCATCGTTCAACTCCTCGCCTTTGCCCGTTCTCGCAAACCATTTGAAGTCATTGTTCAGCAGGGTTGTGTCTTTAACGTCTTTGTGCCAATCGACAAATGTGAAGAAAGGCAGAACCTTGTTGTTTTTCTCAAATCTAAGTATTAATTGGACTTTCTTCGTTTCGTAGCATTTCATTTCAGCGGTCTGTGAAAAGCCGGGATTTACGCAAAAAAATATTTCCAGCATGATTGCAAAAACGACAACATACTTCATTGGAGTATCCTTATGTTTTGATATATGATATCTGGAATTATTTCAATAATATCATTCTAGTAATTTTCGTTTCATCCTTCCATTTCAGTTTCGCGAAATATAGACCGGTGGCTACCGTTTTATCCTTCCCATTTTTACCGTTCCACTTGAGATTATAATAGCCAGGATTCAGTGTTTCATCAATAAGCTGCACCACTTCTTCCCCAAGAATGTTAAATATCTCCAGTGTGGTTTTTCCACTTCGGGGAATAGAAAAATTTATCTGGGTCGTCAGGTTGAATGGATTGGGGTAGTTTTGCCTGAGATCGAATGTGAGTGGAAGTGAGTTATTACCTGTCAGCCAGAATTTATAGCATCCCTCTTTAAGGGTGATCTCGGTCTGGTTTTCAAGCAGGGTAATGTTTTCATCAAGTGCTATGTACAAATCATAAGTTGGAGGCAGCTCATTCAGGTCAAACTGGATATTGAATTCTCCGGAACCTTCCAGCGACAGGTGCCATTGCGGGGATTGTTCTGGTTTTATATCGGTATAGTATTCGTTCACGGGTTCGGAGTTTTGAAGGTAGCAGTTCCATGAGCGGTTTGGCGCTGGAGGTGGCGCGATCATATCGAATTCAGGGTCATAATTGGTCGATGCTTCAGGATGATAACCAAATGTCAGGGTATTATCGATTTCCTCTTTATTTACATGAATTCTGCCCATCCACTTGGGAGAGCATTTTATCAAGTGCGATTTATTTATGCTTTTACTGAGCGCCATTTCGGGATTCACTGTCAGCTGGCATGATGTGGAGGCATGAATCCAGCCGCCATTTCCGGGTTCCAGGGAGAGCGTCGAAACGTAAGCGCCTGTGGCAGGATTAAAGTAATACATCGAACCCGGGGTTAGTGCGTCCGGGGGCTCTGTAGACAGGTCAAACCAGTTTACGGGATCTTCACTCAATCCTCCAATCATGTTCCAGCCCGGTTCGAGGTCTATCGTGTACCGTACAATTGGAACTCCCCTGTATGAGTATGTCCATGTATTTGGCACGAACACAAAGTAGCCCTGTCCGGGTTCCAGGTCAACTATGGAGGCGTATCCATAGGAGAGGGGGTCGTAATGATAAGCTGAGCCGATAGCGTCACTGAAAATGTCTGATAGCGAATTAATCCGGTTGAATCCTATCAATGAGATCATGTTCCAGCCTCTCTTAAGTCTGTGAGGGAAAAAGATGTTGGAGTAGGATTCGTATTCAATGATAAGCGTGTCGTTTTCTTCAAAATCGAGGGTAGCAGCTTCGAGCATGTTAATCCCGTTAATAAAGAATTCCGGTCCTGGTACGTTGGCGGGATTCCAGTAGGCGGTTCCCGGCGCTCCCCGGGTGACTATTTTCAGCGTATGGGGTTTGTCAAATGGGTTGGTTATGTATTGACTCAAACCCGTTATTTCAGGATGATCAGGATCGTCGAAAAGGAAGTAGAATTCATTTCCGATTCCTGTGGGGATGTATATTTCATCTAATCCTCCGTCGAATCCATCAGATGCGTTTGTATCGGTTCCAAAGCCCACATCGAAAAATGCTTCGGTTATCTGGGCTTCAATGCCGAAATGCCAGCTACCCATCGCGCGCATCAGGGGTTGATACTTGTAGGCAACTTTAACAGTGTCAACAAACCAGATGCTGTCGCCGGGATTGGTTGGTGTTACGTTCTGTTCGTGTATTATTCCGTACCACCACAGGCTGTCGAACGCTGTGCTGCCTATCCAGTGGAAACTCATGCCGCCACCGGGTGGTCCGAAGGGACCGGGAGGTCCGGGTGGCGGATCCTCTTCATTCTCTACTATCAGAAGCGATTCTTTTTCGTCGGATTCATTCTGATAAACCAGCCAATACCAAATCGTATCAGTAAGCGCGGTTTCATCATGATGTTCAGGATCGGGCGTGGTTGCCCAGTGTAAAAAATTGAACGTATTCGTTGGTCCGGTGATTTCCGATGAATACAGAACGCTCAGGGTTTTGAGTTCCCCGAGCGGATTATTGTAAACCTTCCAGCTTCGAACGCCTCCAAGGTAGTCTGCAACAAACAGATGGTCCCCGTTTAACAGGGCTACTTCGGGAAGCGCGACGCCTGTATTTGTAGCGGTTGGAGTAGGGATGTCATACGGATCCTCTACATCGACTATGTACAAGCCGTTAGTGGTTGCAACGTAAGCGTACCCTGATGAAGCGGTAACCCCGAAAGCGCGGATAAGACTCGCGTCGCCTCCGATATAACTCATATTATCAGGAAACTTTATATCGAGAATTCCGAAGCCGCCTTCCACCTCCGCTATATAGGCGTAATTCCCTTCAACATCTATACCCCATACCTGATAGGAAGTTACGTAAGTATCCAGGACCGTTAGGTTTATATCGAATGAAATGACCCCTGCTTCATCTGCTGCGGCAAAGATAAAATTACCCCCGGCATCGATATCCGTTATTGACTCGGTAGTCCGAAAGTATCCTCGTTTAGCGCCGTTGGAAGCAGCCAGTCTCCTGACTCCGTAAGAACATGTGTCGATTACATCGCCAATAGCCGCGAAAACGTATGCTCCACATGGAACGACTTCATAAACCGAACCGATATTCACACCGGCAGCGTTCCAGGCAAGGCTGGGTGAAGCAGGTTCAGCAAGACTGTAGGCGAGCAAACCTGCATGTCCTCCGGCAACGTAGAGCATGTTTCCTGATGCCCGGATACCTACTAAGGAAGCCCCGGGTACAACAAGCGTGTCAATGGCTTTTATAGTGTCGTTAGCTGAAATATCCAGTATGATTATTCCGGTTGTCTGACTTACTCCATAAGCGTAATTACCAACCAGGACTATATCGATGATTTCGCCGATCGAGCCCGTACTGGCTGTCCAGGTCGTTGCGGTTTCCGTTGTAACGTCCCCACCGTTCAATATCTGTATATTAGCGGAGTCTGCTATTGCCAGCTTATTTCCGTTTGCTGCTACACCCATTGCGCAAACTCCCGAGGAATTCAATTGACCCGTGTTTATCCAAACCGGAGAAGTAGGGACAGAAATGTCAAAGTAGGAAACACCTCTTCTGGCGTCAGCAACAAGGGCGCTTTTGCCGTAGATAGCCACATCATTGCCCTTATCACCCAGTTGGACTCCAGCAACTCTAACCGGTAACGTGGGAGTGGAAACATCGACGACAAGGAAGCTGTCATCAGTCGCTACATAAACATATAAACCGCTTACAGCCAGGGCGTTCGGGTTATGGACAGTAGCCAGGGTATATACCCTGTCCATGGAAGTTGGATCAGAGATGTTCAAAACGACCAATCCCTGCTCGTTATCAGCTACAAATGCATACCTGCCGAATATGACTATATCCCTTGCGTTGCTGATTCCTGTTGATACTGCATCTCCAGGTATCGGATTTGCCGGATTCGATATGTTTATAGAAACAACGCTGTCGTTTGCGCATACAAAAGCGTATTCACCGGAAACTGCGATTCCGTAGCAGTCGCCGCTGATTCCGATTTTGCCTCTTCTGGTTAAATTATCAGGGTAATCCAGATCGACCACGATCATTGTATCGTGAGTACCGCTAAGACGCACGCGGGTAACGTATGCATAACCGGATGATACGGCGAGGTCCCTCGCGTTGAAAGTGCCGATTGAATCCCGGCCTGCTCCAGAACCATCGTTACCGATTTCAAATGATCTAAATCCCTGGTTGTTGTTCGTAACCGCGTAAATCCAGTTCCCATCGATTGCTAGCTTCATGGGACAACAGGTTCTGCAGCCCTTATACTGCAATTCTTCAAATATCTTTGAACCGGGAGCTCCATAGGAACTGTCATTGTTTGAGTCAATATATGGGGGAATGGTGCCGGATGAATGCCACTGAGCAGTGGTTTTGCTCAGGTCGCAGTGCGAAAGGTTCTTAAAATCCTCTTTGAACTCAGTTACTTGTCCCGAAGCTATGGTGAATAAACATAAAAGGATTGAAATGGCTAAAACCAACTTTTCACTTCTCATTTTATCTCCTTTAAAAATACACAATAATTCATCAAAATCGCTAACTTACCAATTTGTATTTCCTTCTATTAAAACTCTTACATAACATTTTAAAATCAAATTACTTTATTTAAAATCATCAATCTTCAAGTATTATAGTTCCGTCCGCTTTCATGAAGACCCAGAAGGCGTTTCCCGGGTAGAGATAACTAAGCCTGCTATACCTGTTAGTAAGTGTGTTGAATTTATAGAATGAACGTATCAAAGCATTTTCGGGAACTGAACGGCAGCCAGATGAAATATTGATAGCCTCGGAAATAGACCCGATAAGATGCCATCCGGCGCTGAGGTATTCTTCGTGATGATCAAAAGGTAAACCAACCACGAGTATGCTGGTGTCCTTTTGAGAGTAACCAAAGTATCCTGTAAATGTATCCAGGACTTCTGTTAGAAAATAATCGCCGGAATCCGGATCATAATAGTATAGCGCCCCATCGAAATATGGCAAGCATTGTTCAATATTCCAGTTAGGCGGAATTACCGGCATGGAGAACATGTTCCAGCCTTTCCAGCAGTTTATGCTAACTTGTGAACCTTCACCGGTTATAGCGATATCGACGGAGTCCTTGAAACCGCAGTAATCGGCGATTATCGTGTTCGTACCGGCAGAGGTCGCGAAAAATTGACCCGGGTCTTCTATGATCCCTGAAGGTCCTGTTGCTTCCCAATTTGAAGCCACTTGAAAGGAATCCCCATCGTGGGTGTAAATATAGGTGTACATGTATAATCGTTCGCCAACAACTGCAGATGTGTAACCGGGGAAAATCTTTATGTGAGAATGAATATCATCCTTTACGATCAATTCAAAATCGCTGATAACGGGAGGTATCGTTGCGCTTACGGTGTCCTGGAAACGAATATTAAAGGTGTCAGAAGTCGCATTGTTCACCAGGAATATACCGTACTGTGCGGGTACTGCTTCAAGTTTCTTGCGGGAGATTAGACATTCGGTATTAACAGACCTTGCGCTATAAACATCAATGTGCCAGATTTCCTCCTCAAAGCCGGGAGCCCTGTAATCGAATGCATAGATATTATCGTAAGGAGGCGCCCAATAATCAGGTTCTCCTGGATCATAATGAGGGAAATAAAGTATGATGTAATCCGGATCGGGGGGTGTGAACTTATAGGCGTCATGGGAATCATATCCACGCGAGGCGTCATCCTTTACACCCGCTTTGTTCGATCCGTCCCTGAAGCCATGACCCGGTCCGGTGTAATCAGCAGTCTGAATGGCAAGCTGTATGAACCAATCCTCCGCTGCCGTAATCGTAAATAGTACCAAAATGAAAGAAATAACCAAAATCACTTTTAAATGCTCCATTAATACACCTCTTCTGGTTGAGAA
>JAFGQG010000007.1 GCA_016935765.1 bacterium
AGGAAGAAAGAAGAAAGGACGAAGAAAAAATAAATTAGCAGTTGGCAATTATCAGTTATCAATTAGCAATACAAAGAAACGGGGGTTTCGGGCAGGTTAGAACCTCTGCTCTTACACGGAAGCAAAAGCATCTTGTAATCGCAGATCCTTTAGCCTGCCTTATGGAAACAACAAATATGCATAACAAGGACGTGGAGAAAATTGAAATAAACAGAACAGAAGATCCCATTGCAGCTGCAGGTCTTTTAGCTTACGGTTTTTAAGGAAATAAAAAAAATGGATAAACAATCAAGATAAGGAGACAATGAAATATGAAAAGAATAATGATTTGGTTAATTGTTGTAAGCGGGTTTACATTATCGTGCTGTGCTACACTCTATGCCCAGGATAATCCCTGGTTGGATTCCGTTCTCGCCGAGGCTGATTACATATCCATGTCCGGGGATCCTCAGGCAGTCATAGAGTATTATAAAGGCTTGCAGCCAGACCATATTTTCGATAAATACACTATATATAAGAAACTTGCCTATCAATATCATCAAATACGTGAATGGGACTCAAGTTTGGTTTACTTCCGGAAAAGCCTGGAGTTGGCTGAAGAATTAAGCGACACTTCCTCTATGGGAAATCTCAGTCTATGGATCGGAAATACGTACAAATATCTTAACCAGTTCAGTGAGCAACTCGAAAAATACAAAACCGCAGAAAACTACTTCATGATAACTGGCGAAGATAGTCTATTGGAGTTAGCCCGGGAGTATATAGAATATCACGCTATCGATACGACAAGCTGGCTTGCTGGTCTTGCATCTGCAAAATTTGACTACTTTGAAACCCTTCGTCTTGCAAATCTAGTTCTTGAGGATTTAGAGGCAAAAGGTGACCCACAAAGACTATGGGCTTTGTATATGGTGATGGGGGATGCCTATTATTACACATCTGATTATAATAACTCCTTGAAGTATAAGAAAAACGCTCTTGAAGCTGCTTATGAGCTTGACGATAAAATGAAGATCCAAACATCGCTGAACGTTATCGGCAGCGTTTATTTGAATACCGGTCAATTCGATACAGCTTTGTCTTATTACCAGGAAGCGTATACTCTTGCGGTTGAATTGGGGAATCTGAATGCTCAGGGATACATTCTCCTGAATATCGGTCAGATACTTTAAAGCAAAGGGAATTTTGAGGAAGCACTTGAAAACCAATCAGAAGCGCTTGATATCAGCCGGGCTAATTACGACAAAAGACTGGAGAGTGCGGCAATAATGGAAATCGGGGCAATAAACAGTATGCTGGGAGACTTTAACCTGAGTTTTGAATATTATCATCAGGCACTAGAATTGGCAGAGCAGCGAGGGGATCTTTATTTGGAAATCAGGGCTCTTACAGCAATCGGCAGTATTACTGAGAAACTGGGCGAACCACAAAAAGCTTTAAAATATTATAACCAGGCTTTAGAGTTGAATAAATCTGTCGGTAACAGGTCACAGCAGATAGGGATTCTCGCTTCAATCGGTACAATTTACTGGACTCTGCATGATGTGGATAAGGCTTTGGAATATTACCGTCAAGCGCTCGATATGAGCCGGGAAATCGGGGATAAAAGACAGGAAGCCATGGCTTTAACCAATATCGCGCTCGCACTGATATTCAAAGGTGAATATGAAGATGCCATCAGCACCGCTAAAACTGCTCTGGAAATCAATCGAAACATCAATAATGTTATGAATGAAGGCGATATTTTGACTATTATCGCTTACGCTTATCTTAACAACAAGGATTACGAAACGTCATTGCAATACTGGAGGGATGCAAAGCAAATAGTGGAGAAACTTCGAAAAGGGCTTTTCATGAGGGTGACTTATGGAAACATGGGGGATGTTTTTAATAAGATGGGGGAATATGATAGCGCCTACGTTTACTATAATGAAGCTATTAAGACAGGGGAATCGACCCGGAATAAGTTGGTATCCTCGGAGCATAAAACGGGTTATTTTATTACTATTGAAGATTTATATGTTCAAGCGCTTTCCAATTGTATGCAGCTTTACCGGCAAACGGATGACAATACTTATATTCATGAAGCCTTTAGTTACCTGGAATCATCCCGCTCCAGGGTTTTGTTGGACCAATTGGCTGAAGCTAAAAGTGAAATGAAGCAAGGGATTCCCCCCGAGACAAGGAATCTGGAGGAGAGTTATATGGAGCAGATAGAGCAGCTCTCCAGTGGTCTTACTCAATTGATTTCAAGCGGAGAACCCGATCCCGATCAGGTAAGGCAGATAGAAGACGAATTATTAGAGCAGGAGACAAATCTTGAGAGGCTTCACGTATAGGTTAAGCAAGAATCCCCCAGATATGCAGACCTTCAGTACCCGGAACCTGTGAGTATCGAACACATTCAGAGTAAGCTGCTCGATGGCGAAACAGCCCTTCTCGAGTATGTTCTTAGTGACTCCGGATCCTTTGTGTTTTGCATAACTGATAATAAAACTCACGTATATGAGCTTCCTTCTCGAAAGCAGATACAGGAAACAGCGTTCACCTTAAGGGATGAGTTAACTTTGCCCCGCTTTTTCTCACCCGTTTTTCTTAAAACTTCCCGGGAGTTGTTTACATGGTTGATCGAGCCTTGTATGGAGGATCTTCGTGATATTGAAGACCTGGTCATTATCCCCGACGGGATCCTGGGTTACCTTCCATTTGAGGTTTTGATTAGTAAAGATGTAAACATAGAAGACTTGACAGAATTTGACGAATATGCAGAACTGCCATACCTTGTCAAGGATTATAACATCAACACCTCCCCTTCAGCAACGGTGCTGGCGCAGATAAATGAGCATCCCAAGGAACCGTTGCCGGATATGTTGGATTTCGTCGCCATTGGAAATCCTCAGTATGAACCGGCGGAAGAAGAAGTACCGCTCTTCGCTCAAGCAGAACTGCAGGAGACGGATGTCTTTCGTTCAGCATTCCCCGAACCAACAAGGAGTGGGTACGTACCATTACCTAGTACCGGTATCGAAGTTGAAAGGATCTGTTCCCTGTTTCCCCAAAACCAATGTAAGCTATTCATGAACGGTGAAGCGAATGAACAGAATGTAAAATCTTCGGATGATCTGCCGCATGCTAAATATGTTCATTTCGCCTGTCACGGAGTTTTGAACGAGAACAATCCTGAATTCTCCGGGCTGGTGCTTTCGCTGTATCCAAAGGATAGCCCGGGTCAATTGCCTTCCGGGGAGAATGGATATTTGCAGATGTATGAGATATACAATCTCGATTTGCATGCAGACTTGGTAACTCTCTCCGCCTGTGAAACCGGTTTGGGAAAGATGGTCAAGGGGGAAGGGATTATGGGCTTATCGAGGGCTTTTATGTATGCAGGTACTCCCTCAGTTATAGTCAGTTTGTGGCAGATCGCGGACGAATCCACTGCCGAATTTATGTATCAGTTTTATAATAATCTTGTCAATGAAAATATGGATAAGGAAGGAGCGTTGAGGGAAGCAAAACTGGAGATGATCAAGTCCGAAAGATACAGCCACCCGTTTTACTGGGCGTCGTTCGTGTTGATCGGAGAAAAGGAAACCACGGAGACACGGAGACACAGAGAATAAACGAAGGAAGAAAGAAGAAAGGACGAAGAAAAAATAAATTAGCAGTTGGCAATTATCAGTTATAAATTTTGGTTCATATACAAATTAGTTGCAGGGAATGTTATGAGATGATGCTATTTTAACAAAATGGATGAGTGGATGAGTGGATGGCTGGATAGGGATAAGAAATCACATTGTAAGCTTTTATAATATTTGACAAACTCAATTAGTAAAACATATAACAGAAAGATAAAGTAAGTCAAATATATATATAAAGCGTAATAATCAATATAACTTAACTAAAATTAATAAGAAACCAGTTATAAGTATGAAGAAACACCTATCCCCAACCAAATCTATGATTTGGTTCATCCAGCCATCCAATCATCCTGTAGATCCCGAGAAAAGAATTGGGCTAAATTAGCAACTAAATTGCACAAGAACCTAAATTTTAAATATGACGAAATGGGAGATTTGGGTAGGTTAGAGCCTCTGCTCTAACAGGGGGAAAAAGGAATCTTGTAGCCGCAAGTCCTTTAGCTTGCGGACTTAAAGCAACATAGTACATGGTTTCTGATAATCCAGTAGGCTTGAAAAGATGCAGAATAAAAAAATAAAAACAAATTAATTGCTTTTCACCAAATTTTATTCTATTTTATAAATATATCTTTGATAAGAACGGGTTTTTATGGTGCCGGGGTTGTTTAATCGCTTGGTTTATTGGTGCTTTGTAGGTCATTGGGCTTGTGCTTGGTTTCCAAAACCACGATTTTAAAATATGAAAAAAAGAAAATAAAGTTTGAGTGTGTTACTATCGGAGAGTTTGAAGAACAAAAATAATAACATCAAATAGTACTAATATAAATGCTTATCGCAGATGAAAATGTTATCAGACTCTAAATTATCATTATTTTATTTATCTCAGTGGTTTAATCTTTACATGCAACCGAAAGACGTCAGACGGTTTTAACGAAGGAGCATAAATGAAAAGAAATCACAAACGTTTTATTCTAACACCACTTGTGACTATTTTTTTATGTTTATTGATTCTAAGCATAGTAGAACCATGGAAGCTGTACAAATGGATACCACTCAGGGATTTTAGCTGGTTTAACAGGAATTTTAGACATGCTTTTGAAGTGCATGAAGGAGAGGCAAACAATTTCTTTAAGCTATATGCAGATTCCGGACTGAGAAGTCAATATTTTAATAAACTTAAGTACTATGTTGAAGGCAATCCTGATAATGCGAAGTTTTATTTTGCCCTTGCTATGTTAACTTCGGATTCATCTGAAATGATCGATTATCTTAAGAAAGCAGATGAAGTAGCTCCAAATGGCAACCCGATGTATCCCTTCTACCTGGGACTAGCATACTCAAATAACTTAAAGCGTGAAGGATTTTATGGTATTCCTGATCCTGAACTTGAAGTTAACAGGGAAGAAGCCCTGGAAGCTTTTAACCGGGCAGGAAAGCTTGATCCTGATAATGCTGCAATTGACCTCGCAAAGGTGCAATTGTACGTCGAGGACATGGAAGATACCATGAAATTCTCCTATGCCCAGCGGCTAGAATATATAACCCGGGAATTGCCTCCCCCTTATCCATACCTGACTGAAAAAGGCAGGGAGATAATGAGGGGTGCCATGAAAAAAGGCAGCTATAAATCCTACAATACCGATGCAATTTCAACCTGTCTTAAGTTAATGACGGAATCGTGCGTAAATAATTTTTTCTACCGGACTTACCTCCTGGAAACATACCTCGTCCCTGTATCGCCTTTGAAAGCAGTAGATTTATTTGTGATGGGCATCGGACCGTTCGAGAGTAAAGCCGAAGCAAACAACATGATGGATACCATACTGAGTTTAGCTCACCTGGGTTTCATGATGAGGGAGGATGAGAGCCGCACACCTTATCAGCAGAATAGGGGAGGCTATCTGATGACACATATTCTGGATGTACTGGGTGATCTTTACTTGGTGAACAAGTTAGAATCATCAGAACGCTTGGTTGGACTTTTCAGCGCAAATGATAGGAATTGGGAAACGCTCTGGAAAGATGCTATTGGATATGGTTATACGCTGGATTATTGGGGTGTTTCATGGACGAAGTACATAGTATTAATAAACAGTTATGTCGAAGGTGGCTTGTTCCTGATTCTTATCCTTCTGACACTTGTGGGATTAATAGGAATAATCTCAACTAGAAAGTATGATGGAGAAGTATCATTATCCGGAGCGAGGCTTAGTATCCCCTTGATGTTTATTATGGGTTTTGTTCTTTTACTTATTTGTATGGCAATAGGGATAGACGATCACGCCAGCCACGGCATGCTTGCAGGAGTAATAAAAATACTATTAAGCCTGGCCTTATTCGCAGTATTTTTCTTCGTAAAAAAATTAAAAGCTAAACAGTATTATTTATTACCATTATTCTGGATATTCGTTGGAATATTTGGTTTTTGGGTGAATCTAATGGAGCAAAGGATAACGACAATTTTGGGATTTCCCCAATTATTAATAATTCCTACAAGCATTCTCATCAGCGCCATAGTTGCAAAGGATAGCCGAGAGCGGAACTGGTCTGCTTACTGGCGAAGACTCTGCAGGCTTTCATCGGAAGTACTTGTGGTTCTGACGGTTCTGCTATTCATCCAGTTGGCTTCGGTGAGTTCTCCGCTGGAGAGATACATGAATATGGGCAGGTGGCGGGGAATCGATATAATGAACCTGACCAAAGGTCCCAGTTATAGCCTTTACTCTTCCGATAACAAGTTTTACGGTCCCCATTACATTGCCAACGATGGCAGCAGCGCTTCTTCCAGAAATCCCCGGCTTTATAGTATGGAGAAAATGTTTGGGAAGAAATTAAAGTTGAAAAATGATTAATGGCAAATGAATAAAAAAAATACACGGATGCAGTGGAAAATCACAGATAAATAGATGGAATCCAAAAGTGAAAAACAACATAATATAGAACCTGACAAAGGCTTAACAATTGCAGAAGTCAAACCTTTGTAGAAGGTTAATAATTATAGAAAAAAATGTAAATTAAGTAAAGATATGGTTGGCGGGATTTTTGACATGAGTGAAAGGAATTTCGAAAATCATGCCAACCATGACCAACCAAAATGAACACAATAAAACTAAAATACGCAGGTGTTCTTTTTCTCTGTGTCTCCGTGACTCCGTGGTTTTAGTTTACCACCCAGCCGTTTGGCACTCGCTGTTTCGACCCTCATTACATTGCAATGTAAGACGCATCAAATATTTTTTTGTTGTCTATAAACAATTACTTTATAACTTAAACATGTACCAAAATTGAATAACCTGAAACGGAGGATTTAAATGTCATATATAATTGTAGTCATAAATCCCGGGGCAACCTCTACGAAGGTCGCCTACTTCGAGGACGAAAACCAGGTATTCGCGGAGAATATCAAGCACCACGATGAGGACCTGTCGAAGTTCGAACGCGATATCGACCAGTTTGAATTTCGAATAAACCTGGTAAAGCAAATACTGGAAAAGAATGGTGTAAACCTGGGCGACCTTTCCGCTGTTGTTGGAAGGGGCGGACCATTCAAACCGCTGGTTAGCGGAACTTACAGGGTGAATGAGGCAATGCTCGACGATGTCAGGGAAGGGAGAGTCCAGGCTACACATATCTCGAACATCGGCTGCCTTTTAGCGAACGCTCTTGCCCGACCGCTTGGTATTCCCGCATTCATTGTGGATCCCGTCTCTGTGGATGAGTTCGAACCACTGGCATACTACAGTGGATTACCCGAACTTCCGAGAGTCAGCCTCGCGCACGCCCTGAATATAAAAATGGTGGCAAAAAAATACGCGAAAGAAGCAGGTAAGCCATACGAGAACATGAACCTTGTAATAGCTCACTTGGGCTCCGGGATCTCAATTACCGCGCATAAAAAAGGGAGAATGGTGGACGTTAACAACGCTAATGACGGCGGTCCGTTCTCTCCCCAGCGAACAGGTACACTCCCCGTAACCGGTTTGATGAAATTGTGCTACTCCGGAAAATACAGCGCAAGTGAAATGAAAATGAAACTGATAAAGAAAGGCGGCTTGCTCGCATACCTCGAAACGGACGATATGGTGAAAATAGAAAATAATATTAAGGAAGGAGACCGGAAGTCGAGAGAATGCATCGAAGCAATGGCTTACCAGATAGGAAAGGAGATCGCCGCAATGGCTGCCGTTTTAAAAGGGGAAGTCGATGCCATACTGATAACCGGCGGTCTGGCTCAGAGTGAATACCTGATGGGCTTGATAGAACCTTACATTAAATTCATCGCCCCCGTTAAGATATTCCCCGGAGAGGATGAAATGGAAGCGCTTGCTCGCGGCGTTATCAGGGTTCTGGGTGGCGAAGAAAAAGAACAGGTCTATTCATAGATATAAGGAGGCAACCTTGAATAATATATCACTAAATTACGAATATGTCAAGGGTTTTGTGGATGATAATGACCTTTCGGAAATTCAGAAACGGGTGCATAAATGCCATCAGGACCTGTTAAATAAAGCGTGTCCCGGGAAGGATTACCTGGGCTGGATAGACCTCCCTAAAAATACCAACCAGGAAGAAATAAAAAAAATCCAGGATGCGGGTAATTGGATCAGGGAAAATTCTGACGTCTTCATCTCGATAGGCATAGGCGGTTCGTACCTTGGCGCGCGCGCAGCCATCAAAGCACTGACCCATATCTTCAATAACGAATTGCCTGACGCGAAACCACGCATCTACTACGCAGGGAACAGCATTTACCCGGATTACATGTCTGATCTGCTGGATGTGATAAAGAACAAGAAAATCGCTTTGAATGTGATATCAAAATCGGGAACCACTCTCGAAACCGCTCTCGTGTTCCGGATTCTCAGGAACTTCATGCTGAAGGTTTATGGAAAGAAAGAGACGTACAAGCGGATCTTTGCGACAACCGACGCGAAAAAGGGAGCTTTATTGGAATTATCCAGGCAGACAGGCATCAAGACCTTTGTCATTCCCGAGGATATTGGCGGTAGATTCTCGGTGCTCACTCCAGTCGGGCTTTTGCCAATGGCAGTATCAGGTATCGACATTGTTGAGATGTTGAAAGGGGCTGCAGATATGGCAACACAAACCGCATCACCTAATATTTACGAAAATGTCTCCTATCTATACGCGGCGATCAGAAACATTCTCTATGAAAAGGGAAAGGTTATCGAGATATTTGCAAATTTCACTCATTCGATGAGCTACGTCGCTGAATGGTGGAAGCAGCTCTTCGGCGAAAGTGAAGGTAAGGATGGAAAGGGCATTTTCCCAACGGTAGTGAATTATACAACTGATCTTCATTCCCTTGGTCAGCTTGTTCAACAGGGCATGAGAAACCTCTTCGAGACCTTCTTGATCGTTGATGAACCGGGTATAGACGTCATGATCCCTGGAGATGACAAGAACCTTGATGGTCTGAATTACGTTTCCGGGCACACGTTTGGTTACGTTAATAAAAAAGCGAAGGAAGCCACAGAAAGAGCGCATTACGAAGGCGGAGTGCCGAACATGACCATAACAGTGCCGAAACTCACCGCGTATCATACAGGTCAGCTTTTTTATTTCTTCGAGAAAGCTGTGGCTATAAGCGGGTTACTTCTTGGGGTGAATCCGTTCGACCAGCCCGGGGTCGAAGCATATAAAAAGCAGATGTTTCACTTACTCGGTAGAGAAAAATATTAGGAATGATTTTTCTAAGGAATTTCCTCGAAGCGCCCCTGGAAAAATCGCAATTTCGGGGGTTCATACGTGAACTTCAGCCCTTTTATTGAATCCCGGTCCTGATAAAGCTCAATGATTCCGTTTGCGACTTCATCCATGTGATTATTTGTGTACACTCGTCTTGGAATGGTCAATCTCACCAATTCCAATGCTGGCCGGTAATTTTCCCCTGTCTCCGGGTTTCTGCCCTTGGAAACGTTACCGCGCTCCATACTCCTGACACCTGTCTTTACGTAGAGAGCGGCAGCAAGTGCCTGGGCAGGGAACTGGTCCTGGTCTATATGCGGGAGAAACCTCTTCGCGTCAAGGAAGATCGCGTGTGTGCCGGGTGGCTGAACTATGGGTACACCTGCTTCGAGCAGCTTCTCTCCAAGATAATTCGTCTGTTCAACCCGGGCTCTGATATATTCCTCCTGAACCATCTCGCGTGCTCCCTGACTGTGAGCCGCCATATCACCCGCTGACATGCCGCCATTTGCTACAGAACCTTCATACTTACGCAGCATTGAAAGAGACCTCTTATAATACTCCTTGTTATCTCGAAATGCAAGAAAACCGCAGATATTGACCAGGAAATCCTTCTTACTCGAAACCGTGCAGCCATCTCCATAACTGAACAACTCTTTCACGATTTCTCCTATCGGCGTATTTTTGTAGCGTGGGTTCTTCTTCTTTATCATGTAAGCGTTTTCCGCAACCCTGGTCGCATCGAACATAACGGGAATCCCATGTGCTTTGCAAAACTCATATACTTCTCTGGCATTATCCATTGAAAAAGGTTGTCCACCCGCCATATTTACGCTGGCCTCGAAGCTGATATAAGGAAGACTCCGCGCGCCAAATTTCTCTACCAGTCCTTTCAACTTATTCAGATCGATATTCCCCTTCCAGGGAAAATCAGATGTCGGCTGATGGGCTTCATCAACTATCACGTCTGTAAACGTGCCTCCCGCCATTTCCTGATGAAGCTTCGTTGTCGTGAAATACATATTTCCCGGAACATAACCTGTTTCGATCAGGACCTGGGACATGATGTGTTCTGCAGCTCTCCCCTGGTGCGTTGGGATGATATACTTGTAACCCGTGATTTCTTGAATTGTACTAACAAACTCGAGGGAGGCCTCGCTGGTTGCCGGAGTTTCACGGCTCCCAATGTAAACTTGCCACTGCTCGATACTCATCGCGGAAGTGCCAGAATCAGTGAGAAGGTCTATCTTAACTTTGTCAGAGGGTAACAGGAACGTATTGTAATCCGCTTTTTTGACCTCACTCTCTCGTTCTTTCAGGCTCGTTATTCCAACGTATTCGATCATGGCGATAGTGTGTGGTTCACAATCGAAAACATATTCACTGACATCGGGTATCTCCCATTCGAATTCCGCTTCGTCATGCCATTCCGGCTCGCTAACAAGCACAAGACCTTTGACTTTTCTGCTTTCGAGATAGAGCTCATTGACAACCTCGCTGATCTGTAGAAGCTGTTTATTAGTAAGCGCCAATCTCGGAACCTGTATCGGGAGTATTTTTTCATCACTGAAACGGTCATTCAGAAAAACCCTGATTCCCGATTTTAAGTACAGCGCGCAGGCGAGAGTGTGAGCCTGGTGAGAATTTGCGTTCGGAAGAAACTCATCGGCTTTTATATATACGCCATCACTGCCCGTGTAAAATGGGATACCTTCCAGTCGGGAGGCAAACCGCTGCACCTGTTCGGCTATCCAGTTTGCCTGGTCTTCATTGACCATTTCCCTCAGACCAAGGGCGAGAACTTCCATCGTCCGTCCCGCCATGCCGCCATAAGTATGGAGACCCTCATAGACAACCACCTCGTTCTGGAACTTCTCATGGAGCTCCAGGTCATCAGTAGAGATGAGCCCTCCTACATTACTGCGAGGATCCTGACCAGCATCAATAACACACACATGCGAATTATTAACCATCTCTTTGACTATCGCATCTATCTGCCAGCCCGTATATTCCGGTTCATTTTCCCTTATATAACAGGCATTTCCAATTATACGTGAAGCGTTAATGATAACCTTCGTATCGTTCTTCTCTGCTATCTTTTTTATTTCCATCAGGTTCGATATGGATACCGGGCGATAACCATCAGCGAACAATTCAACATAGATATAAGATACTTGAACCCCCCTCGACAATTCTTCCTGCAATTGGGCAGGGCCGAGATTGCCTGTGAAGTCGGGGATACTCTCGTTCGACATTTGCTTGATTTCAGCCCTTCTCTCATAGACTAATTCACGCTGAGCCATGGAATTGGAAAAGACTACATCACCTTCATTTACCATTGTTGTTGATATCAATTTATGGCACCCGTTAAGGTTGTGAGTGGGACAAACGTATTTGTGTCCAAGGATATCCTGCACAGAACTCTGTAAATGTTCGAAGTTTCTGCTGCCGGCGTAAGCTTCGTCGCCGATGAACAAGCCGGAGAATTGTTCCTGGCTCATCGCTGAAGTTCCCTGGCTCGTTAGATCAAAGGTAACCAGATTGTTACTGATCTTGAAACAATTTAAATCAGCTGCCTTCAATGCTTGCAAGCGCTCACGGAAACTGGTAAAATTAACTTTTCTAACTGCTTTTATTTTATGCGGTTCTGAGATCATCTAAAAACCTTCCTTTAAAAATTATACTAATTTTTTTGTATATGACAAAGTATTCTCTCTGGGAGAATGCTACTATAATACTTATAATTCAAACAGGGTTAAATTACCAGCTTTTTCGATAATTCTAAACATCTTAAGCTTCGTGGTAATTAAGCACCATTTCGCTAATATATCTATATAAGAGTTTTGGACAAGAAAAAAGTAAATTTATAATCGAGCTTGCCATACGAAGCCCAAAGCACTTACATACTTATTCAAATCAAGCCTCGGCGAAGTATGGCGGAGAGGGGGGGATTCGAACCCCCGGTAGAGCTTATGACCCTACGGCAGTTTAGCAAACTGCTGCCTTCAGCCGACTCGGCCACCTCTCCTCGAATAGGGAACAGGATACAGGCTGCAGGAAAAACAGGAACAATAGACCAGATCCTGACTAGTAAAGAAATTAAAGAACAAATTACGTTGAATAATATAGATATGCGTTCATAGTTGTCAATGATTTTATAACAGAAATCAAATAGGATGTTGCATTAAAAAACTATGCTGTAATACTATTCAGGGTATAAGGAGCAACTTTATCCCGGATTTCAAAAAAAATGGATGAGAATAAGAAAATATTAGATTGATTTACCTGCTTAATTTGTGTAACAGAACTCCTTCTCTTTAATTGGAACCTGGGGTTTTATATACTTTCATCTGTTATTAGTTGTATTTGAAAATGGCACAAGATTTGCACAAAGGAGTTTGCAATGAAATTATAGAATTGTCAAGAGATGGAAAATTTGATTTGGGTACTACCTATAAATATTAGGTAATATATAGGTGATAATTGAGTATTGACAAACCAGACTTAAAGTTACACGAAGAAAGAAAAAAGTATGTTAGATCGTGGACGAACATTACAGCATTCTAAAGACCTTCGTAGAAGGCAAACCATCGTAGATGGTTAATAATTGTAGAAAAACAGGACACAAACAAGAAGAGGGTTGGCGGAAATTTTGAGACCTTGTATTCAAAATTTGGTGGAGTTTATGTAAAAAACTCCCTAAACCAAATCTATGATTTGGTTAGTCAACCCTGACCAGGAGAATTTAAAAACAAAACACGAAAAACTGTAACCAATTAAAATTAAAGAGGAGCAAAAGCAATGTGGAACAAAATCAAATTGGCACTACAGGAAGTATATTCCATGCGGATACAAATGAAGTGGATCAAAGTAGATTTGAAGTAGAATTTATAGAAAGTGAATGTTCGACCAGTATAGATGTTAAGGACTTCTTTTATGATTGGGTTAAATCAGAAATGGTGAATAAAGGCTTAATAATCGTTCCCAATTCAAAGAGAATAGGATTACTTCCTATTGAAGTCAGAGCAGAACGGATTGGTGAATTTAAATTAAAATATATCCCGGTAGCAAGGTAATCATGATTTCGCAATAGGCTTTGAACCATCCTTATCCACATAATAAAATATCGTAGAAGGTGGAGTTACCGGCTCCTCGCTAATTACAAAACAACTCTCAAGCTTCTTTGCTATCTCCAAACCCATGTCCTCATCATTGCAAAATACTATAGCCACTTCACTGCCCTTTTCAACCTTGTCCCCCAATTTTATGTGAATTTCAAAGCCAACCGCTGGATCGATATTATCTTCCATGGATTTTCTTCCCGCTCCCAATTCTACCGAAGCTGTTCCAATCCTATGATTATCAATACTTTGAACATAGCCACCTCTATCAGCTAATACGGGAAGGTTCAGACTTGCCTTCGGAAGGAGGGTTAGATCGTCACAAACCCTCGGATCGCCCCCCTGGGCTTCAATCAGCTCTTTGAATTTCTCGAGCGGCTTCCCCGTCTCCAATTTATTCTCTAAACTTGCAACCGCTCCAGCCAATTCCTTTTCCACTTCAGCCATCACCAGCATTTCAGCAGCCAGGGTGAAAGTGACCTCCTTCATATCCGGCGCGATGTAATCGCCACGCAGGAATTCAATGGTCTCCTTGACTTCGAGCGCATTCCCCACGTATCTTCCCAGTGGCTGATCCATATTTGTTATGAACGCGCGGGTGGCGCAGCTGCTACCTTCCCCAACCTTCACCAGCGCTTCCGCCAGTTTGATAGCGTCATTCATAGTCCGCATAAATGCCCCCGAGCCAACTTTGACGTCCATCACCAACCCATCGATCCCCTCGGCTATCTTCTTACTCATGATACTCGCAACGATCAGGGGTTGCGAATCGACCGTACCGGTAACGTCCCTGAGGGCGTATATCTTCCCGTCTGCGGGAACGATTTCAGCGCTCTGGCTGATTATCGCGACACCTATTTCCCAAAGCTGCTTCTTGAATTCCGACGGTGACCTCGAAGTAGTGAATCCCGGTATCGATTCCAGCTTATCGAGGGTACCGCCTGTATGTCCCAATCCCCGACCGGATATCATTGGGACTGTAACTCCACAACTTGCAACCAGGGGCGCGAGGATCAAGCTCACTCCATCGCCCACTCCGCCGGTACTGTGTTTATCAAGCTTGTGCCCCTCAATTTCCGAAAGATCGATCCTCTTCCCCGACCCTATGTATAGCGAGGTCAATTCGACCATTTCATCTTCAGTTAAACCATTGAGAAATGCAGCCATCAGGAAAGCCGCCATTTGATAATCCGGAACAGCCCCCTTTACAAACCCGTCGATCAAAAATTTGAGTTCGTCACTGGTTAGAGTACCCCCATCCCTCTTTTTAATTATAATTTCGTAGGCGTTCATTTCTGCTTACTTTATCTTGTAAACGAATATCCTGCATACACCCTCTTCGACTTTACCGGAACCCGGAACCGACATGAAGAACCCATTTTCACCCTTACCGAAAAATGAATCGACCATCCGGAGGGAGTAACCGCCTTGAGCGCCTTGCTTATCTCCAATAATATGCATGTCTGAATTGAGGCCCACTTCAGTTCCACCGTAATAAAAATCCACTCGTCCGGACCTTAACTCGCCGGTGTCATTATAAGGGGAGCTTATCGCAATATCATTGAAGTCATCTTTATTTAAATCACCGATGTATGTAACTGCATGTCCCATAAGGTCTTTAGCGATTCTTCCGCTGAACACCGCGGCTGGAGTATCACGAAGCACATGACCTCCAATAAAGAGAAGCGCTTGCCCCTCCTCCTTTTCGCCGCCATGAGGGGCTCCTATTATGAAATCATCAAATTCATCGCCGTTCACATCTCCCAAACCTGTCATTGCGTACCCGAGCCATTCCTGCTCGCGCTTGCCGGAAACCACCAGCCAGGGTTCCTTTTTAATTACGTTACCGCCCTTATAAATGTACGCTCTGCCGAAGTTCTTCATTTCCTCTGTGGAATTGAAACAAGCGCCAACCCCGAAATCCACGTACCCATCGTTGTTTACATCTCCCAGGAGGGCGACCGGATTCCCGAAGCAATCGCCGATGCCTTCCCCACTAAGGACAAGCGCAGGCTTCGTAATATCTATTCCGGGCAGGTAAATGTAAGCCGCGCCGCCATATTTATCTCCACCGTAACTCGCCCCAACGATAAAATCAGGTTTCCCATCACCATTTATATCCTTACCCCCGTCGATCGAAACCCCGAACCAATCGTTAGCTCTCTCCCCTTCGAGAGTTACGTCTGGCGTGGTATCGAATGTTTTCGCGCCGTAAAATACATAAACCTTGCCGGCGTCCATGGATACATCGTCGTTCTTTGGAGCGCCTACCGCGAAGTCGCCGAAACCATCCCCGTTGATATCACCGAGCGAAGCCAGTGCGCCCCCGAAATTTTCACCCGCATGGGTACCATCAATCACGAAATCCGGCTCCTTTTTCAACTTCCGACCTCCAAGGTAAACGTAAACTCTACCCGGGAAATCCTTCGTATAATTGGAGCCCGGCGCTCCAACCAGCAAATCGTTATAACCGTCACCATTAATATCCCCGGCGTCACTCATTATTGTGCCATATTTATCCCTGATATTTTCACCATATAATTCGCCCATCAGCGTGAAATCCGCATAAAGGGAACATGGCAGCAGTATTACAACCCAAAAAAGTATTATTATCTTCATGATTCCTTACACCTCTCCTGCTAATTATTAAGTTTTTCACAAATAAATAATCCCAATTTTTATTTTATATACAATATTTTGAAAACTCTGTTTTCTTTATTGCAATTCACATTAACTAAATAAATCCCGGTCGGCAGCTCATCAGGTTGCCACCGGAAGATATATGAACCGCCCTGTTCCTCAGCGGAGATTATATTGTGCTTTGCACTCGCGTTCCATTCATAAACCAGCCTTCCGGAAATATCAATTACCTGAAGGGCGCTGCCTGCCGGAACTTCAATATTGCAAATACCGTTAAAGGGATTCGGATATGGCTCTTTAAGTGAAATTATAGCTGGAATCACACTTTCATCGATATTCGTATGAAAAAGAGTGAAGTCCTGCCCGGTGATGTAGTCTGAAACCGCTAAATCAATGTTAATGACTCTCGGTTCTGGAGCGTTGAAGTAGTAATTATAGGCGGATACGTACCACGTACCCGGTGGAATTTCGGGGAATTCGTAGTAGCCCAAAGAATTGGTGAATGTGGTTAACCAGCTATCCATTGTAGCTCTATCGGGAGAGTACGCGATCACAAGGATCGATTCGATAGGTCGATCTCTCGAGTCTTTGACTGCTCCGGAAAGAAAGGGAATAGTATAGTCCGGTGTAAAAACGAAATCGATGTCGCTGACAGTTTCCGATTCCGCTACCGGGATTATATGTTCCTCAGGGTCTGCCGAGTATCCTTCCAGGTTGACGAAAACGCGATATGTTTCGGGTGATACCGCGATTATATAATTGCCGTCCGAGTTGGTATTCGAGAAGTAATTGTAGCCGGTTCTTCGTGCCAAAACCATTATCCCGCCGGCAGGAGCGCCATCTTCGAACGTGACTGAACCTTCTATGAAACAAATCAAAGGTTCAAGTGTAAAATTGACTTCGGTATAGGTTGAGTCAGGAAGGATACCCCTGGTGACAGATGTACTCACATAATAACCGTGCATGGTGGGATCAGCTTGCGCAGTCAGGTTGATGAATCCCGGATTCACTCCCAGCATATAATACCCGGAGCTATCCGAACTCACGAGTGAATATTGGACGAGGTCTGTGTTATCGGCAAATACGGTTATCCCTTCCACGGGTCCGCCGTCCAGCAGCGCGGCAATCCCATGTATGAAATGATCGAAAGCGCTCAATTGAACGTTGAATTCGAGGCTGTCATCCCCCGAACCTGTCTCGATAAAAGCGGAATCGAACCAGGGATAGCGCCCTGAATTATCGTACACCTGAGCCAGGTACATCTGCCCTGCTTCTACCGGCGCCCAGAACCGCCCCGCAGGATCAGTGACCGTCGCGACCTCGCCGCTGCTGCAAATGAAATTTACTTCAAGCCCTTCGATACCCGACCCTGTCGCGGAATCCGATATCACACCGTATATGTATGGCGTTTCCCTGGGAATATCACCCGGTTCCAGGTTTATTAGTATAGTTGCAGTACTGAAGGACTCGTCCTCATCCTTCGCATATAGGAAAAGGCATAACGTATCCTTTAAGCAATTGAAATCCTTTAAGGTTATGTTTTCATTGCAGCGGAATAAGGCATTTTCAGTTGAATCATCATCCCCCCGGATATAAACATCCTCTTCTAAAAAGCCTAATGACGGTATGCCGTCCATTATTTTGAAGTAGTCAATTCGCTCATCACCCGGGTCTAATATTCCATCGCCATTTATATCCTCGAATACATGGAATTCCAACTCGCCGCCCTCTGAATGAAAATCTCCCTCAATTAAGAGTACCGCTGAAGGTGTTACTGTTAGTTCCGTTGAACCGTCCAGGGTCAAATAAGTTATGGACCACGCAGTCCCGAACAAAACCAATAACCCAAAGAAAAGAATAAACAATGCCAGTTTTTTTATTATCTTCATTTATCAACTCCCCAATAATAGTATTAGAAACGATTCCATTAACATCATGATTTAAGAGTCAGGCGCAATATTTTTGTTTTACCCATCCAATCATCCAACCATCCATTCGTCTAGCTGTTCAATTTAACAATATCTTATAACATTTCTCGCAACTAGTTTGTATATGAATATAATTTAAATAAACCGGGCTGAATGTCAATTGCCAATTTCTATTTTATCTCGATTGGTAATTCGAAATAAAACGCGGTTCCGAATCCGAGATCGCTTTCAACCCAGATGTCGCCTTTGTGGGCTTTTATAATAGCTTTGGTTATTGTCAAGCCAATCCCTGAACCCTTGCTGCTGAAAGTTTTGGTCTTTACCTGATAGAATTTATCAAACACCTGCTTTATCTGGTCAGGCGGTATCCCCCTGCCGGTATCGATTATGCCGATTTTCACTTTGCCCTTTAACACCTCACCCTCGACTGTTATTTTCCCTCCCGGTTCGGTGAATTTTATCGCATTGTTTATTAAATTGTCGAACACCCTAACTATCTGCCGCTGGTCTATCATCACATCCAACTCCTTAAAAGACAAGCTTTTCTTGATATCTATCCCGTTATTCTTCGCCTCCAGAGTGAAATCCTTGATGCAATCACTGATAAAGGCGTTCATTTCAACTTTCTGGTAATCGAGTTGAAAAGTACCTGCCTCTATTTTTTGAAGGTCGAGCAGGTTATGTATCAGCCTGCCCAGCGTTTTTGAATCCTTTTCCATCATCGTCAGGAGGTCTTTCTGCTGGTCGTTGACCGGTCCGAGAAGCTGGTCCTGGAGATTCGCCAGGGCGCCCTTTATTCTCCCCAACGGACTCTTCAGATCATGGGTGATACTGGCTATAAAATTCGCCTTCATTTCTTCAAGAGCTCCTAATTCCCTGAGCATCTCGTTAAAATCCATGGTCAATTCGCCTATCTCGTCGTTCGAAGTAATCGGTATCAATTCGTCATATTTCCCCTTCTTGGCAACCTGCGTGGCTTTCTTCAGGTTGAAGATAGGTTTGGCAATCCTGGTCGTTATCACTACCGCTATAAGCAGGCTTAACAGGAACATTCCCAGTGTTCCCCACAACCATATTTGTCGCGTTATCGTACCAAGCTCTTCGGATTTCTTAGCATAGTTCTGGAAGGCTTTGAACTCAGAGTCCCTCAGAGTAAAAATTCGATCCGTAATGACCGGGAAAAGGCTATCTGATAGGCTTCTAATATCATAACCACGGGTGAATCCATCTAAAAGCGTGGAATGAGATCGTTCAATCTCATTAATAGCAGCAGAATTCGTACCGGGAATTTTTTTCAGCAGGGCAAGCGAATTATCGAGCCCATTTGAAACCTGGAAGAATCTACCCTTTTTATATTCTGCCGTTATCCAGCTATGAACAAGGCTATGAAACCTGGTCAGCAATCCCTCCAATTCCGTTAGCGATGCAAAATTCCTGGATTTTCCAGGAAGTTTGGACAGCAGTTCTTCAAATTGACGATACTCACGTTTCCTTTTCTCAGATTGGAAAAGGTCCCACGCCTCCTCGAACTTGCCAGAATCGAGTAACGCAAATTCCGTACCGAACCATTCCTGGAATTTTGAAAACGATAAATCAAGTTCATATATGTTATTTTTCAAACTCTTTGAGAGCTTCTTCGAGCTTACCTTCGATATATGTGATTTGAATACCTTCGAAAGCTGTTCGTACTGCTTCTTCACGTAAGCAGCAGAATCCGTTTCAGTAGAGGAAAGAACATAATACGATTGAATGATCTTCTCTTCCTGCTGAAGGTCCATCAGCATGTTCTGAAGGATGCTGATCTTCTGCGCGCCAAGGTTCGAATCGTGGATAAAACCCTCTAACCTGTTGAGTTGAAGGAAAAAAAGCAGGTTGGCAGCAAGGCTTAATAGCACTATAACCAGAAAACCAATAAATATCTTCAAAGTAATTGGGAACTTCATTCGCTCCCCTTGATTTACATTTGCTTTCATATTGAATATTATAATGAATGGCGTTAATAAGTCAACAAAAACGTACAGCACGATATACACAAATAATACTGCGGAATTGAACCGAAGAGGCTCAAAGGGCTCAACCAGAATATTTCACAAGTATTCATTGAATCTATATTATAAAGAGAAGATAAACCAGGGATTGCCACAAAAACACCAAAGCTCGAAATTCCACCAAACAAGACATTTTGTATCATGTTCAAATAACAAACTAAGCGGGGAGATAAGGATTATATTAGGTTCCAGAACTCAGAACCAGGACTTATCCTATGAAATCCTGCTTCTTTAAGATTGCGTTTGCTCAAACCTGGCGAAGCAGTATTCTGACTTTGTAGCTTATTTCTTAATTTCCAGCAGAACAAGGTTATTCTTCGGGGATAGGAAACCCTGCACCAATCCCTTGAAGCTTTCGTATTCTCCTGCTGCAATATGCCTCTTGTTTACCTTTATAGAATAAGAATAGTAAATCTTACCATCCTTCACTTCTGAAGTAACAGAGAAAGAGCCCAGCGGATTCTCCAGTTGGGCGTTTTCGGGGGTATATTCTATGTTGAAATCAGCCGGTACGTTTATCTCATATTCACCTTTTTTCTCGAATGCGGTAGGCAGAAGTATGGGGAATTCTCTCCCTTCCGATGACACTGGAAATTCGAGTCCTGTAAATTCGAAAGGTTTAATAGGCACGTAGAAAATCACCATATCCTGCTGAATGGAGGCACATTTATCCGCTTCGAAACTGAAATGCAAAACTGCGGGTTCGGTGAGATCCTTCATATCGGACACTGTCTTGTCGAGGAGTTTCGCGCCTGAAGCGACAGTATTGGCTGCTTTTTCAATTTCCATTTCAACCTGCTTCGGACGAGCATCCTTTATCGAATAACGAAGTGCGTAGTCAAAATAACCATCGACAAAAACTTTGACATCACCTGACAATCCACCCCCTGGCTCCAGTGTCAAATCGTATTTTATATTAGCAGAATTTTGCACGTTAATATAGCTTTCAACCTGTTCGAACCGCGCGCCGTCTGAATAAACCACTAACGCTCTCTCCCCCATGCAATCAGGTATATAGCCATATTTGCAATTATCGGCAAACGGATCGAGCCAGAGTTTTTTCCCATCCTTAAAGCTGACCAGGACCAGCATCTTATTGAATTGTTTCAGGAATGGTATTCCCTCTTCAATAGTAATACCCGCGTCATTAACGAACGCGGGATAAGCATCTATCCCAGCGGCTTTAATAAGACTGATTAAGAGAACGCACTTATCCCGGGTATCTCCGTATCCTCTCTTAAGAACTGTAGAAGCCTGGTTTGGGGTATATCCGGCAATACCAAGCGGCATGTCCACGTTCCTGACCTTGTCCGCTACGAACAGGAAAATATCCTTCACGGTTTCAACAGTGTTCGTTGACGAAGAAACCTCTTCCAGCTTATTTCTGATGGCATCGTCAGGCTCAATTTTCGAATTAAATTTATCTTTTATGAAATTGCCGATTTGATCCCAACCGGTTGCTGTACTGTAATAAGTACATGCTAAATATTCAAAAGGCGGCGGAGAAGAAGGCTCAGCAACTATACCTTTATAATCGTTAATCCGCCATGTATATCGATTACCCGAAATCGTTGGTTCAGGCGCGCCGTTCCGGTTGAAATATTTTAAAGTAGTGCCCTCGGGAACCTCTATGGTTATTGTCTTTTCGAGTACCGGATTATCCAGCTCGAGTAAATCCCTGTCTCCCAAATATGGCTCTTCGGGGAGTTTTATAGTCCGAATCCTGCCCACTAATTCAATAATAGAAGTATCCTGCATCGAAGGAAATGATATAACCTTCTCTTTGACGTTCGAATAAATACTTCCCCTACTCAGCCATGGAGGAGTTATCGTGTTGATACCCGTTTTATCCACATCGTCAACTTTGGCAAGACCGTTTATCGTTCTCGCCGTGTCTATGATCACTTCCTCATATTCTTCATCGTACTGGATCTTGAAATTACCATAATCCTTCTTGCCCATGTAATTGAACGACTTAATCAGATAATGAAAATGGTTGACATAATTCCCATCTGATTGCAAAATAAGGTTCTTGTTCGAGTAGAGTATTATAGCGTCCGCATCAGGATAATCGCTTTTGAGTGGAGCGTTCTCGATCAGAGACCGGATCTTCGGGTTCGTGATCTCACCGCTATATAATGAAACAGCTAAGATGGCGATAACGATTAACGATACGACCCATGGACTTTTTCTTTTAATCATGATTTTCACCGTTCAGTTTAAGGTTGCTCGTCTTTTATGAATATGGCAAGACCTGAACTGGACTCCGCCATTTCCTCTTTAATTTTTCTGAAATCTTCATATTCCTCAGGAGGAATTTCCGACTCGTTTATCATTATAGAATTCCTGAAAATCAGTTTATCCTTAAATTGGTAGCTCATACTGAAAGAGCCAGGTTTGTAATTCAATGATTTCGATTCGGGCAATACTTTCGCTTTGTATCCGGGCGGTAATATGATTTCCTCGTTCGAAACAACACCCGAAGTGAATTGAATATTCAGCGGGAATTTTCTCTCTTCCAGCTGAGTGAACATCGTCAGGTATGTAGTAACAAAAATGTCGAATGGATATTCAAGCCCAACAGGCTTGATAAGCAGGTATTTCCCCGCCATAATAGCGTATTCTTCTATCTCGAATTCTATGGTTATGACCGCGTCTTCATAGAGGTTCATAATGGGGTCCGGTTCGATGTTATACTCGATTATCCTGCTGTTTGGATGAACCCTGTTGACCAGCCTTTCAATGAATCTCTTCAACTGGGCGCCCTCCTGCATTCGAACCACCTGTCTGATGACCTCATCATATATTCCTTTCCCGCTTATCGTTGCCGTACCCCTAAGAGTTCCGTTAGGCTGGATAGTGGATTTGATATCGACTTTACCGCTGTTCATTTCCGGGGGTTGTGAAGGCAGGTATTCCATATCCTCTCCATCCTTATCGCAGACCAATATCCCCTGTTCCTGGTGATAAGCCGGAAGCATATCCTGGCAGAACTCGTCGGTTGAATCCAGGAAGTAACGCTTTCCGTCTTTTGTTACAGCTAAAGTGATAGCGTGGTTGAATTGAGATGCGGCAATATCCTTGTCAACGTGGTTGAGCGGATTGCTTAACACGTAATATGCTTCGATGCCAGCGCTCTGAAGCATTGCCGCCAATAGCGAAGCTTTATCCTTGCAGACCCCTGCCTGCCTTTCGAAAGTTTCTGTAACAGGATGAGGCTGAATACCCTCCCTCGAACTCATCGCTAATCCCAGGTACCTGATCTTCTGCGCTACATAGTAAAATATCGCGCGGATCTTCTCGTATTCGCTTTCCTTGCCCTCAATTAACTCTGCGACCTTACTCTCGATAGCCTCGTCAGTTTTCATTACAGGTTCCAGGTATTCATATATTTTTTTCGAGTAATCTCTCCAGGTGGTCGTGGAGGCTAAAAGCCCGATAGCCATATCGGTGAACGGGGGCATACCTTCTTCCATGATGACCTGCGGTATATCCTGAGCTTCCCAGGTGTATTTAACAAGCTCTCCCATTTCCTTCTTGTCGAAACTCACCAGGTTATCTTCATCGTTCCTGATTTTCCAATCCAGCGGCATGGAAGCTGGTCCAACCACCACTGAACGTGAGTATTTGATGGGTTCATCACTCTGGAAATAACGCGAATTGTCAAAGATCCCCTCGAACCGGGGTTGTATCGTCTTGTATATTATCAGGTACTCGATGGTCGAACCCGATGAAAGCTCTGGGAAATTGATAACCTTGCGACGAATGTTGGTCCAGAATACGTCCATCATCACCAGATCACTCATCGTTTCGTCAGTTATCAGACTATCCGGTATGTTGATGATGCTTCCATCCTCCTGGATTATACGAGCTAATGGGATCTCTATTTCGAAGAAAAGGGTATCGTACGGAAGCCCCATTGTGCCATAGTCCTTTGCCCCGGTCAATGTGATGAGTTTAGTTAAGGAGTAATTGTACTGGGTGAAACTGCCGTCTGGCGTAAAGATCGTGCTGTCGATATCCTCTATTACGATTGCCTTGGCATTGGGGTATTCCATTCTTGAACCTGCTGACTCAATTTTCTGCATAAGTTCTTCATCAGCCTTATTCGTTCCTGAAGGCATCTCCCAGATCCCGGGCTTGTGGGAACAGTTTACCCAGAATAGAAAGCTTAAAACTAATATTGTTATGATTATTTGTTGAATGAAGCGCTTCATTTAACCTGGTCCTTTGTTTTAAATATTAGAGGTTCATAAGCAATTTTGCTGCTAATTTTTCGAAAATTTTTATCCTGAATCCTTGTGGATGAACAGAATTTCTGATTTGGTTTGGGATGAATGGATGGTTGGATGGATGTTATTTATTATCCTTTTTGGTTTCATTTTAATAAATGCCTAAATGTAATGATTAATATTGTCTCAATTAGACTTTTTATAAGGTTAGTATTGAAAATTTGTTATTCTTGTTAAATAGTGTAATATGATAAACATTTAAATCAATTTTCCCGTCTTTTTCTCATTCATCCAGTCATCCAACTATCCATTTGTGTTATTTAAAATTTTATGACGACACTTCCCTTAACTAATTGGTATATTATCCATAATTGATAATTTTTCTTATTATGTCCAAAAAATATAACAAATTCCCCTTTATTTCATTCGAAATAAAACGAACGCTTTGCCGAATTACTCAGTTTTTCGATAAATGGGTGGTAAGTTTATCACCCTTTCTTTTTATGGTATATGTTGTCGCACATAAACAGTAACTTCGATCGTAACTGGTGTCGGATCCACGAAGTCCGAGTAGGTTGGCGCAACGAATTGCAGCCAGAAATTATTCGAACTACCTTCAGTTGGTGAAGGTGGAATATCAGACCCTTCCGGACCAAATAAGTCAGCGGTAGCCCACTTGGTGGCACCATCCATAATGAGATCTGCAACAGGTTGAAACTCTCCTGCAGTAGTTTCCTGGTTGAACCTTGCTCTTAGAACGTACTGATTTGAATCCTGGTAATAACCGGGAGCCCACGATCCCGCTGGATCTATCGCGGTAATAAGCAAACCGAAATCAATATTTATAGTTCCATTGTTGGTTACAATAAAGGGTTCGCCAGCTCTCCTGTAGTCCATAGCGTATGTATTGCTAAAAGGCAGATCCAAAATAAAAAAGGTATCCCCTTCCGTGTTGAAGCTCATAACATCGAATAGTATTGTGTCGGTCAGGTTGATTTCGAATTCTCCATCCGAAAATTGAAATCTATAGATTATAATCGATGGATCAACGATTGATCGAGTACAATAATATTGCGCTCCATCGTCATAGGTGCGGTCAGATGAGTACATGGTGAAGGGAGAACCTCCAACCGGCACTCCATCGACATTCAGGTGCATTCTTCTCATCGTAGGTTGATTGTTTTCATCATCCTTGTAAGTTACGTAAAATGTGTAATTAGTACCGCTTGTAGAAGTATCGTGCGCGGTAAAGTATGGAGCGGTGTTGTTACCCAACGGCTCAAACCCGGTCTTCATGTAATATGCACAATTTTTCGAAAAATCGTTGACCACATAATTGAAAGTATCAGTTACCACGGAATAACAACTCTTATAGGCTAGCCACGCTGACCCTATTCCGCATCCTGATACAATAAGACTATCATCTCTCAATGGGCCAAAATCGGGATCACTGGTAAGGAGATCCAGATTAAACCACATATTCAAATTAGCGCCTGATGTATTGTAATTGTAGTTTGTACCGGTAGTGCTGATTTTGGTGAAAGCATCCAGGTAATCTGGAATGCCAGCCCCTTCGCCCGGTACAACGATTTTATACACGCCTGGTGTAATGATTATTCCCATTCCCAAAAAAGTAATATTTAAATCTGCATAAATTACTGCATATATTATTGAATCAGGGTACGGGGCATTAGGATTGATGACGGGAATACCGTAGATATGATAAACATCTGCATACTTATCAGGTAACCAGCCGCATTCTAACTGTTTTTGACCAGTGTGAGACGTGTTTAAGCCTCCATCAGTTATCATCTCTATGTACATTCGGGTGTCAGAATAGCTTAGTTTAAAATTCCGCAGATCAGTGTTAGACCAGTCGTGTGAAGCGTCCAGAACGATCGGTTCATTATCGCCGGCTGGATCATCGTGCATGTTAGCCATCTTATTATCAGGCGCGGGGAAAACGTCGCCAGTATTCTTCGGAGACGTTGATGAAAAAGTACTCTCAGTGGCTACCTGGTGGTAAAAATAAAGATTGGCAACTGCTGGAAGCGCGAAATTCCCCTGGTAAGTGTTGTCGTAATCCGGCGCTCCAATAACAGTCATATTTATATTGCTATAAGATGTTTGATTATTTGTTGAATAAAAGGTTTTTGACATGGTTAATGGCAAAACCGGGTGTTCTTCAACTACGTTATATGTATCGATGACATCAAAATTAAAGTACAAAGTAACTCCGCCCGTTGCAGCGGAATGACGGCTGTTCACAATCTCCTTTGGGAAGACCGAAGGAATGCCGAAATCCGTTTGGGCAAAAAGACTCCCAACAAATAAAACAGCAACGAATAAAACCGTAATTTTATACATTCTCAAACCCTCCTTACAAATATGTTATTTCAATCGTTTTATTTATTTTAATAAATTATAAGAGCAAAATAATAATTTATTTGCTTATGTCAAATTTTATTTTAAATTAAATTAGAAAAATGAAACATATTAATATAGGAAATCTTGACAAAATATGGAAGAACAGATAAAAGAAAAAGCAATTTTGGTCAGCCTTGTCTTGAACACTAATCTCGGTTATGACCCTGAGGAATCCCTCGAAGAACTTAGGCTTCTAGCGGAAACCGCCGGCGCTGAAGTCGTGGGAAAAATGATACAGAAACGCAACAGAAGGGATGCGAATTTTTATATCGGGAAAGGAAAAGCTGAAGAGCTGTTAGAAATATGCCAGGAGTCAAATGCTGATCTTGTCATCTTCGACGACGAGCTCTCATCTGTACAAGGGAAAAAACTGGAGGAGTTACTCCAGGTGAAAGTTATTGATAGAACAGAACTTATACTTGATATATTCGCTATCCATGCTAGAACCAAGCAGGCAAAATTACAGGTGGAATTAGCTCAACACCAGTATAATCTCCCCCGCTTGAAAAGAAAATGGACCCACCTGGAAAGACAAAGAGGCGGGATCGGAGTTCGTGGAGGTCCCGGGGAAAGTCAGATAGAAGTGGATAGGCGACTTGTATATAAACGAATAAGCAATATAAAAAACGAGCTCAATGACATCGAAAAACAGCATAAAACCCAGCGAAAACTCAGAAGCAGAAAGTTCAACGTATCATTGATAGGCTACACGAACGCCGGGAAAACAACCCTCCTTAACGCGCTTGCCGATGAAAAGCTATACACGGCAAACCAGCTTTTCGCTACGCTCGATACCACTACAAGGCGTGTCGATCTTAACGGGAACGTCGAAATCCTGGTGTCCGACACCGTTGGTTTTATCAAAAAACTGCCCCACCAGCTGGTCGCATCGTTCCATGCCACTCTCGAGGAAGCAATTCTCTCAGACCTTCTTGTACACGTTGTTGACATATCACAACCCCACTTTGAGAACCAGATAAACTCCGTAAATAATGTATTGACAGAGTTAAAAATTCGCGACAAAGAAATTATCATGGTTTTCAATAAAACCGACCTTCTCGGTGACTATGATGAGCAGATAAATGAGATCTTTGAAAAATACCCGGGCTCTATTCTGTTATCCGCGTTGAATAATGAAGGCATGGAAACCCTGACACAGAAGCTATTCGAAATTGCCACCGAATCCAAGATACTGCTTAGTCTAAAGATCCCGTTCGATGAAAGCAGTATTCTGCCGTTCCTTTACGAAAATGGCGATGTAGAAAGCGAAGATTACAGCGAGGATGGGGTCAAGGTCGAAGTGAGATTGCCAAGGGAATTGTTCTATAAAGTGGAAAAATTTGTGGATTGATCTGCGCTGAAAAACGGCAATCCACAACGATCATAAAAAAATAAATTGGTGCATGAACATAAGATAATAGTTGAGTTTATTTTTTGTACTATTCATTTAACTTCAAAATCTTCAGGAGGGTTTCCACCATGAATTCAATTTCTAAACATGTTGTGGTATTCACGATTATGACTTTAACAGCATCTCTGTTTTCGTTTCCACAAACTTCAGAAGCGTGGCATACCCCGGTCATTATCGACCATAATTGCACTGATATATCAATGGTTCCAACTCATTGGATCGATTCTGTGAAGGCTAACTGCCGTTTGCATTATGCCCATACTTCACATGGAGGGCAGTTAACCAGCGGGATCGATACGCTTCGAGGGATAGATCCCTTCTATGCTTACGCGCTTGGTTATTGCAGCCTTCCCACTACTCCGGGAGCGTTCTGCATTCATGAAGGTCAATCCAGCGAAACCTACATCAGCCCGGACCTGTATTGGGAAACCGACTATGGGATGAACATAACCAGGACTGTGCTGTCCGGCAACCCGGCTATCAACTTTTCGATGTGGTGCTGGTGCTGCCAGCTCGATTA
>JAFGQG010000082.1 GCA_016935765.1 bacterium
CCAAAAAAAAATAAATGAAGGAGGATCATTAAAATGAAGGGTGCAAAGAGTTTTAAGGACTTGAATGTATGGCAGAAAAGCCACAGATTGGTTATTGATGTTTATACTACGACTATGGCTTTTCCTGCCTCTGAACGATTTGGGCTGATTTCCCAAATGAGACGCGCAGCAGTTTCTATTCCTGCCAATATTGCTGAAGGTTTCGTAAAAAAAGGTCAAAAAGACAAACTAAAATTTTACAATATTTCACATCGTATAACCAATTAACCGGAGGTTTCATTGTTCTGGCGTCCATCTAGAGTTTCGAATTCAGTGCTGTTAATGCTAGCATTTATCGGGATCATAGTAACTGTCGCGATTGAAGTATCAAAGAAAGTAGAGAAACAGGCGTATTTTGATGAGAAACTGAGAGCAGCAAACATAGCTAATGAAGCCCAGAGAATCATAAGGGAGTATCGGGATGGGAGACATATAGTCATAGACCCAATAACCGACCCGAATTCTACCGGCTTGATCGGTGAGGAATTTACACTAATAACGACGGACAGAGGAAATCTTGAATCAAAACTAACTTCAACCAACCCGAATTTTGCCGCGATCGTTGTTGATATGCTGAAGGAAGTAAGGGTGAAAGAGGGGGATTGGGTTTTAGTTGGTTGGACCGGTTCGCTGCCCGGAATAAATATTGCTGTTCTTTCCGCTCTCAAAGCTTTGGGACTAAACGCGGTAATAATTACGTCGGTCGGTGCCTCCCAGTGGGGAGCTAATAATCCAGACCTTACATGGCTGGACATGGAAACTATCATGGTTGAGAATGGAATTTTCAATTATAAATCCGTGGCGGCATCCATGGGTGGAAGAGGAGACCGAGGGGGGAATATCAGTATTAAAGGTAGAGAACTTATCGAGGGTATCATCGACAGCAACAAAGTGGTGTTTATAAATGATAATACCCTTCATGGCAGTATAGAGAAAAGAATGAAAATATATGCAGAATCCTTAAATAAGAATAATCCAAAGGTGTTCATAAATGTTGGTGGAGGACTCGGCAACGTTGGGTCATCCCAGAACCTGGTAATGCTTGAACCTGGGATTATAAAATTCCTAAAACCGAAGAACTATCCTCAGCGCGGTGCAATGATCAGGTTTGGTCTACAGGGAATTCCAATAATCAACCTTACTGATATTAATAGGATTGCAAATGATTATGGTTTACCTATTGCACCGGAACCAATTCCCGTTGTACCACATGGTGAGGTCTTTTTTAACGAAAAATATAACTTTATATTGGCGATAATTCTATTAATTGCTTATGCATTTTTAGTATTTGTGTTAATCAGAGTGGATTTGAAAAGTCTGTTATTCCGTAAAAAGTAATTTATATGATACTTTATCTAGTCTTATTCATAATCCTGATATCATTTTCTGCATTTTTTTCAGGAAGTGAAACCGCTTTTTTCTCCCTTTCTCCCATGAGATTAGAGAGAATGAGGTTATCCCATATTCCAGGTGAAAAAAGGGCAGCCCAAATGATGTCGAAACCCCAGAAGCTCCTCGTAGGCGTTTTGGTTGGTAATATGCTGGTCAATGTTGGTGCGTCAACTATTATGACCAGTCTCGCAGTTTCAACAATGGGTGATAAGGGTGTAGGACTTGCCATAATTATAATGACTTTTCTTATTTTGATTTTCGGTGAAATCTCTCCTAAAACGCTTGCGGTTAAACATAACGTAAAATTTGTTTCTCAAAGCTCTATGATATTATTAATTATTCTGAGGATCCTTACCCCTTTCAGACAGTTGATGGAATGGTGCGCTGTTATCTTTCTTAAAAGTCTACGAAAAGAGGAGAAATTAGTGATCGATGAAAAGGATTTCAGGGGACTATTGCATTCTGATGGTAAGTTTACACAATCGGAAAAGGAAACTCTCCTTCGTATTCTTGAGATCGATAGCGTGGAAGTTGGAGAAATAAAGATCGAAGTGAAAGAATATCCCAATGTTTCATTGGATTATGACACTAAAACAGTTCTCAATTATTTTAAGAAAAGCGGTGAAAGATCAGCGTTGGTCTATCTAATGCCAGAGAAGGATATCATAGGGATCCTGGAATTGCAGGATTTGATAGGAAAACCACTAGGGGATCCAGTGAAAAAATACGTTCAAACTCCACTGTATTTTGTTGAATCTGAAAAGTTGTTGGATGTCCTGTCAGCGATGAAAGCACGGAATAAAGACATGGCTTTAATACTGGGCAAAGATAATAAGGTTAATGGAGTGATTGATGTTTTCCACATTCTGGATTGGATATTGCTGGAACCAGAGATCGAAGAGGAGCGCGAACTCCAATTTGCCAAGATCGGCGAAACCTACCTATGTCCAGCACATGTATCAATCGATGATTTTACGAGGGTTTTTGGATTAGAGTATAAAATTGATAAGTCCATAACGTTGGCTGGTTTCCTGGAAAGATATCTCGGTAGGATCCCACAAAAAGGGGAGGAATTCGATGTTGAAAACTATCATTTCTGGATTATTAAAACTAAATCATCTAAACCTGTATTAATAGGCGTAAGAGAAAATAAATAAAATGTTCGACGTAATTTCGATAATAATAATAGTCCTTGGACTCGTATTTACAGCCTTCTTTGCGGGAAGTGAGTCGGCGTTCGTTATTGCCGGAAGAAATCCAATCGTTTTCCTATCCAGTGAACGGAAAAAATATAAATGGGTGATATGGTGGTTGACTTTCCCAATGAAAATGCTTTCAACGACGTTGGTTGGTACGAATATATCCATAATCATATCTACTGCGTTTGCCACTAACATCTTTATAAAATACTTTGGCAAACTCGGGGATTTTCTATCAGTAGTAGTCATTTCAATAATAAGCTTGATATTTTGCGAAATAATTCCTAAATCGATAGCTTACCAGAACCCATATACTTTTGCTGAAAAGAGCGCTCACCCATTATACCTTTCTCTAAATATCTTTAAACCATTGATTACGGCTGCTTCTTTTATTAGCGAAAAGATGGTTGCACAGATAGAAGAATTAATTACTCCCCATTCCCCGCTGGGCTGGCAAGAGATTGAAACTATATCTAAAAAGGGAGAGGTGAATTTATCTAGCGACAAACAGGAAATACTAGTTAACCTCTTTGATTTTAGAAAGATGACAGCATTTGATATAATGGATCCGGTCAATGAAATTAGCACCATTGAACTTGGGGCGACACTTAGCGATGTTCTTGAATTGTACAGGCAGAAACCATTGGATACGATACCTGTATCGAAGGAAAATGATGATAATATTATTGGCATACTCGAGATTAAAGACCTTCTTACCGAGTTTCCTGAAACCCAAATCAATAGCTTTATTAAACCCGCATTGTATTTTCCTGAAAATATCAGACTTACTACGCTGTATAACGAAATGACTCTAAAGGATTGCTCGCTTTCGATATTGATAGATGAATATGGCGAAACGTCCGGAGTCATGTACATTAGGGACCTCGTGAATAATTTTATCGGCAAGGTCACGCCGGAGGATAAAGAGAAAATTGACCACCTGATTATCACAATTGAAGATGGATATATGATAGATGGATCGGTAGAGATCGAAGTGATCAATGATTTGTTAGGCTTCGAGCTGCCATTGGGGAAATTCAAAACTGTTGCTGGTTTTCTTATCGAGGAGGGGGGGGGGTTCCCGGATTGGGACGAGATAATTACATACCATGGCTGGAATTTCCAGGTTGTTTCAAAGGATAGCAAAAAGATAAGGAAGATCAAAATATTCAAAGAAGAAAATAATATTCAGTAGAAAATATTTTACTAGACTATATTGTTCTTGCAATTTGAGATATGAATAAATAAATTGAAAAACAGGTTAAATATAGGTGGTTTTTTTACTGAGATATTTGACAAGATTGTTTTACGGAGATCAGATGGAAAGGATTTATATAATAATAATTTTGTTATTGTTCGCTTTAACTCCATTATATGCCCAGAATTTCATTTCTATTTCTGCGGGTGCAGGACACAGTTTAGCGTTGATGGACGACAATACAGTTTGGGCTTGGGGGTTCAATTCAGACGGTCAATTAGGAAACGGAGCAACAGCGGACACCTCACTTCCAGTCCAGGTTCTGGGAGAAGGGGGTGTAGGTTATCTCCATGATATCATAGCTATTTCAGCTGGTTACCTGTATTCCCTTGCGCTGAAAAACGACGGTACCGTGTACGCATGGGGGGAAAACAGCTATGGTCAACTGGGTGATAGCGGTTTCGCAATAAGTGCTGTTCCAGTACAGGTCAAAGATTCAAGTGGTACAGGCTTGCTGAGTGGAATAGATTCCATCTCCGCTGGAGCAGTTCACTGCATGGCATTAGCTTCAGATAGTACTATCTGGGTTTGGGGAAGTAACAGAGAAGGATGCCTTGGAATTGGATCAAGTGACTTGAATCCACATCCCTTTCCGGTTAAAGTGAAAGATTCGACAGGAACGGATATACTTAGAAATATTATGTGTGTTTCTGCAGGATCAGGTTATAGTACAGCGCTTAGCTTTGATCAAAAATTCTGGTCATGGGGAGCAAATGGGGATGGACAACTTGGTAATGATACAACTCTCAGTGAATCATTACCCATAAGGGTTATGGGATTGGATGGCGTTGGTTTCCTCGAAAACATCATATCAATTTCGGCGGGACCAGTAGGTGTGTTCATAATTTATGGTCACAGTTTAGCATTGGATGCTGATGGACATGCGTGGGCTTGGGGAAGGAACTTCAATGGCGAACTTGGGGATGGTTCCCCCAATCCAAGTTATACACCCCTGCAAGTCCTCGGAGTAGGAGGTGTGGGTATTCTAAGTGATATCAAGGATGTCGCAACCGGAATGGAACACAGCCTCGCGCTCGATTTGGACGGTTATGTGTATGCCTGGGGAGATAATTACTACGGTACACTTGGCGATGGCTCTAATATAGATAGGTACTGGCCGGATAGAGTGAACGGTGAGGATTGCGTTGCTTACCTGGGCGATATAATTGCAATTTCAACATCACATAACCACAATTTGGCGTTGAAAAATGATGGTAGTACGATATATGCCTGGGGGAGAAACAACCACGGGCAATTAGGTGATGGTTCTACTTCAAACAGAACATGCCCGGTTCAGGTTAGACCAATAGAAGTTGGGATTCCGGAGAGCATTATGCCTGACAAATTTGATATTTCATGTTATCCTAATCCATTCAATGCTGTATGTAACATCCAAATCTCAAGTGACAGTCGGGAGAGACTTGATATTGAAATATACGACATAACGGGCAGATCTGTTAACGTTTTTCACAATGGTGAAAATGGGGAATCAACACTGATTACTGAAGCAAATGGTTTCAGGTGGACTCCTGGAGATGCTACCAGCACCGGAATATACCTCGTTCGAATAAGTAGTGGGGAGAGTTCTATTTCCCGAAAAGTCGTTTATTTAAAATAAAATTCGGGTAATTTACGGTTCGGATTCGTAACAGCTAATCCACCCTGATAATACAAAGCTCTTGAATATGACTGAGTTGGTTTAGCCTTTTTGTCTTCTTAATTTTCTGTACCTTGTACTCTGTTTTCTATCCTCTATTTAATCAACTGCGTCTTTATTACTTCCTCAACCTTGGGTGTTTTCATTTTGATAAAATATAAACCTGATGAAATTTTAGCTCCGTCGGAAGTTGTACCGTCCCAGTTGACTTTATGGAACCCGGCAGGCATCTCACTATCAACCAGAGTGCATATCTCCTTGCCCAATACGTCGAACACCATTATTTGAACCTTGCAGCCTTCGGGCAGGTCGTATTCGATCTCGGTGGTTGGGTTGAACGGATTGGGATGATTCTGTCTCAGCGCGTACTTTTCCGGTAGAGTAGATGCAGTGTTCCCCGGCAGGGATTTGTTCAGAACGAACTCCTTATGAAGCGTTTTTAATACCGGCTCTGAAGATACACCATTATCTGAGGGAGAAGACGAAATCAGGTCGAGCTCAAATTTCGTGGTCTTTGGAACTTGGGCATTAGTACCCAATACAACGTTCATTTTCATGCTTGCGCCGGGCGGTAGAAATACTACTAATTCACCGTCGCCCTCTAGAACATCGAGAAGCTGTGTTTCTTTCCCGACTAACTTATGTGATTTCAAATTGAATAACCCGCTATTCCATTTTAGCCTCGCAGTATGATACGATGCATTGTCTGTGGGAAATGCATCTGCATTCAAATTCACGGTAGTATTTCCGTAGTCGTCAGTGTTATAGGCAGCGCTTATTTCCGCGTCTAACATTTTTGATGGTATTTTACCCGCATGCTCTCCAAAAACCCCGGTTGTTAAAACAACTAAGGTTAAAATTGCTGGTATAACGACCGCTTTGAATGCCCCGGTTTTTATCATATTCATGTTACCTCCATTCGGTTGAATTTTATTGTATCAAATCATTAAAAGGCTATTAGTATTTCATCGATATAGATCTCATAGTCTATAGAGCTGACAACTGCAGGTTTTCTGAATAGCACTGAGATCTTTGTAATTTTAGTGTCATCCGGCAATCCTGATAGATCAACACTTACATTTTGCCATCTTCCTAATGCGTCAACTCTAAGATGTGGAGTATATATTTCCCCATTATTATCAGGGAGCATGTATTCATGAAGATATACTGTGTCACCTGATGCAAGTTCGAGTTCAAGGTCGATTATTGCGTTACCCAGACCAACGGGGGGATCAAAATTATACGCAATATTGAAGTTAATACTGCTTTTATCAGTTAATTCAAGTTCAGTAGGAAATGGGAACTCGAATATATTATATCGGAATCTGGCTGGACTGTAACCGAGCATAGTTCCCGAAACCACGAGGAAGTAATCACCCTGAGTTGGAGAGGGAGCAAGGGGATCAGCGTCGTCGATGTGATAAATATCACATTCATCCACACTGAGACTAATATTTTCGTTCATTACTAGGTCATTGGGTACGAAATCGTCCGGTTCGGCAGGTTCAAATGAACGGTAATAGACCCTTCTCAATGTGAAATTATCCAGGTATCCCTTAAGGAGCCACCTTGTATCCATCCAAACTGATTCAACTCTTCTAACTGAGTCAGCGCTGCTGAAGGTGTTTGGGACCGGGTACCTGAAATCATAAGGTGATGTGTTGGTTATCCAGTCGAACCAATGAATACCAGTTAGACCGCTCAGTTTATAACCCAGTCGGAAGCTGCCGGTTTCCCTCCAGGCTCTAAACATCAAAAAGAGACAGTGTTTCGTACATAGTGTACAGGGAGGAGTCTGGTATACTTCAAATAAAAGGGTGCTATCTCTAGTAGAACTTCCTTCAGTTCTCTCTATTCGGAGAAGGCCATTATCCCCATCTATTTCTCGTCTGCCAATAATTAGTGGATCGTAAATATTGACAATATCACCGGGAACGTTCGACATGTAGCCGAAGATCAGTCTGGGGTCTGGGTCTTCCCAGACCGCGGTCATGAAGTTCTCCACATCGATCAGAGTAGTGTAGGAGTCACCGGCGGCGATCCCTGTATTCGCATATTTAAATGAGGAATCAGGCAGCATTGCGAATTCGACGAACCAGCTATAGGAAGTATCACCCGTTGCGGCGTCAATTACAAACCAGCGCCAGAGAGTATCTCCACCGCTCAGTTCATAGGACCAGGGACCTAGATCGTTACTGTACAATAATGAAGCGTATGTTTTCTTGGCATAGTTGGAATATATGTTCCTGACCTTGTGAATATTGATCTCTTCCCAATCAACAACTTCGTCTAAATTGTTGTCGTATTCGGACGCAAGAGGGTCGCCAAAGGAAGTATGATATGGATATTCGTAGAACGATGTTTTTCTCTCGAAGAGAGCGACCTGGTCAAGGTAGGCTCGGAGATTCCCGATACATGGCAGGTCGGTCTGATATCTTATAAGCACTTTCTGTATCAACCAGCCTGAGAGTTCATCAGGAAGTGGAACATCGATGTATCTCCAGAAATCACCGGATACAGGTCTCCAGGTCAGGTCATCTTCAGAGTCGATTTCGTTACGGTAAATAGGGATCAAGGAATTCCCGAACTGGTCGGTCATACCGATGTTTTCTTCGCGCAAATAGTCGAGCATCACTTCAATCTCATGTGTCTCGGGGTTTTCGATCAATAAGTCCACTACTACCTTAGGCGGAATCAGCCCGGGCAGATCCTCCCTTTGGCTGTGAAGAGATGGAGAGTATTCCTGCCAGATATAATATCCGAGAGTCGTATTTTCATCAATTCTGTATTCCAGGCTTTCCTTCATGCAGGCAAACGTAAATCCCCATTCCCAGGGTTCACCTGATGGCAATTCGAACGGGTCGAGGTAGCCATTTATTTCATAGACGCGTTCACGAGGTCCATATATCATAGTATCGATCGAGATGCCTGTGACAAAGCTCGGATCCGGACTTGGGAGGTATGATAATGTACAGTGAGGCGCGCCGCCAACTCCATTCCAGCCCTTAAAACCAATAATGTCACCAAGAATTTCGTCGTTGAGAAAACCTGAAGGAGGAGCATTCTTCGGTTCGAAATCAAGTATGATATTCTTGTTGCGAATCGATAGATTGTCTATATAAGCGTGTACTCTGCCTGACATATCATTAGGAGCGTCTTCATAGCCAATAGCAATTGCGATTATTGTTTTACCTTCGAATGGGGCTAATGAAGCAGTGACGCGGTGAAATTCGTCTTCCGGAACACCATAGGGTCGCCAGGCAGGATGCATCCTGTCTCCATTTACATCGACAAATAAAGTATCCGTAATTGCACGTTTTTGATCATTAAATATAAGATCGATACAGATGTTTTTGCCATTAGCTGTTACAGGCCAGAGGTCATAAGATATTTCAAGATAATCAGTTACTGGAATATTGCAGTTGAATAATTTAAAGTAAATATAACTGTTTTCCCAAATAGAGCTTCCCGCTCCGGAAAGATCGTTGCATATTATCTCTAATACTCTGTTTCCGGTTGCAAGAGTAAAAGTGTCGCATACGTGGTTGAACGTTGTATCAACACTAACCCTTCTTGTTTCGAGAACATAATCCCTGTAGCCAAAGGGATTAAACCTCGTTTCCCAGCCATCCCATGTAACACGGAACATACCATTCCAGTATACATTAGGATCCCGGAAATACCTCTCAACCCAGTCAGCAAGCCCATTTAGGTTAGCGTCCATGTACTGATCATCCAATTTGGAGTTATAGCCCCCGGAGTTGTAAGGCCAGGGTACAAAGTCATTATGAAATGTGCCTCCGATATTATAAGTTCGTGGGCTGTGCTCAAGATATGAATCCCAACTGGCATAATTCGGGAATATCGTATCGCCTTCAAATAGTTCAACCGGAAGTAAATGACCCATATTTCTAAGAAAATGAACTTCATCGCCATCCAGGGCATCGTAATAAGAGTTATCTGAGTTGGGGTTTAATGGGTCCAAACCCAGTTTGATTTCAGAACCATCACGAAGTTTATCATAATCAGTGTCAGGATTGTATGGATTTGTGCCATATATGTATTCATAGCTGTTCATAAGTGAATCATTATCGGAGTCGTTGAGGTAATTAATAATGAATACATCACCTGGTTTGATTGCGGTTGTTCTTCCAATGAACCTGTGATTCCCCGCTCTGCAAAGGTCTGCTTTCCTTGAAGGGTTAGTTATAGTATCGATGCTGGTAGTAATTATCCAGCCTCCGAAGGAAGTGAAAGCGCTTTCTGGCTCTGAAGGGAAACACGGATTGGGTACTGTTGCTCCATAAGGAACGTTGGGATAGCAACCAACTCTCTCGAGGCTGTCTCCCTCGTTCCAAAATACTTGCTCGATCTTTCTCCCAGCATACAGATTCCAGAACTCCTCAAGGGTGTAATAAGTAGTATCTGAACCTGTAATATTGTTAATAGGCGATTCTCTGAGAATATTTCCATATACCGTAGGACCAGGATATTGGAGCATAATCGTAACATAATTACGGTGGGCAGCTTGAATAGAGGTCCAGTCACACAGGTTATCACACGTGAAGACACCATCAGCCCCTGTATTATAGGTGGGTGATTGGCGAGGTCGGTAGGTTAAACGTTTGTTGAGGGCGAAGTCATCGATAAACTTTCGATATATATCATCCCCGTAAAAATTCTCCTGGAGTATAAGTCCTGCAGCAATTTCTCCTCCTAAGGTTATAAGACCTAAGGGGACTCCATAAGATGGTTGATAAAGATAAACAGCAGCCTGGACAACATGGGCGATATTGCAGCCTGTCCACATATAGTTGACCTGGTCGAAATTCCAGGTGATGTTAGAACTGTCCTCGTGAGACCATTCCAAACCCAACCATTCATTGAGGTGGTTTTCGAAGCACTTATCCACGTAGTCAGGGAGCTCCTCGGTTCCACCCGATCCGCCCTCCGAAATTGTATCTCCTTCATATTCATCGAACCTGTAAGGTACCAAACCATCTACTCCAGTGATTACCTGCCTAAGAGCGAAAGGCGTAGAAGGATCACCTGGCATGTATATATCGAACATTAAATTAAAATAGTTTTCGGGACTTGGATTATAATCAAAAGGTTCCGTTCCAATGTTCGCAAGGCGGAAACAGGTAATAACGTTTGCAGTACTAAAATCATAGGCTGCGCTTATAGCCATATCCCAGGAGGTTGTGAGTGACCAGGTACTCTTAAGCGTTTGTTCGCCTTTAGTAGTAAAGGAAGCCTCACACTCAAGCGGGTTAACGGATAATTTTACAGCTTCTTCCAGGGAAGCGCTTAATTCAGCAGACATGCCTGATGCTCCCGCAATTCCTCTCGAGGTCGTTATTACATCTGAATGCGGTAGAAATACTATGCTGCTTGTTTGAACATAGAAAATCACCGGGTAAGCGGGTAGCAAGGGATGACAACCGTTCCTGATTACGTAAGGGAGCGGGTCATCAAGAGGATATTCACACATTTCACAGTATTTATATTGCCAGCTCATCCATTCAAGCCGGTCATCGTATTGGTCATAATCAGAACTGCCGCAATACGGGTCTAAAACGCCGTAACCCAGCTCCGGCATATAATAAAGTTCAGCTCCGTTAGGGATACCGTCGCTATCCCAGTCCTGGAAATCTGTTATCCAGTCGGGGCGTGGAGCGACAAACTGGTGCTGAACCTTGTGGTGATCCTTCAAAGCTCCGGGCGATGGGTCCGAATAATCCAAAAGCGGACAACTGTGCCAGAGGTACTCAGAATAGTCATCCAGACCGTCCATATCTGTGTCCCATCCGTCAACTCCGAGAATTGTGTCCAGTTCCCATTCGGTCATGATAAGTATGAAACCCCACGCGGCGTAAGTAGTGTCGATAAACCGGTCAATGTAAAGCCCGTCGATAGGGCGCCCCATCAAAAACGCCCACTGAAGCCTGCCATCTTCCTCCCAGTAATGAACTCCATAGTTTGAGTAATTGGGACCGCCGAAAAGTTCTCCTGAAGCTTCCAATCCATCGGGGATACCATCCCGGTCAGAATCAAGAGAGCCATAAAGAAGAGTATCCCATGGTTGATGAAAACGCATAAGACGGATCCTGTCACGATTATTGTGGTAATCGATCATGGCTTCTTCACCATACATATTATAAACGTACATATTCAAAAATCTTTCTTTAACTTCAGCAGCTTCATCGAAGCGGTCTTCGCTAACCAGCATTTCATATTTGAACTGCATCGGCGCTCCGCGTTTCTTGGTTAAAGGACGGATAGTCGTGGAAGGAGTACCATCGAATGGATAAACTTTAGGTTCGGGCGCAATCATTTCCTCCGGGAAGTCGCGCCTTGTTAACGGGGGCAGCATCCCCATCTCCAAATATAACTCGCGGTCGTTGAATTCCTCACCCTCAGTATATGGATCGGTCGGGTCGGAATTCATCATGATCTCCAGGTAGTCGGGAAGCCCGTCACGGTCAGTATCCTTGCTGTCTGAAGAGAGCCCCAGAATTGCCCTGGCTTCGGGACCAACATCACGCTTACAGGCAAATGCCCGTATCTTTGATCGAATAAACGTTACAGAAATTTCATGCTTGTCAATAGTCGATTGGATGTGAAACGCGTAGGGTTCATCATTAACAACCGGCGCGCCCCCTTTGAACAGGGCTTTACTCAGCCAAATATTGGAATTGATGTTAAAATCCAAACCATCCAAATTTTCAAGATGAGCGCTCTTTAAGAAAAAAGGCGACGAGTAAACAAGAGCATTGAGGCAACTCGAACTCAATCCTTTTTCCTCGAGAGCAAGGCTATAGTTCTCTATCCTGTTATATCCGACAAATTTCCTTGTATTTTCTGCCTCTTCGGGGTCACTCCAGAATAAACCCTCTGATGATCTGCCCCAGATCCTCGCTTCTGATAACAAACCAACTTTTCCTTCTTCTGTTAAATCAAAGTGGCTCTTCAGAATGAAATAACTTTCGTCGGGACGATACCAATTTTGGAGTTGTTCTGTTGTTGCTAAAGACGTTGCAGTTTCGTCTATAACCAATCCCATTGACAGTTCGGTATGAGCTACTAAACTGATTTCCACACCCTCGATATAAATAAGGTTGAGAGCTGCAATATTCCCGTTATCAAGCCTGATATTAAGGTTTGGCGAAGCTTCTTTAGCTGTTAATCTCAGTTTGTGGTCTCCCATAACTTCAAATGAATTTATAAAGGGTGATGCGATTTCAGAGCCATATTCGGGAAAACCACTCCAGGTATTCTCCAACCGGGTGATTGTGGGTTTCAATAATAGTTGGTCGAGTAATGTGATCTCTTTCCCTAAAACGACTACGGGGATGATCCGGTTATCGATAAGGGTTGCTTCATTTGAGTACAATGAATAGAGGAGATAGATATCGCCAGGTCCATCTCTTGCCTCCTGGAATGATACTATCTCGGCATCAGAAATATTATCATTCAGGTTTTCTACGACCAATTGAGCGTCGATAGGGGAACTTCTGTATTGCCCGAATGCAATTCCCGCAAAGACCAGGCACATGCTCAAGGTCAACAGGATTTTTATAAATTTTTGCATTTTAACATCACCTCTTAATTTTGCTTAGGTTCTTTAATACTTATGTTTTAATATTTTATTATATAATTCAAAACTCTGTATGGTTGAAGGTTGTTATGAGCACTATCTCCGCCCCGATTACCAATTGTATGAGAATGATCTCCATCAGTATCTGTCTTCATCCAGTCAACAAAATTATCGTTGTACCAATCATCGCTGCCGTCTTCGTTTGAAGTAAGAAAACCTTGAGTCAAACCGGTTGAATGAGCCTTTACTGCAGCGCCATCAAAAGGGGAATCGATATAGTGCCAATGGTCGCCCTCTGTTGAACAAGAATGATTATGGGAAGGCATTTCATTCACGGTTAGTGTATGTGTTTTTGCTCCACTGGCGTCATTTAATGCATCGAAATCAGCATCGGAGCCATCCAGACCTACAACAACTCTTCCTTTTAGGTTGGGAACCCTGAAGTTGGTGCCGCTTCCACCGTAAGTATAAGAGATAACTGCGAAAAGGTCAGCGTAAGTAGCAGTACCATACAAGGTGCCATCACACATCAGCCAGCCTGTCGGGGCTGTACTTCCAGCATAGGGGATTACAGCTCCTACGGGCATGACATATCCGGTCTGGTCTTTAATCCTTCCCTTTACGTCGAGCTTGCATGAAGGATTTTCAGTTCCGATTCCCACGTTTCCATCGAAGTAATTTTTCCCACCTTCAAAATAACCCGCGTAACCGTTGGTTCCCAAACCATAAATTGCTTTGCTGCTGGTAGCAGTTCCATAACCAGCCACTCCGAAATTTTTCCCCCTTCCGTAAACTCCGTAACCGACTCCACCTGTTCCCGGAACTTCTCCATCGCCGTATATTCCATAAACAATTAGCCCCCCGGAAGCTTCACCCTTAACGCCGTAGAATTCACTGCCACTCGATACTCCGCCAGATGTGCCTGCATAGGAGTAGGTTCCGTAACCGTCTGAAGCTGCGGCGCCTTCACGATATATATACGCGCCATACCAAACACCTGCGGTGGAATTGTCTTCATATACCCTAATCACGTAGGGTGAGTCCACATCGAAGATTTTAATATCCGCGACACCGTCAGTAGAGGGCGACATGTAACCAGTATAATCTATCCAGTTATTTACGATAGCACCAATGTTGGTTCCTGGCCTCCACTCCGTGCCGTCCCATTCTAGAACATCACCAGCATCAGGAGTTTCATCATTTACATCTCCGATGGTATTGAGGTCAAAAGTACTTAACATATAACTGAAACTTATGGGTTTCCATGTAGAACCATCGAACCGGAAAATCTGGTGGTTCTCTGCACCGGTTGTGTTAACATCTGCCAGATCATTGATACTGTTATCCGCCAGGTTATCCCGGTTGACCGGAATTACGACATCCTGCTCTATAGCATGTTCGATAATCCTCAATGTATTTGCTCGGAAACCAAGACTATCAGTCGGTTCCCATATAAGAAAATCGATAAGTTCGTTCTCGTAATCGTCATCCAGGTCATAAGCAACGTGCCAAACCGTATCGTCCCCATCCCACTTGAGAACCTGTCCATGTACAATATTATCATAATCGACATCGAAAAGGTCCTTTATGGTAGTAAAGGTATCAAGGTAAGCGCCGAGTGTATCCCAATTCACTGCAAGGGGATCACCAGCAGTTCCGTCGCCATTAATTGAAAGGTCACTTTGTACTATTTGTGTTCCCCAATTGTCACCAAGACCGCCGGGTCCTATCGAGACCGGTCGCCACTGGCTTGCGGCATCCACCCATGTAAGCACCTGCGCGTCAGCGACACCAGCATCATTTACATCCAGAAGATCATTTATTTTAATTGTTGTATTAATGTAATCTTTTACAGAGTTCCAGTCTATAGCAAGTGGTTGGGCAGGGGTACCATCTCCAACAAGGGAATTATCACGTCGCACCACCTGTGTTCCCCAGTTATCCGCGCCGGTTGTGCCTCCGACATCCATTGCCGGTCGCCATTCACCAGCTACCGAGAACCATTTAATGACCTGGCCATCAATCAATCCTGTTGTATTAACGTCATCTAATCCATCTAAAGTCTGTGGCACAAAGCCTTCGATGTCCTGCCAGTCGCAATTGCCTAATCCATCCGCAATCAGCACCTGGTTTGAATCCCCTAATCCACTCCCGAAATCGAGACCGCTGTTTATCAGTAAATTTCCCTCAGATTTGAAAGCATATCCCCCGGGAGGACCGACTACGTGCAAAGGATAAGCCGGGTCGGTGGTCATAATTCCTACATTCCCGCTATGATAAATTTCCCCAGTCAGATCGCTTCCCGTATTGTAAGCCCAGTCATTGTCCTCAAAATCATCACCATCATCGAGATCACCGGGAACACCAGTGATATCGTCCCAATGTACTGCTCCTGTACTATCGGCATAGTCGATGCTGATATCGTCTGGAACCTGGGCATCAGTAGCAGTCCCGCCAATTTCATTGAAATTATGGGCATGGAAAGTATCTGAATAAGCTCCAAGGGTATCAATATTAAGGAGTACTACATTTTCACCCTCCATCATTATTTCGTCAGGAAGATTTGCGATATCCCCCCACGTGACTGCGCCTGTAGAATCTGCAAACAAAATTGTAATATTATTAGGGATCTGGGCATCGGTAGCGGTTCCTGAAATAGTTGAGAAATTGTGTGAATGCCCGATCAAAGAATAGTGCCCAAGTGTATCAGAACCGACATAACCGGCATCGTTAACGAGAAGAGAAACATTGTCTCCGGCAGTGATGACATCGGGAGGCACTCCCGCAGAATCAGCATAAATAGCCCTTATTGCGAACACCTCGGAGATCAACCTCTGTCTTGGGATCAAAGCATCGCCATTTACCGCTATTTGCAGATAATACTGCGCTTCTGAAAAATCAAGATTTAATGCATTAACACTACCCAGGACAACATCGAATAAACCGTTAGTAATTGGAACATTCCAATGGGTTTCGCTCCATATTCCCGGTCCGCCGGTAAGATTACGGTAAATTCCGAACTGGATGTTGCTGGTTCCATTAATTGCAACCCCAGATGAATTGGTTAATTTGCCTTGATAGGGTATTAACCTGGGAACTGCCCAGGTTGTAGTTACCGCACAGAAAATAAACAAAACTAAAACTAATAGTGTTTTTTTAAACATAATCGTTAAACCTCCTAATTTTTTTGCATCAACACGGTTAATGCACTCCAAAAGGTATTTCTATTTAATTTTGAATTACACATTAATAATTTTAATTTAATTCTTCTGCCTTTTTTACAATTTTTTTAAATGCGTTCATTCACGCATATCATTATTCTTTAATATATATTGATTCGATAATCAATAATCAATATTCAATAGTCAATTATCAATTATTCCCTTCTTCTCCTTCCCTCTCCGGTCCGCCTCTTTCTAACGGCTCACTGGGAGGATTGTCATTTTCATCCCTTGTAAAATTAAATGCACCGTTTTGGATGCTGAATTTCAGGTCGTATTCTGGATGCTTTGTGAAGAAAGCATCGTTCATATTTCTATAAATTTCTCTATCAAGCAGTTGAGTTTCGATTGGTTTTGGTGGTTTTTTCCCGATAGCTATCCATGAGAATTCGACGTTCGAGGTTCCCTCTGCCAGCTCGAGCACAGAGAATCCGTTTTCATCAACGCCAGATATGCACAATCCATTACAAGTTCCTATGGGTGTTACGGTTACAACGGGTCTTTCATTGTCTGAGGTTAAAGTGATGAAATCGTCATCGAATTCTACTCTTGCTTGTCCATTAGTCAAGGATCCATATCCTGAGGCGTAAACGGTGGGCTCTTGAGATATCGGGTGATATGATGCGATAAATTGTTCACCGCCGGTGTCGTTCAACTCGATTGAGTTCCCTTTATGGTATGCGTCACCATCGATATATGATGATACTAAATCACCTTTTACTACCTGTCCAAAGCACCCGCCATACTGAACGGTGCCAATTGCTCCGCCGGTAGCTATAACGCCATAGCCATGTGCAGTAATCACTCTTGTGCCTGGTGATCCATGTATTGTTCTCATCATTGAGTTTTCAATATCATTATGACCACCATCAAAAGAACCACCAGCATAGCCTCCATGACCCATTACGCCAAAACCATAGCTTTCCCATGTCTGGTTTGCCCTTCCAAAAACGCCGCATCCATCATAAGAGCCATAGCCAAAACTTTCTCCATAAACGCCTGACCAATCGCCAAAGTCATCACTTTTATTAAAATCGTGATGGTTATTAGTATAACCCCAAACGCCACCGTAAGTATCGTCACCAAATCCTTGAACTCCAAAGTTGCCTTGGGATTCAGCATACACCCCGGCACCTCCGCAACTATGGATATCGATTCCCCTGTTCGTAATATTATCAATCGTTATACCGGCATCTGAGTTTATTATACTTAAACCTGCTAAGCCAGGATTGTATATCCCTATACCAACACGACCAGCATTGCTTATATATATTCCATTATCAGTTCCGCCATTTATATATAGTCTGTCGGTTGAGCTGGTGCTGGTACCGATTCCTACATTACCGCCATTGAAAAAGCTGAATCCATTTCCATTCAATCGTAGCTTAATGGCGTTATTCTGATATATATCTATTCTCCCGTCATCAGAATCGTCATAAATTCTGACCAGTGTATCTCCGGATGAAACTGCGCCATCCCTGAGGAAAATATCGTCGGAGAATACTGATGTTCCGTTCATGTTAAAATCCTGCCAGACATTTGCAGTGCCTATACATAAATCCCCGCCATTAGTAAGCCGCATTCTTTCTGTATTATTGGTTCCGAACCGAATAGCATAATTGTTATAATGCCATAAAAATGCTTCATTTGCGTATGTTGCAGTTCCTGTAGAGTATATTCCAACCATGAGTAAATTAGCTGCATCGTTCTTGCAGTTTATTCCGCCATATCCTCCGGTAGTGGAGGTATTGGTAAAGAAAGCGGTTGGACCTGAAGTCTGATTATCGGTCACATCCAATTTAGCGGAGGGAGCATTGGTTCCAACACCTAGTCTTCCCGAGAAATATCCTTTTCCATTGAAGTAACCTCCCCAGCTTCCTGCTGCTGTTCCATATCCATATACACCATAATCTTTCCCCCTTCCATACACGCCGTAACCGGTTCCACCGGTTCCCGGGACTTCTCCATCGCCGTAAACGCCATAGACAACGCTTCCTCCTGAAGCTTCGCCCTTGATTCCGCAGAATTCGCTGCCTGCGACCACTCCTCCGGCAGTTCCGCCATAAGCGCATAATCCGTAACCATCAGAGGATGCAGCTCCCCTGCGGTCTATGTACATTCCATACCAGACACCGGTAGTAGCGCTATTTTCTATAATGCTTGCAGCGTAAGGTGAATCTACATCCCAAACCCTGAAATTTACTGCATCTGTAACTGATGGTGCGAGATAACCTGCATGGTCTTGCCATGTATTGACTATAGATCCGATGTTAGTGCCCGGTCCCCAGGATGTCCCGTTCCACTCAAGCACATCGCCCGTTACGGGAGCATCGCTGTTTACATTGCCGATATCAGCGATGACATGCGATTGAAAAATTTCCTGTGTGGATTGCGGCACCCATTTCGTCCCGTCCCAGTGCACGAGATTGCATGAATCGAGACCAGTGAGGTCAACATCACCAATATCATCAAATATGTTGTCAGCTAAACTATCCCTATTAATGGGGATTATTACATCTTTTTCAATTGAATGTTCTACTACACGAAGAGTATTTTTTTTAAGCAAAGCGTCATCAACAGGTTCCCATATTAACGAGTCTATAAGCTCATTGTCCATATCAGCATCATTATCGGTGCGGGGTTCCCATCTGCCGGAGTCATCGTTCCAGCCGAGCACCTGGTCTTCTGCTGCAGGTACCGCAATGACGTCTTTGAGATCATCTAAAACCATGAAAGTATCGCGGTATGCGTCAAGGGTATCCCAGTTAACACCAAGGATATCCCCGGCAGTACCGTCACCGTTAATAGATGCATCGCTCATTATGATCTGCGTACCCCAGTTATCGCCGAGCCCTCCGGGTCCGATGACCATCGGTCGCCATTCATTTGCAGCGGCTATCCAGGCGAGTACCTCGCCATCCGCCACACCTGCATCATCAACGTTATGGAGGTCGGTAAGATTGATGTTGTTATTTATATGAGTTTTAAGGGTGTTCCAATTAATGCCCAGGTTTTGAGCTGCAGTGCCATCACCCAGAAGGGAAGCGTCGTGGAGGACCACCTGGGTTCCCCAGTTATCCGCGCCAGCTGGACCGCCCACATCGTTCGAAGGCCGCCATTCATTAGCAATAGCCACCCATTTGAGAACCTGACCATCTACTACGCCGGATGTATCGACATCCCTCATATCATCTAATTCAAGAATGCCGGCAGTAGCCAGGTTTTGCCAATCGCAATTGCCTGCCCCATCAGCCATTAGCACCTGCCCCGCGGTACCAAAGCCCGATCCGAAATCGATACCGCTGGAAACAAGAATGTTCCCTTCAGAATGGAAAGCGTATCCACCCGGAGCGCCTACTACATGAAGTGGATACTCTGGTGATGTGGTTCCAATCCCAACCTGGCCAGTGTGGTAAATCGCCCCCGTTAAACCGCTTCCTGTATCGTAAACCCAGTCATTGTCACCTGATGCATCATTCCCATCCGCAAAGTCTGCTGGCATATTTCTGATGCTATCCCAGTCTGCAATGAAAGTGTCGAGGTCGTCACCATCAGCGATATCACCAGGAATGTCCCGCAGGGTTCCCCAGCGCGCGATGAAAGTGTCTATGTCGTCGCCGTCATCGATGTCCGGAGGGATATTTATAATATCGCCCCATTGGACAGCTCCTGCCAGGGCTGCGAAATCGATAGTTATGTCATTTGGGATCTGTCCGTCTGTGGCTGCACCGGTTAAATCCGAAAAATCATGTGTGTGTGCTGTATCAGAATAAGCTTGAAGGGTATCCCAGTCAGCTTCAGTTATGTAGCCGGCATCATTTGTTAAGAGGGAAATACTATCACCCTCCATTATCGCGTCATCAATGTGCGCGACTGAGTCGGCATATATAGCACGAATAGCGTAGAACTCAGTGAGTAGCTGCTGCCTTGGGATCAAGGCGTCTCCATTTACCGCGACCTGGAGATAGTATGGTCCATCCGCAAGATCAAGATTCATCGGAGATACACTGCCCAGCACTACATCAAACAGCCCATTAGTAACCTGGACATTCCAATGGGTTTCATTCCATATACCTGGTCCGGCAGTAGGTGTTCTGTATATCGCGAACTGAATGTTCCGTGTTCCATTGATTGCAACCCCTGCTGTATTGGTGAGTTTACCCTGATAAGGTATAAGCCTCGGAACAGCTCCTGTATTAACAACAATGAACAAAATAAAAACCAATATCAAGATTTTCCTCATTACAAATTCCTTTCATTTTTTTATTTCAGTGATTTACTTCCCTTATTATTGGTCCAATGGCAAGAACAGGGCTTTTATTTAATCCCTGTTAATTATCCAGTATATATTAACAATAAAAATAATACTATAAAATGACAGTTTGTCAATATTTATTATAAATATTTATAAAAACCATTTACCCAATTTATTGAGAATGTTTATCAAATAATAAGATAGTGGATAGATTTTAAATATGGGTATCTCCTGCTTTCAAATAACATAGTAGGAAACACTACTGAAAAATGTATTCTTCTAATGATGATATAGAATTGCTTAAGGAAAAGAACCCCATACTCAATAAACCAATCGCTTGTTGTTACTTTAATTTACTCTTATCGTAATAAAGAAGGTTTCAGCAGGGATAGTGTCCTTTTCCCAGGGACGATGATAAACAAGGTTTAGAATTTCTTGTCCTCTTCCGGTAACTTTGAAAGAAAACTCTTGTACTCCTGGAGCTCCCACCATATCTGTTTCAGACTGAAATTTCGGTTCATCTAGCTGTTTAAGAATAAAACTATCACCTTCGAATTCCCAGGTGTACCCTGTAGTTGGATTAGCTTCTAACTGGATAACCAGAACCTGCCCAATACTTAATGAAATTTCCCTGCCCTTGTCGCTTTCATTCACGATTACATTTGGTTTGGCGGCTGACTCCTCAACAGAAGCTTTATGCGAACAACCGCTACTTAACATTAAAGTAAGTGCAACTATAACTGCACAGTAAAAATAATTGAATTTAAAGGTCTTCATTATTTTATCATAACCATCCTGATGATGTTTAAAAAATCTCCCGATTCCATCTTAGCAAAGTAGATACCGGATGCTGCTGAATTATCATGGGAATCGCTGCCATTCCAGGTTACCCTGTGATAACCCGCAGGCATTTCAGTATTCAACAGAGTCACCATTTCATTACCAAGCACGTTGTAAATCCGGATTTTAACCTGGCTATCAACGGGTAGAGCGAACTGAATATTAGTTGAGGCGTTAAATGGATTTGGATGATTCTGCAACAAAGAATACTCAGTAGGTAATGCCTGCGCAGCAACATGTTCCGCAGATCCTGTAAGCACCAGTTCTTTATACACAGATAATACTTCGGGATTGTTTTGCTGGTTTTCATTCTCCGGGGTGGAAGAAACAACTCTAAGATCGAATTTTGAATCAGGTGTCGGTTTCCCTTTTAATTCGAGTATGATTTCCAGATCGACGCCCTGACCAGGCGGAATATACACAACGAACTCGGAGTTTCCCTGGAATGTTTCGAAATCGATCTTATTTCCTTTGAAGCTATAACTATCAAAGGAATATATGGTGGCTTCCCAGGTTATCTTGGCAGTGTGATAGGAAATATTATCCAGGGGCATCGCTTGAATGTTGAGAACTGCGCTCGTAGTATTATACTGGTCAATGGTCAATTTACCGTTTAATTCAGCTTGAATTGCCTTTTGCTCCTGCCCCGGTGCGGTTTTAGCGCTCAGTGTTGTTCCAAGAGAGAAAACAAGCAATAATAGCATAATGAATAATGAGATTTGTAATTTGTAAATATTCGACATTTTTCTATACCTCCATATTAATGCATCAATGATTTCTATATTTAAAATGTTATTAGCAGTTCATCTATATAGATTTCATAATCTCCTAGTGTAACGACTGTAGGCTTCTTGAAAGAAATGGCGATCTTTGAGATTTTGCTATCTGCTGGTAGAGTCGCAAGTGAAACGTTCACGTTTATCCAATGTCCGGTGGCATCAGTTCTAAGGTGTGGTGTGTAGAGTACGTTATTATCATCGAGAAGATAGTATTCGGACAACCAGGCAGTACCTCCTCCATCAAGTAATAACTCGAAATCGATGATTGCGTTTCCGGGCGCCATTGGTGGATCGAAGTTGTAAAGTATCCAGAAGTTCAGACCTGCTTGCGCTGTGATGAGTAATTCATTCGGGAACGGGAATTCATAGATAACGTATCTGAACCTCGCGGGGCTATAACCAGTGAATTCTCCAGTAAGCCTGAGATAGTGGTCACCTTGAGTAGGAGGAGGAGCTAATAAACCGGCATCATCTTTATGGTAGATCTCACATTCATCGACTCCAGTGTTGATGTTCTCATTTAGAACAAGGTTATTTTCAAGTGTTGCAGGAGCTACTTCAGAGGGTTCAAAGGAACGGTAGAATGCGCGTCTAAGACTGAAATCGTCAATATAACCGTTGGCATCCGAACTTGTTTTTATCCAGACAGATTCAACTATCCTGGTGGAATCAGGATATGGATTTGGGGGAACTGGAAACCGGTATTTAATTGGAATAATTCCGTCAATACCCGTAAACCACTTAATATTCGAGCGTCCCTGCAGTTTGTATCCGAGATATATCTCACCCGAGTTTTTCCATCCCTTGTACATAAGGAAAAGACAGTGCTTAGTGCACAGCGTGCATGGTATAGCCTGGTTTACATCGAAAAGTAGTGTACTGTCATATCCGAAATCGAAATCGGTCTTTATATGGAGTATCCCATTATCACCTTCGAGTTCTCTCTCGCAGAGGATTCTCGGGTGGAAGATATCGTTGATATCATCGGTAATATTGCTTTGGTATCCGAAAATATGCCTGGGATCTTCATCATCAAAATTAGCGACCATAAATTCATCCACGTCGATCAGTGTTGTAAAGCTATCCTCGTCATCTATCCAGGTCTGCGCGCGTTTGAAGGTTGAATCAAGGGTATCAAAAGCGAATTCATGGTACCAACTCAGCGCTGTATCAGCAAAAATGGGATCAACAATATACCATTGCCAGGTGGTATCACCAGTAATCGAATCAACATCGAATGACCATGGTCCTAAATTGTTGTCGTACATCAAAGAAGCATAGGTTTTTATTGTGAATGCATCATATAATTTGCCTTCAGGGATCTTGTGTACGTTCATCTCTTCCCATTCGACCAGGGTATCGCCGTTATTATCATATCTGTCCATTAACTGGTCACCGAAATGTACTTTTATACCGTAGGGATCGGCATAGACCTCTTCCTTTCTCTGAAAGATCGATACGTGGTCTATAAATGCCCGAAGGTTTCCTGCAACGGGTAGATCAGCATCGTACCTGATTACCACATCCTGAATAAGAAGTCCTTCGAGAATGTCAGGTAGTTCGTAATCGATATATCTCCAGAAGTTCCCTGAGACAGGTCTCCATGTGAGATTTGAATCTGGATCGATCTCATTCCGGCGATTAGGAAAATATGGATTATCGAACTGGTCATTCCCGACAATATTCAAACCATCCAAATAATCGAGCATATAGAATTGATCGCCTGTTTCAGGATCCTCGAGAAGGAGGTCTATTAATACTTGAGGTGGATTAAGCTGGGGCAGGTCATCGCGGACGATCTGGTATTGTGGCATATATTCATTCCAGATATAATAACCCAAATTAGTGCAGTCTTCAATACGATATTCAAGATATTTAGGTAATAGCGAAAACATGAAATTTGGATATTCAGTTTCATCCTTCACCCTTTCGAGAAGTGGTACATAACCGCTGACTTCATAGCATCTTCCAGCAGGGCCAAAGCGCATAGTATCGATTGAGATCGATGTAGTAGCGGTTGGATCCGGGTCAGGGAGATTCGCGAGTGAGCAGACCGGAACTCCTGGATTATTATTCCAGGCAATTACGTTGAAAGGCGGAACCGCAAAGACGTTTTGATTGAAACCTTCCTGAGGTTGGTTCTCAGGTTCAAAATCGAGAACGATGCTTTTAACCCTGATTGTCAAATTATCTATCATGCAATGTACGCGTCCGGTTATGTCGTTTGGCTGGTCTTCGTAACCTAAAAGGATGCCGATTATGGTGCTTCCTTCAAATTGCGATAGCGAGGCAACCACATGATGGAATTCGCCGGTTTCAACTGACTCCTGAGGTCGCCAAGCTGGATGCATACGTACTCCGTTTACATCAAAGAAGCTGTCAACTACAATAGACCTGAAACCCTCTTCAAATAGGAGGTCGATACATACTAATTTCCCATTTGCGGTCAATGGCATGAGATCGTAGGACAATTCCATGGATTTATCAACTTTTATTTCGCAATTGAACAACTTGAAATAGACGTAGGAATTTGCCCAGATGTCAGCATCCTCACTTTCGTCCTTGAAGATTACTTCGAGAACCCCATTACCATCAGGCAATTCTACGCGGTCACATAAATGAGTAGTTATTGCGGGATCATAATCAACGTTTCTGAATTCGAAGATATTATCCTTATAACCCCAGGGATATTCAATTGTTTGGAGGCTATCCCAGGTGATCTTGAATCTGCCTTCCCATCTTTCCATCGGATCGTGAAAATATTTTTCAAGCCAATCAGGCACACCATTGATGTTCGCATCCATATATTGGTCATCGGTCTTCGAGTTGAATCCGCCTGCGTTGTATAGATAAGGTACAAAATCAAGGTGACCATCATCATTGACCCGGGGGCTTCCAATCAGAAAATCATCCCATGCGTCTCTGGGGGGCATGATAGTGTCTCCACCCTGTAATCCTACTGGCAGCCTCGTACCTTCAGATCTATCTAAAAATTGTATTTCATCTCCATCCCAGGCATCATAGTAGGAATTGTCCGTGTTCGGATTCAGCGGGTCCAATCCCTGGGATAGTTCAAATTTATCACCAAGCCTGTCTCCATCTGTGTCCCTGTTATTTGGATTTGTACCAAAGACGTACTCAAGTCTATCTTCGAGAGAATCAGAATCCTGGTCATGAACGTAATAGATCATGAAGATATCTCCCTTTTTAAGAACAGTGCTGCCGCCAAGATACTTTTCTCCCGTAGCAGGATTATCAGGTATATCAGCAAGCCTGTGAGGTTCAGCAATAGTATCAATACTGGAAATTATTATCCATTTCCCAAAAGTAGTTAAAGTATCGCAATAGGTATAGACAGGAAGAAGTGTGTCATTGTACCATACATTGGGGAAACATCCGATCCTTGTAAGTGTGTCCATTGAACTTAAAGTGTCGAACTCGAATTCCTCTATTTTAGTACCGGTATGGGCTTTGATAAACTCATTGAAAGTGTAAAATGAATCGCTTGGTGATGAGCGTTCGCCCTCTGGTTTAATAGGTGATTCCTTCAGCAAATTTTCCAGATCGCTATCTCCCGGATAGAGGCACATAACGGTTACATAATTTCTATGAGCTGCCTGTATGGAGGTCCAGTCACAAGGATTATCCGGGCTGAAAATACCATCTGTTCCAGTGTTATAGGAAGGTGGCACAGAAGTAACCCATGACATCTCTGATGCTTTTTCAAAGTCATCGATGAAATCCCGGTACAAATCATTTTCATATTGGGATACCAGGATCGAACCTGAAACCAGTTCCGCAATTATAGCAATTTTTGCCGCTGCCCAACCTATACCTGGTGTAACAGGTAAAAAGAAACTTATAATACTATTCGCGATAGAAGTGCCTGTGCAGAAACCAGTAAATCTATCAAAGTTGGGCATTTCATTGTCAGTATTACCGATTTCAACAGTGATACCAACCAGGTTTCTTAGTACGTTTACAAAAGCATAGGGAAGTGAATCAGGTAAATCCGGTTCTCCATTCTGGTACGGGATCAACCCATCGATACCGGTAATCTCCTGGTTATACGCAAATATCCTGTGGTAGTCGTTAGGCCAATATATATTTATTTTCTGACTGAAATAATCATCTCCATAAGGATTATAATCCAGTGGTTCTGTCCCGATATTTTTTATTTTGAAGCAATTAAGAACCTGGGTTTGGCTATAGTCGTACGAAGTCGTCGAAGTCATATTCCAGGCATTAGTCACTGAACTTGTTGCCTTTGCTTTATTTTCTGCAGTTGCTGTCGGATTAATCATTGGTATAAAACCGAATTTAAAAGAGAAACCCCAACCACCCTTATTTTCTACTTCAGCAGTGAGGGAACTTGAACCTGATATCCCTCTGGCGGATGTGAAATTGCTGTTGAATGGCATACGGAGTTTATCACTTGTATGAACAATTTTAACTACCGGGTAAGCAGGGATTAAGGGGTGTGGTCCGTTTCTTATAACATAAGGCAGCGGATCGTCCAGGGGATAGGGGAATGAACCATCTTTATACCACCAGCTCATCCACTCGAGCCGGTCATCGTACTGGTCCCAGTCGGAGGATGCGCAGAAGGGGTCGCCCTGCCAGCCGCAAACGTTAGCCTGAAAGTAAATCTCAGCGCCGTTGGGGATGCCGTCTCCATCCCAATCCTGGTATTCTGCTAACCAATCAGGACGGGGAGCATAAAACTCCTGGTATATCTTCTTATGGTCAGTTTTGGCACCGGGTGTGTTATCCGAATGCTGCAGCAACGGACAACTGTTCCAGAGATACTCGAAGTAGTCATCCAGACCATCGCCATCAGTGTCGAAACCATCCAGCGCTCCTGGTACAAGCGGAGGCTCCGGATTCGTTTTTACAAATTTGAAACCCGTTGCGGGATCCTCGTACAAGTAATTCCAAAGAGATGGAGGACTCCCATCATATCCAGTTGGGAAATACTCGGCAATGAACACAAGCCTGTCCCAGTAATGAGCGCCGTAATCATCGAAGTTCATGCCGCCGAAGAGATGCCCCCAGTCCTCCATAAGGGTTGGGATACCGTCCCAGTCAGGATCCTCATCCCCATAGTAGTCAGGCCATTCCTCAACAAACCTCATGATCGCTGGAGTATGCTCCCTATCCGCAAGCCTCGTGAGTCCATCCTCACCATAATGCTTGTAAACGAACATCCTCACCGCGCGATTCTTCACTTCAAGAGCTTCAGCTTCCATGCCCTTTTTTATTAAGCGTTCTACCTTGAATTGAATCGGTGTGCCTGGGCTACGATAGATCTGTGGTCTGAATGTGCTGGATGGAGTAATGTCACCGGGATAAATTTGGGGTTCCGGTGAAACAACAGGAATAGTATCCCTCCTGTGAATTGGCGGGAACATACCCATCTCGAAATACATCTGGAAATCGTTGTATTCCTTGCCCTCCGTGTTAGGATCTAACGGATCCGAATTCATAACAATTTCAATACCGTCTGGAATTCCATCTCCATCCGAGTCCTTTCTTGAGGGGTTTAATCCCAAGATGGCTTTCGCCTCTGGGGTTATGTTTTCAAGATATTCGTGTTTGCGGATTTTTGAAGTTGGGTAATGTAGATCGGAAAGATCGTATGTATTACATTGAGTTTCAATGATGTAGGTGTAAGGTTCAGTGGAAGCGATCGGGGCTCCGCCATCAAAATAAGCAGCGCCGAACCACGCCATTTTTGAAATATCAAAAGATAAACCCATACCACCGGATAACTTTGAATTAACTTGATTTGGTGACGCGAAGACCGAAGCTTTCCATCGATTTCCGGTATAGTCGGTTTCATCGATCGCGAGCGCAGATGCCTCAAACGAATTGTATCCGACCCATTTCCTTCCACCTTTCCATTCGTTCTTCACGAAAAGGCCTTCCGAGGAGTTTCCCCATGATAAAGGTTTGTGTAATAGGGATATGTTTGCATTCCCATCATCATCGACTTCGAGATAGAAGTGGCTCATTAAGACGATCCTGCTTTCATCCGGGCAATACCAGTCGTTCAGCTCCTCCCCGGTCAGCAAGAAAGTCGTCTGTTTGTCAAAAACCTGCTGAAGTGTGAGTTGCGTGTGTTCTACGAGGTTTACTTTATCCTCATCAATATAGACCAGATTCAGTGATAGTAGATTATTGTCCTTTAGTGCAATATTTAGGTTTGGAGCAGCTCTGCTTGTTGAGAAACCGGATTGATGGTCATCCCTGACGGTTCTGCTGCAGGAGAAAGCCGAGATATCATCAGAACCATACTCAGGGAAGTTATCCCATGTTTCCCATTTAGGAAGTTCGGACAATGTGAAATTGATCTTGCCGAGTAACTCGATTTCTTCTCCATTCATGGTAAGTGGGACAAGCCTGTTTTCGAGAAGGTTACCTTCCCTCGAATGGAGTGAATAGATGATGTAGATATCACCAGTTCCATTTAGAGCATTTTCTAAAGTTATCACTTCCGCCAGGGATATTTTATCCTGGAAGTTCAAGGCTGGAATACCAGCCTCCTGATCATTAACCTGGCTCCACACAATGCTGAATATCAGCATGAGTATGACAATAGGAAGCAACGAAATTTTTAGTTTTTTCATTTAATACCGCCTCGTTATAATTATTTTTAGATTCACAATTTTCATAAAATTCTTTTTAATCATGTCCCAGCGGAAGGACACTGATCCTTGCTTGTATTGGATCCTCGCAACTCCAGCAATCGTCATACAATATTAGCCTGTAAGAATCACCCTTTTTGACCGGGCAGGTCATGGATGCGGTACTTATGCGTGTATCACTCAGAGTATTAACATGCGCGCTGCAACGCCTTGTTCCAGCAGGAGAATCGAGATAAGCCTTTCCATGCATTGTGCCATCTGCAGTTATATAGACTACAACTATTAGGTCAGTACTTGCTGTGTAGTTCCAGGAATTCGAGCCTGTAGCTGCATAACCAGCGCCATAAGAAACCGTCCACGAATCCCATTCACCGAACATCTTTACATCTCCCTTGACATCGAGGGTGGCTTCGGGATTATCCTCCCCGATGCCGACATCGCCGCCCCTGGGATTCAGCACCAGGTCGTGTGTTGCGCTATTCCCAACTGCCTGGATATATGAACGGTTATCATCATCGTCAGCGCCCATATATAATGCTTCATTTCCATTCCATATTTCGAGCGGGTTAGTGTTTCCTTCAGTCCATGACCAATTACCAAGGGCGTTTATTTCAAGGCGCGCATCAGGATTGGCAGTTCCTATACCTACATTGCCTTCACCGTCGACCAAAAAATCAGCCGTAGTGACACTCGACATATAGGTTCTGAATGAGTGATCACCAGTACCTTCGCTTTGTCCACCGGGGTAACTGTCACCTCCACCCATCCATCCGAATGTTCCTGAGGTTGCTGAATTGTAAATTTGGATGGTGTATTGGCTCCCATTACTCAAATAAGGTGGACTGGGAACGTAAAAGTCTTCCCAATGCTGGCCAGTAATATCGGAAGCAGGTACCACGAATTCAGTTAGCAAAGTTCCACCTGTTCCATTTCCCGAGTAAATGCGAAAGGTTATTTCACATCTATCATCGAAGAAATAGATAGAAAACCTCACCATGTAACCACTAACACCCGCAGTAAATGATTGCCATCTCGCACCACCCGGTCCTGATGCAGCCATGGTTCCATTAGCAAAAAAGCTCTGGTCCAATGTTCCTGCATTTCCCGAACTAACATGCAGTTTTCCATCAGGGTCTTCAGTTCCTACACCAAGATTCCCGCGAACATAAGATTCGTTGTATCCAACCCACATTGCATCTTCCTCATAGTAACTTCGCCAGTTGTCTGCGATACGTGTGCGAAGCTTACCGGTGCCCCATGTGCCGTTCAAGGTTGTGTATATCAGCGCACCGGTATGGCTGTGGTAAGCGCTGTTCAGGAGTGAATCGGTAGCAAGTTGTATGGAAAATGTCTGTAAAAGAGCATCGTCATCGGAGCTGTCAGACCCAAGGCTAAATCCACCTTTCCTGATGGCAGTACCCATGCCGGAGTTGTTCTGAAGCATTAATATATCATCAATAGCGTCTATCTCATTACCATCCAGGAGCATATATTGCGATCCTGATTGTAGTTTCAGGGAGGCTACTTCCCCGTCGTTGTCAGGTCCGTAGAAAAAACCACCGGCATCGTGTCCACGACCATATACTCCATATCCTACTCCGCCAGCGCCGGGGTCATCACCATATCCGTAAATTCCATAAACCATGCTGCCACCATGGGCTTCACCCTTCACACCGTAAAATTCGCTTCCCGGGGCTACTCCACCAGAAGTACCTGCAATGGAACGTATTCCGTAACCATCAGAAGCAGCCGCCCCGTAGCGCGACAGATACATTCCATACCATTCGCCGGAACTACCATAGTTTGTGTCATAAAGGTATAAAGCCCAGGTTGTATCCTTCTCAAATATCTTAAAATCTACATATTCATTATAAATATCAAGTGGTTCCATGTTACCTCCGACATCCTGCCAAAGGTTCACAATATCAAAAATACTTACAACGGCTTCCCAGACGGAATCCGCGGTCCAGACCAGGAAATCACCCGGTTCAAGAGGCTCTGTAATATCGACATCACCCAGGTCGTTGATAATATGGTTATCAAACATTTCAATTTGGGAATAAGGCACCCAGTTGGTGCTATCCCAGTGAAGAAGATTGCAGTACTCAACACCCATAGTATCCACATCACTCAAATTGCTGATGCTGTTGTCCGACAGATCGTCCTTAGTTACTTCAATGACAACATCCCATTGATCGCCATGCTCAACTATTCTAAGCGTATTAAAGAGTGTGTCATCTTCTTCATCGAGAGGTTCCCATAGCATATAATCGAGTAGTTCATTGTATGGGTCGTCATCGTTGTCGAGACGTGGTTTCCACTGGTTGTCATCGTCGTCCCAGCTAAGGACAAAGTATTCAGCGAGTGTGTCTATCGTTACATCAGCGAGGTCATTGAGGGCTATGGTAGTATCGAAATAAGCCCCAAGCGTATCCCAGTTTACACGTAGTTGGGCTCCCGGTGTACCATCCCCAATGAGTGAATTATTGTGTATAACTATCTGAGTGCCCCAGTTATCGCCGAGTCCACCGGGACCTATTGCTACAGGTCTCCACTGGTTCGCGGCAGCCACCCAGGTGAGTACATGAGCATCTGCTACCCCGGCAGTGTTTACATTGAAGAGGTCTCCAAGGTCCACATTTCCCTGTACATAAGCCAAAACGGAATTCCAATCTATACCCAACGTATCCGAGGGAGTTCCATCTCCGATTAAGGAGGAGTTCCTGGTGACGAACTGTGTTCCCCAGTTATCGCCGGTGCTCCCTGTTCCTGAGATGTCATTTGAAGGTCGCCATTCATGTGCTGCTGCTATCCATTTAAGTACCTGACCATCAAGCACGCCTGAGACGTCCACGTCGAGAAGGTCGCCGATATTACCCGTTGAAGGAAGCGTAGTCCAGTCGCAGTTGCCATGTCCGTCAGCCATGAGAACTTCATTTGAATCGCCAAATCCTTCGCCAAAATCCAGTCCGCTGTTAATAAGCATATTGCCTTCAGAGAATATAGCGTAACCACCCGGAGTTCCTGCAACGTGCAGGGGCCAGGCGGGATCCGCCACCATTATTCCGACGTTGCCGTCATGATGAATCTCGCCAGTGAGATCACTCCCTGAACTGTATGCCCAGTCGTTATCACCGGACGCGTCATTACCGTCTGCAAAATCCGGTGGTATATTCCTAATACTGTCCCAGTGCGCAATGAATGTGTCGATGTCGTCACCATCGTCGATGTCCGCAGGTATGTTTCTTAAACTGCTCCAGTGGGCGATCATGGTATCGACGTTATCGATATTGTCAGCAAAACCTGGTGGAATATTTCTAACGTTTCCCCAATGCGCAATTAATGTATCGAAATCGTCACCGTCGTCAATGTCAGGAGGAATATTTAAAATATCAGCCCATTCTACAGCTCCAGCGAGAGCTGCAAAATCGATAGTGATATCGTTCGGTATCTGGGCATCGGTCGCGTTACCAGTCAAATCCGTAAAATCATGTGTATGCCCGATAAGTGAATAGAAATCAAGCGTATCCCAGTTAACAGTAGTTATAAAACCTGCATCGTTGAATAGAAGTGATATACTATCTCCTTCGACCATGACATTATCGGGAATCTCTACGGAATCCGCATAGATGGCTCTGATAGCATATACTTCCGCAAGCAATTGCTGCCTGGGGATCAATGCGTCAGTGTTTACAGAAACCTGGAGGTAGTAAGGTCCTGCGGAAAAATCAAGGTTAAGTGGAGTAACACTTCCCATCACCACGTCGAACAATCCGTTAGTAACTGCGGTATTCCAGTGGGTTTCGGTCCATATCGCTCCTCCGCCAGTGGGGGCAGGGAATATACTCAACTGAATGTCTCTGGTGCCGTTTATCCCAACACCAGCGGTATCCGTTAATTTCCCCTGGTAGGGGATAAGCCTTGGTACTGCCCAGACACTTGATATTAGGATTAGTACAAAACCAACTGATAAAATTTTGCGCATGATTTCCTCATTTCGCTTTTTATTATTTGAACCACATTATGCTTTAATATTTTATGATATAATTTACCACCTGATAGGGTTGAATGTTATTATGGGAGTCGTTTCCACCTTCAAAATATATAGTATGGCTATGATTTCCATCCCATGTAGTTTCTTCCCAACCGTTGATTCCACAACCGTAACCTGAGCCACAATTTGCATTACTGACTGTAATATGTGAGCCGCCCGAGCCGCCCCCTCCGTCATCAAAACCGGTCTCATGGTTATGCCCGCCATTGTGTGATGTAGAACCTCCATGGTCATGACTGGGCATTTCCGCTATTGTTAATGTATGGTCTTTTTCACCGCCGGTTTCACCAAGGTTATCAAACTCTGAGTCTGAGGTACTTTTCCCAACAGGAATTCGACCACGAAGGTCAGGCAAATTAAATGAGCTGCCACTTCCTCCATAATTATAACCAATAACATTAAAAAGCTCTAAATAAGTTGCGGAGTCTGTTGATGAGCCATTACATAGGAACCATCCTTCAGGAGCTGAAGAACCTCCGTAAGGAAGAATAGTCCCGACGGGCATTACATATCCGGTTTTGTCTTTGATTCTGCCATTGACCTCGAGTTTTGCCGAAGGATTCTCCTCTCCTATCCCTACATCACCGCTGAAGTAGCTTTTGGTTCCTTCGAAATAACCAGCGAACCCGTCATCTGCTTCCCCATAGATACCGATACCGTTAGTAGCAGTTGCATGTCCGTAAGTTCCATACATTCCTGCTTTACCGTAAACACCATAGCTGTTTGAGCCGGTTCCGTATCCGTAAACGCCATAAGTTTTACCACGACCGTAAACACCGTATCCTGTTCCACCCGCGCCCGGAGTTTCACCATCTCCATAAATACCATAAACCCTGCTGCCACCGCTTGCTTCTCCATACATTCCGTAGAATTCGCTTCCGGGTGCAATCCCCTCTGCAGTACCTGCAGCAGAACGAATTCCATATCCATCGGACGCAGCATCACCAAACCTGGCTAAATACATACCATACCATTCACCAGCGTAAGCATCGTTTTGATCGTAAAAATACAATCCCCAGGTTGTATCCTTTTCAAAAATATGGAAGTCCACATATTCTATACCTGGTGTTTCGGTTACAGGCGCAATGTATCCGCCTTCATCTGCCCATAGGTTGAGAAGATCGAATACATTAGCCTGGGAAGACCATGTGGAATCGATCCACCATATAAAGAAATCGCCAAATTCAAGATCGCCTTCATCTATTACTACATCCCCAAGGTCACCAATGGAATGGTTCGCGAACAATTCCTGCTGGGACATCGGTACCCAGTTTGTGCTATCCCAGTGAAGGAGGTTGCAGAATTCCACTCCGGAAGTATCAACATCTAGAAGTTCGTTAATACTATTGTCCGATATATCGTCCTTATCCAAAGGAAGGAACATGTCGAGTTCGATGGAGTGTTCGACAATTCTGAGAGTATTCCAGAGGGTATCATCCTCATCGACCGGCTCCCATATAAGTGAATCGATAAGCTCGTTGTCCATGTCCGCATCGTTGTCGGTGCGTGGTTTCCAGAGACTGTCGTCGCTATCCCAGGCAAGAACCTGGTCATGCTCTATTGCGCCGATCATTACATCCTGGAGGTCGTTCAGGACGACAAATGAATCCTCGTAAACGCTAAGAGTGTCCCAGTTAACACCGAGAATATTGCCGGGTGTACCATCGCCGATTATAGAGTTGTTATGGATGATGATCTGAGTTCCCCAGTTATCTCCGAGACCGCCGGGACCTATTGATACGGGTCGCCATTCGTTTGCTGCCTGCACCCATGTGAGTACTTGCGCGTCAGTAACGCCGACGTCACCCACATCTGCAAGGTCGCTTAAAGTAACAGTATTCTCAAAATAATCAGTGACTGCTGCCCAATTTATTTTTAAAGAATCAGTTGGAGTGCCGTCACCGAGAAGGGATGTATCGGTAGTGACTACTTGGGTTCCCCAGTTATCCGCGCCGGTAGTGCCGCCAACGTCGTTAGCAGGGCGCCACTCGCCTGCGATCGCTATCCATTTAAGCACCTGACCATCCACGAGTCCAACGGTATTTACATCTCCCAGGTCCGGAAGATCGATCGCGCCGATTTCCCCCAAATTCTGCCAGTCACATAAACCAAGACTATCTACGGTAAGAACCTGGCTTTTGTCGCCGAAACCGTTCCCGAAATCCATACCTCCGAGAATCTTCACATTACCATTCACGTGAAGTTGCTCCTCAGGAGATAGTACACCGATTCCAACCTGCCCCGTGTGGTAGATCGCTCCGGTCAAGCCGGCACCTGTATCATACGCCCAATCGTTATCATCTACCGCATCGTCAGCATCAGCAAATTCAGGAGGCATGTTCCTTATGTTACCCCAGTATGCTATAGTGGTATCTACGTTGTCAATGGTGTCCGCGAAGCCTGATGGTATATTTTTCAAATCATCCCAATCAGCTTTAGTGGTATCTATGTTATCGATATTATCCGCAAAACCAGCGGGAATGTTTCTCAAGTTACCCCAATGCGCGATTACCGTGTCGAAATCGTCGCCATCATCAATATCGGGGGGTATATTGGTGATGTCACCCCAGTCAACCGCGCCGGCTTGAGCCGCGAAATCGACGGTAATGTTGTCAGGAACCTGGGCATCTGTTGCTGCCCCGGTCAGGTCGGTAAAACCATGTGTGTGAGTGGTGTCTGAGTAAGCCTGGAGTGTGTCCCAATCAGCATCAGTTATATATCCAACATCATTAGTAAGGAGAGAAATATTATCTCCTTCCATGATAGCGTTCTCAAGGTGCCCCACTGAGTCTGCGTAAATAGCCCTGATAGCAAAAAACTCCGAGACTAACTGCTGCCTGGGAATGAGAGCGTCTCCGTTTACTGAAATCTGGAGGTAGTATGGTCCACCTGCAAAATCAAGATTAATAGGATTTACGCTTCCAAGAACAACATCGAAAAGCCCATTAGTAACCGGGGCATTCCAGTGAGTTTCCGTCCATAATGAGCCACCGCCTGTTGCTGCTGGGAATATTGTGAATTGTATGTTCCTCGTGCCGTTTATGCCGACGCCAGCAGTATTTGTTAATTTCCCCTGGTAATTCACCAGGCGAGGAACGGCAAAAGACATGCTAAAACAAAATAAAATAAAAATGATTATTAATGTCCTACGCATTCTTGCTCCTTTTTGTTTTGTAATAATTGTATAATTGAATTACTTGATAAAGAATTAATCAGAATAGCACTGTGGAAAGCGTGAAAATAAAAATAAGATTTCCTTGAGGGTTTCTTTCAGCCTTTCTTTTACAATATTTAGATTATTTGCACCATATTAACTATTTTAAATATCTCTATGTTATTCAAATGTTAAATCACATTATAAAATCTAATATAATAATACGCAAGAAAAAAAGCACATTTTTATATTTTGTTACTTAGTTCTTTTACTTATATTAGTTTAGCCAAATAAAAAATGATTTATTGATTATTAATGGTTAAATTTGATATTATCGTATAATACTTATTTATGATATGGAGAAGGGTATGCGAAAATTCATAATTATCTTTACGGTTTTTATTATTCCTAGTTTTTTATTAAATCTGTGCTGTTCTGACAAAGGCACAAACGGGGATGATGGGAACGGTGATGAATATACAGCAACACAGCAGGTTGAATTAGTCGCTTCTAAAGTCATCGAGGGATTGTTCATAGCAGAACCTATCTTTGCCCCTGACGGTAATGGTGGTTTCTATTTTATGGACAAGGAGAATCATGTCGATACTCAGAGATTCTATCACATTGACAATGAAGGGGTTATAACGGACATTGGATTCAGACCTTCGAATCTCTCAGCAGCGTTAGGGTACGAGGGCGCTGCCGGGGATTTTACTGATCTGGGTTGTGATGCCAACGATTGGGTGTATTTCATACTGAATTTTGTGTACGAATCCGAGGATTATATATGGATACTCTATGCGAATCCAGTTGCGGAATCCTTGAGAGTATGGGCTTCGGACAATCAACTCCATACTGTTTTTGACGCTACCACTGCCGGAGCGTCCTATTTCACTTTTTACCGAACGCGAATGCAGGTTTGCCCCGATGGCAGTGTCTGGTTATACACAAACAATGGCGACAATCACGTAGTCATGTATTTATTCTACCAGGATGATATGCTGTATTATAGATGGGGTAATATACCTACGCAGACCGGGGAACCTGACCACCCGATGCGTGTAAGTACAGGACTGGCGGCAGATGGCGATTTTTTCATTACCGACCACGATGCCTCGATCGTATGGAGGTGTGACAAGGATGCAGGAGTTAGCGGGTTCATGAGCCTGGAAGGTTTCCCGAATACTACAAGCGCAATAGCGGAAGATGGATCAAATGCGCTTTACTTCGCTACTAATTACACGCTGGATTATGACATTTCTGTACTCGAGGAAGGATTCGATGGGGATGTAACGCTCCTTACCACGGTATTTACAGATGGTTATGACTGGCTATTTTTCGCGCCGAAGATTGGAGACCAATATTACCTGTTCAACTGGAACAGTTCGGATATCGCGCTGAACCTCGGTGGGGAGGAAGTACCGCAGCTATGGCGCTTCATGCTCGATCCCGTCACGAATGAAGTTTTCACGATGGACGAATCGAACGGGGATATATATAAGTTGCTTTACGTTATCGAGTAGGTTGGTGATGGTAACCTCCATTTCTCACAAATATTCTTTTTTTACTTTGTGTGAGTTAAAGACGAGATAACTGTTGTAAATTAATAATCCACTAAAAACTTATCAGCAGTTCATCTATATAAATTTCGTAATCACCAGGCATAACAATATTCGGTTTGTAAAAGAACACCGATATCTTTCTAACCTTTGTATTTTCGGGCAGCGGAGATAGGTTTACATTAACGTTTTCCCAGTGACCAACCGGATCCCTGCGAGTTGTGGGTTCGTACAAGAATCCCCTGTGGTCCCGCAAGCAATATTCGTACAGGTAAACGATGGTGCTGTCTTCGAGCATGAGTTCGAAATCGACGATGCAGTTACCATAGGCTAAAGGTGGTGTAAAATTATAGCAGATATTAAAATTAATGCTGCTGAAAGTGGTCAGTAAAAGTTCGTTGGGAGTAGGAAATTTGAACAGGTCGTATCTGAACCTTGCTGGGCTGAAGCCGTTGAACTCGCCCGAGATCTTCAAGTAATGATCTCCCTGGGTGGGAGTAGGAGCTAGTAACCCAGCGTCATCCACATGGTATATCTGACAGGTATCCAGCGCTGCATTAATATTCTCGCTGAAGATCAAATTGTTCTCAATCATTGGAGGAGTAATCTCAGCAGGTTCGAAAGAACGGTAAAATGCTTTTCTCAACACGAAATTATCCAGGTAACCCTGGGTTTCGCCAGCGGTCTTTATCCAGACAGACTCCACCAGCCGGGTCGAATCAGGGAAGGGAGTGGGAACAGGATGCCTGAAATTAACCGAAGTAGTATTTATCACTGGAGGCATCCATTCGATATTCTCTTTTCCTGTAAGTTTATAACCCATTGAAAAACTTCCCCACGTAATCCAGGCGGAATACATCATGAAAAGACATTGCTTGGCGCATAGTGTACAGGTTTCAGCATTATTAATATCGAAAAGGAGAGTGCTATCCGTTCCCGCGGAAAAGGATGATTTTATGTTCAATAATCCATTAGGTGAATTAGTATTTCTCCAATTCAAGATCCGTGGGTTGTAAATATCTTCCTCATCACCGGGAACATTGGAAGCGTAACCAAAGATTATTCGAGGATCTTCCTCGTTAAAATTGGACACCATGAAACTATCCACATCGAGGACTGTAGTGTACATATCCTCATCAGCGATCCAGACCTTTGGCAATTTAAATGTCGAGTCGGTGGTATCCATGGCGAATTCAATATACCAGCTCCAGGATGTATCACCTGTAACTAGATCATACGCGAACCAGAGCCATGTGGTATCGTCGGTTCCAGACTCGACTTCAAAGTCCCAGGGTCCTATATAATTGCTGAGAAGAAGGCTGGCATAGGTGATCTTTGCATAATTGCTGTACAGTGAAGCAGCGGGTATGTTGTGAATGGAAATTTCTTCAACATCCACAATTTTGTCTCCGTTATTATCAGCTGTTGAAGTAAGGTTATCTCCAAAGGAGATGTGATAAGGTGAGACATAGACCTTATCCTTTCGCTGGAAGAGGCTAACCTGGTCAATGAATGCGCGCAAATTACCCACGCACGGCAGGTCGGTTTCATAGCGGATCAGAATATCTTTTACTATCCAATCGGTGAGGAAATCCGGTAAAACAACATCAATGTACCTCCAGAAATCACCTGATAGAGGTCTCCAGGCGAGATTTCCGTCCGGGTCACTCTCGTTTCTCCAGGTGGGGAAGAGCGAGTTGCCAAATTGATCCTCCAGAGGCTTATCAATGCTCCGGAGGTAGTCCAGCATAGAAACCGTATCGCTGGTCTCGGGATTTATGAGTAGCAGGTCAACCACTACTTTTGGGGGATTCAACTGCTGTAAATCACTCCTGTTAATGTACATCTGTGGGGAGTGTTCCTGCCAAATATAGTATCCAAGGATAGTATACTCATCGATGCGATAGTCGAGGTTTTCGGGCAGCAGGGAGAATGTGAATTGGGGATTCCTGGTTTCGGTAATATTCAAATCGAAGGGATCAAGGTAGGCGTTTACTTCAACTACAGTATCCCGGGGACCGTAAGCAAAAGTGTCGATTGGGATCGAAGTAGTGTAAAACGGGTCGGGAGTAGGGAGGCAGGCGAGAGTGCAAAGTGGAGTTCCCGGATTGTTATCCCAGGCTCGGCATGCGACCGCATCTCCTACCAAGGTGCTTGTATTGAAGCCGGAGGGAGGATGATTCTCTATCCCAAAATTCATGATAATATTTTTCTTCTGAATACTGAGGTTATCAATAAAAGCGTGTACCAGTCCGTCATTATAGTTGGGATCATCCTCGTAACCAACCAGGATCGCAGTTATGGTTTTACCCGCAAAGGGTGCGAGAGAGGCGAACACACGATGAAAACCTGTTGTGGGAAAGCTTAGAGACCTCCATCCCGGATGCATTCTGTCTCCGTTTATATCTACGAATGCAGATTCAGTGATGGCGCGCGTGTTGTCGCTGAAGAGAAAATCGATGCATACCTGCTTACCCAGGGCAGTACGTGGCCAGAGCAGATAGGATAACTCCATATCCTGCGAAACATTTATATTGGCATTAAACAGTTTGAAATACACGTAGCTATTATCCCAAACTCCAGCACCCTCTCCTGAAATATCTTCACAAATAACCTGTAATGCTCTGTTTCCATCACCCACAAAGGTGAAGGTATCACACATGAATTCGAAGCCGAATGCGTTATCACGGGCAATATTACCCATTTCCCAAATATTTTCGGTATAACCGAAGGGATTGAAGCGGGATTCATCTCCATCCCATGTAACCATGAACTTGCCATTCCAGTAAAGGTTTGGATCGCGGAAGTACTTTTCCACCCAGTCTGCGAGGCCGTTCCGGTTAGCATCCATATATTTATCATCGTTCTGGGAGTTGTAACCACCGGAATTATAAAGCCATGGTACAAAGTCAAAATGACTAGTCGTAGTTCTAGGAGAATGGTTGAGAACATCATCCCAACAGAGGCTATCCGGGGGGTTTCCACTTGGTCTATCCGGGTAAACTGTGTCTCCATCGAAGGTTTCAACAGGTACTCGTATCCCTTCGGTCTGAGTCAGAAAGTGAATTTCATCGCCATCATAAGCATTATAGTAAGAGTTATCGGTGTTCCGGTTCAGAGGATCCAAACCCTGTATTATTTCAGAGCCATCCAGCAATCCATCTCCATCAGTATCCGGATTATATGGATTCGTTCCGAAAATAGCTTCCATCTGGTCTTCGAGAGTATCAGCATCCTGGTCTGCGATGTAATAAAACATGAAGACATCACCCGGTCTCAGGATGGTATTTTCCCCCAGGTATTTCGAACCATCTGAACGTTCGGGCAAGTATTCAAGCCTGTCTGGATTGGTTATAGTGTCGATGGAAGAGATAATCAGCCATCTTCCATAGCAAACAACAGAATCATCCGGGTCGGTGCAGTCTTCAGGTAAAACCCTTGAACCATAGTCGTTATTGGGTAGTTTTCCCACCTGGTAAAGGGATTCCACAGTTCCTGAAGCCCAATAGAACTGCTCAATCTTGGGAGGTCCATCACCGAGGGGCGAGTAAAGATCGATGAACTCACCCAGGTAGTAGAATGAGTCTGAGGGATGGGTGATTGTGGAAGGTATGTCCTCTTCATCCCTGATGGGGGTTTCCTTGAGCATGTTCATATAAACTGTTTCGTGAGGATAGACACAGATAAGAGTTACATAACTCCTGTTTGCAGCCCTGATGGAGGTGTAATCGCAGCGGTTATTGCAGGAAAAGACTCCGTCCGCGCCGGTGTTATAACCTGCTGGTTGCCGCTCTGTTATCAGCATTTCTTTATTGTCAGCAAAATGATTTATGAATTTTCTGTACACATTGCTTGTGGTGCTAGTTGTCAATTTATTAAGCCCTTCATTTATGTCAGATGATAAGCCAAGTAAAGTAGCTGTAGCAGTACGTGTACTGAATTTTTCTGTGGTTTCAACTACTCCATCGAAAACCTTTGAATCCCCAATATCCGTTATCAATGTATCATCCTCGGTAACCTCCATCTGCAGGTTCATCATGGCTTTATAAACTGCAAGGCTTGGAATGGAATCTTCACTTCCCATTGTGATTACTGATCCAAGGTAATCATATAGTATATTTTCCCATTTTACTTCTACAACTGCGAAAAGTTCTCCTCCTAATCCACCGCCTCCACCGATTGTGTCAATAACAAGCGTATCGAATTCGGTAACGAAGGTGGATGGTATTAAACCGTCGATACCAGTAATTACCTGCGCAGGCGCGAATATCTTTTTAGGATTACCGGGCCAGTATAAATTCATTGGAACACTGAAGTAGTTATCTCCATAAGGATTGTAATCGAAGGGCTCTGTCCCTATGTTTGTAAGTTCAAGCCAGGTGATTAATCTTGCCTGGCTGTAATCATAGGAAATAGTAGTATTGAAATCCCAGCTTTCCGTAATGCCGACGCGGGAAAAAGTATTGTGTTCATCTATAATGGCGGAGGCTGATCTCAAGCCGGGGAAACTCCATGAAAATCCGTAAAATTCGTTACTAACTCCCCAACTCCACATATCCACTTCCCAGCCTCCCCTTTTTTGGACAAGGTTTTCATCGGTTTCCTCGGCGGCAGTTTCGATTCCTCTCCCACTAGATATCACATCGCTAAACGGTAAGCGGATAAATTGCTGAGTCCGCTCCATTTTCAATTTAGGATAAGCGGGTATTAGAGGGTGGCAGCCGTTACGTACCACGAAGGGAAGTGGGTCATCAAGTGGGTAGGGATAAACAGGTCCAGGATAGCCCTCAGAGCCTGATTTGTAGAACCAACTCATCCACTCGGAGCGGTCAGAGTACTGGTCCCAGTCGGAGGAGGCGCACCATGGGTCGAGGGGACCAAGTCCGAATTGAGGGAGGTAATACAACTCAGCGCCGTTAGGTATGGAATCCTGGTCCATGTCCTGGATCCATGAAACCCAGTCGGGTCGCGGTGGCAGGAAATGCTGCTGGAGTACAGTATTATCCCGGGGAGCTCCCGGTGTGTTATTTGAATGCCGAAGCAATGGACAGCTATGCCACAAATATTCGTAATAATCCTTGAGTCCGTCACCGTCCGTATCGTAATCGTTTGGATTGGTCTTTATAAATACGAATTCAAAACCCATGACTGTTTCAATTATTATGTAATTTCTAAGGTTCAACCACCCGGTAGATGAGTCCATGATCTCGTACGTCCAGAGGTAAGGTAATCTCAAGTCCTCCTCCCAGTAGTGGATACCGTAATCGAGGTAACCTGATCCTCCGAAGATGGTGCCATCGATCTCCAGGTCGTTGGGAAGCCCATCTCGGTCCCAGTCATCCAAACTGTCTAATACTCCCCAGGGGGTTATGTCAGCAAAGATATGGTAAGTGCTGCGGTTTGCATAGCTGAATAGGGCTTCCTCACCGTATAGTTTGTAAATATACTGTTTTCGAACACGTTCGACCAATTCGCTGGCTTCATCTACCTGGTTCTGGCGAATCAGTCTTTGGTGCTTGAACTTAATGGGAGGACCGAACCTTTTTGATTGAGGCTTGATTGTTGTCGAAGGATTACCATCATCAGTGTACCTGCGCGGTTGTGAAGCGCGCAGCTCCTCGGCTTCGAATTGCTCAGTAAGCGGTGGAAGCATCCCCATCTCGAAGTACATTTCAAAGTCGTTGAATTCTTTGCCCTCGGTGTATGGATCAAGAGGATCTGAGTTCAACGCTATCTCCATAATATCGGAAATTCCATCACCATCACTGTCATCGGACGTCAATGAAAGTCCCAGTATTTCTTTTGCTTGGCTTGATAATGAACCTCTTGAAAACAAATTTGTGAGTCTCGAAGATGGTAGATGATAACCTGGTATCTTTTCATAATCACATTTCAAGTCGATGCAGTAGTTATATGGATTACCATCGGGTATTGGAGCTCCACCATCGAATTTAGCGTCACCCAGCCAGATTCCGGCATTAACCTTAAAGTCAAGACCGTATCTATCATCAATCGAAACTGCTTTACCTATTGGTGAGACGTAAATTTTAGCTGACCAAAAATCAGAATTCAGTCCGAAATCCTGGCAGGCTGCTGAAAGTCTCCCGAACGAATCAAACGCAACCATTTTCGTGTGTGATTTTGGTAAAGCCGAGTTTTCCCGGTAAAGCCCATTTAAAGCTTTCGCCCACTCCACCGGATTTTCAGTTAATGTAATAGTAGTGATTCCCTCACCTGTGTTTCTGAATTGGAAGTGACTCATTACCCTGAATTCGCTCAGGTCTGGACAGTACCAGTTAGAGAGTATGTCGCCCGTTATTGATGAATATGTTGTGTAATCATAGGCATACTTCACTGCGATAGTAGTGTGTTCAACAAGCTTAACTTCACCATCTTCAAGGTAAAGAAGGTTGAAAGAGAGAATATCTCCGGATTCGAGAATGATGTTTATATTAGGCGCGCTTTTGTGGGTGTTGAATTTTATGAAGTGATCGCGGTCTGTATTGCAAGCAAGGAGTGGGGGATTCAGGTTGGTCATTCCGAATTCCCGGAATCCGTACCAGGTTTCTTTTGGTGAGTCTGTTTGTGATTTAAGATCATCTGGTCCTAAAAGGGAGTATTCCTGGTTGAATCTCACGACAGGTATTATCATGTTATCAACCAGTTTGTTTTCAGCAAGAGACCATTGAGCCCGAAGAAGATATAGATCTCCTTTTCCTTCAACAGCTTCACTAAAAGTAATCACATCAGCGTTTGATATATTTAGGGTAGCCTTTTGAATGGGGATTTTAGGATTATCCTGTGAAAAAGCTGTAATTGGAAAGAGAGTGCATAGGAAGAATGAGATAATCAATAAACCGCAGATATTTTTTTTCATATTATCACCGCCTATACATTGATTCACTATTTAAAAGTTTGTTTAAAACGTATGTTTATATATCATTTACTTCTTAATAATTCTTTGATATTCTCAATTTCCTTACGGAGTTCGTCATTCTCTGCTTTCAGTTCCTTTATAGCTTGAATAGCTAAAACAGAGAAATCATCATAGCATAATGATAAATAACCGTCTTGACTGGTCCGGACTATTTCAGGAAAAATCTTTTGAACATCCTGGGCGATAAACCCTACCGTTTTAGGTTCATTTTCATCCATGTGATTAAACCTGAACTTAACCGGGTTTAGCATTACTATTTTATCCAGTGATTGATTAAAACATTCAATATCTTTTTTTAATCGACTATCAGAACCAACCCCCCAACTTGCAGATCCATAGTAACAAATAGCATAGGTTCCACCATTTGCACCAGGATCTACTGCAAAATGACCAGAGTTATCTATATATAAAGACCAATCGTGATCATCACCCTGGAAGAATACATGCCCGTTACCATAAGTATTTTCCTGCCCATCAGAAATATTTATGACATCCTTTCCACCGCAGGTAAATGCCATGTTGTTTTCAGCATCGCGGTAGATACCGGTGTTATCATCATCTTCCCAGGAATAACCCGGGTCAGAATCGGATCCATCTGATCTCAGCAAAACTTCATTTTCCACATAAAGCTGATCATATAAAGTGAGATGCCCTGAATTTGAGAATTTACCAACAGTTTCATCTCCAACCTTAATAAAGATATCGTTTTCATAGCTATCGAAATAGATATAACCTGTTTCCTCGTCTCCATCATCGTTATCCACGAAGTTCAAGCCGAAATTATGGTCGGCATCTAGAGTTGAGTAAATATAAATATCCGGATCTTCGCCACTCACCTGTAAAGTAGCAACATTTGTTTCGCCCGGGTCAGCTTGGACTTCAAATTTAGCTCCAGGTGAGGTGGTTCCGATACCGAAATTTCCATCGTGCTGAATATGGAAAATACCATCTTCAATAGAATCCAGCCCTATGAAAAAACCGGTTGCGCCTGCAGTGGCTTCGTTTTGAACACCAATATACCAGGTATCTGATTGAGTTCTTACACTTAAAAACTCTGAATCACCGTCATACTCAAGGTTGCCTCCCCCTATTCGAATGTCTCCGTTCACGTCAAGGAGTTGTCCGGGGGAATCGGTACCGATTCCCACAAAACCATCGTTCTCGATTCTCATTCTCTCGATAAATGTACTCGTTCCTGTATTCCAGTGACCGATCTGAAGGGCTTCGGTGTGTTCCACTGCGATATCTCCTTCGGAAGCATTTGCCCCATATATATATAATGCTGGAATTCCGTCAGGGTTAAGTATATTAAATGCGCCGTAATATTCATTCGCATCGTGCCTGCTGTAAAGCTGGTTTCCTACAGCAACTTTGCCATCCTGCTTTACTATCAGACGTCCGAGCCCTCCAGCTAACAAAGCAATAGCGCCCGGATGTTCGTCATCAAGATCGCCATACAGGTTAATCCCCGAGCCATCGTTATCAGGAGTATAAGCGTCGGTTCGAGCCCTGATCTGAAGTTCCTCGCGGTCCGGGGAATTGTAATTCTGAATATAAGATGTCGTTTCACCTTCGAACGTTAATTTGCCCTTAATATACACTGATCCCTCAAAATACCCTGCAAAACCGTTATCAACCTTGCCGTATATCCCGCATGAATTGATACCTGTACCATAACCATACAAACCAAAAGTCTTACCACGGCCGTAAACACCGAAGCCCTCGCCCCCAGCGCCTGGAGTATCACCTTCGCCATAAATACCATAAACCTTTGCGCCCCCGGTAGCTTTACCCTTGATCCCGTAAAACTCACTTCCTGGTGCTACTCCGCCATAAGTTCCTCCAAAAGCATAAAGACCATAGCCGTCAGAAGCAGGCGCGCCACGGCTGTCAATGTACATCCCGTACCATTCCGAAATAACGGGTGGATTACTGTCGCTTATACTTAAGCCAATAGCGGACTCCGCATCGAAAACCTTGAAATCCAATGCCCCGGCTGTAAGTGGTGCTATGAAACCTATTTGATCCTGCCATACGTTCACAATAGTGCCGATGTTCACACCGGGTCCCCAATCGACACCATTCCACTCCAGGACGTCTCCCGGGTCAGGAACATCAGCGTTCACATCGCCCAGATCACTTAATACCTGCGCGGTAAATACTTCCTGTACCGTAACAGGAACCCAGTTGTTTCCATCCCACTGCATCAGCTCCCCAATATTTACACCGACTGTGTTTACATCTCCAAGTTCACTTATGCCGTTATCCGTCAAATTATCGTTATTAACCGGAATAGTAACATCCCACTCGACCGAATGCTCAACAATCCGGAGAGTATTGAATTTTGTGCCAGTTATAGGCTCTACCGGTTCCCATACTATCGAATCGATAAGTTCGTTATCCATATCAGCGTCATTATCGATACGGGGTTTCCAAAGCAGTTCATCGTCATCCCAACTGATAACCATGAAATGTCCCAGGGTATCGATGTCCACATCCTGGAGGTCATCCAGGACCATGAAGGTATCAACATAAGCTTCGAGAGTATCCCAATTCACGGAGAGAATATCACCAGCAGTACCGTCGCCATCCAGGGAAGCGTCACTCATTATTATCTGTGTTCCCCAGTTGTCGCCGAGACCGCCGGGACCGATTGCTACCGGTCTCCACTGGTTTGCTGCAGCTATCCAGGCGAGGACGTTTGCGTCAGCCACCCCGGCATCGTTTACATCCTGGAGGTCGTTGATCTTGACGGAGGTGTTTATGTAATTTTTAACGGAAGTCCAGTTGATTCCCAAGGGTAGAGCGGCAGTTCCATCTCCAGAAATCGAGGTATTATGCTGAACTACCTGTGTGCCCCAGTTATCTGCGCCGGTAGCTCCGCCCACATCATTCGCGGGACGCCACTGCCCGGGGATCGCCATCCATTTCAGTACCTGGCCATCGCCCACACCGACGGTGTTTACATCCCCGAGGTCGTTCATATTAATAAGAGCTCCAGCACCCAGGTCCTGCCAATCGCAGTTCCCCAAGCCATCAGCGGTAAGTACCTGGTTGGCAGTTCCGAACCCGGAGCCGAAATCCAATCCGCTCGCGACTTTAATATCGCCCTCACTATAGAAAGCATACCCACCTGGAGAACCTGCCACGTGAAGAGGATACTCCGGTGAAGCAGTCCCGATCCCAACATGACCATTATGGTAGATTGCGCCGCCTAATCCTGTGCCGGTATCATAAGCCCAGTCGTTGTCGGCAGCAGCATCATTGCCATCAGCGAAATCCGGCGGGATATTAACGATATCTCCCCACTGGACTGCGCCTGCTTCTGCTGCGAAATTAACCGTAATGTCGTCTGGGACCTGAGCGTCTGTAGCAGTGCCTGTTATTTCACTAAAATCATGAGAATGAGTAGTATCCGAATAAGTTTGTAAAGTATCCCAATCCAATGCTGTTATATACCCAGCGTCGTTGGTCAATAAAGAAATGTTATCTCCCTGAAGGATAATGTTAGCAGGTAAGTTAACCGAATCGGCGTACATAGCCCTGATGGCGAATATCTCCGCGCTTATCCGCTGACGAGGATAGAGAGCATCACCATTTACTGAAATTTGAAGCCAGTATTGCGCGCCTGAGAAATCCAGATTCAAAGGAGTGGCACTCCCAAGCACCACATCAAATAATCCATTGGTGACCGGTATTGACCAGTGGGTTTCTGACCAAAGAGAACCTCCCCCGGTCGCCGCCGGGAAAATTGAAAACTGTATATTTCTTGTTCCATCAATTCCCACCCCGGATGTATTCGTTAATTTACCTTGATAAGGGATTAACCTGGGAACGGCTGCATTCAGCAACGAACAATTAGCAATTAACAGTATAAAATTGGCAACAAAGACAAAAATTAAAACAAAATACGGACTGGTTTTACGCATTTCAAACCTCCAATTTTAAAGAAATAAATAGAATGATTTTAAATTGTTAATAAAGTTGATTTCCATTAGAAATCGTAAAATTATTAAACTAAAAATTCACATATTGCAAATTTGCGTAAATAATTTGTATTTTTTATTTATTATTAAATTACCGCTTCTTTCAAAAGTATGCAATAAAAAAAACGTAAAAAAAATAAACATCGAATAAATAATTGCATTGAAAAGGTTAAAGTGTTTGTACAATAATCAATTGAAAAATAAAAAAAGGTGAAATCGGATTGATTTATATCCAGAAAATAAATCCAAAATATAAAACATTAGAATTTTACACATCAGATTGATTGAATACCAAAGATTAGTTAAGAAATCTCTTTACTCATTTATATTACAAAGCAAAGTGAAGAGGATTTATAGCAATAAAAATTTGCAATATTACATTATTATGTTGACAAATGTCAAAATATTTATTGATTATTGTTTAGATAATTATCGAAATAAATAGTAAAATATGATTAGAGTATATTAATATTAAACCAAGAAAGGCATTTAAAGATGGACACTTATAAGGAGATATTTGATTCCGATCTGCCGAATGAAAAAAAGCTGGCAAAAGTTTTTAATGAGATTACTAATGTTTATGTACAGCATGCTGAACAGGGGATAGAACTAAACCGGGCTTTATGTGATGATGAAGCTCTGATAAAGGAGCAGATAAAGCTGAGATTGATGAAACATGTCGGGGAAATTTTCAATGGATGCTATCAGAGGATTTACGGAAGGAGGGCATGGGATGAATAAGATGACACCGGAACAGAATCTTGAAACGAGAGCAAAGCTATTCAAGGCATTGGGGCATCCCGTTAGGTTACTCATACTGAACTTAATCAAGATGAAACCACGGCATGGGGAAGAGTTGGCGATGATTCTTAAGCTACAGCAAGCAACCATTTCGCATCACCTTGGTAAATTAACAGAAGCAGGCTTATTGAGTTCGAAGAAAGAGCAGTATTATCAGACTTATTCGCTGGTGAAGAAAAGCCTTAATAAAACCCTTGATGAATTGATCCATCTACCACGGAAACAGTTACCTGCACGGGTCAAACAGGATGCTTACAGGGATAAGGTGCTGAACACTTTTATGAAGCACGGAAGGATCACGCAGATCCCGGCAAAGTTAAAGAAGCGTCTGATACTCCTGGAGGAGGTTGTCAAGGAATTTGAACCGGAATACGAATACCCTGAACGTGAGGTGAACCACATTCTTCTGGAGTTCAATGACGATGTTGCATACTTAAGGCGTGCATTAGTGGACCATGGGTATATGAAGAGGAATAAGGGAATATATAGGAGAATTAATCTGTGAGCAGGTAAAAATGAGTTCCCGGACGAGGAAAAAAGAAGCACAAGGTTATGGGGAATTAGCAATGAGCATTGAGCAGTGAATAGAAGAAAACCGCGGAGACACCGAGCCACGGAGAAAAGAAGAAAACTATTAGATTTGAAAGAAATTGAAAATTCTACGTTTCACGGGGGTAGGGAACTCATGAATGTGTTCCGCTTGGGGTGCGGAAGGGGAACAATAGCAATTAACAGTGGTAAATTATCAATTAGCAATTAGCAATGAACAATAAGGGGAATATATTGAGTAATAGCTAGGAAGGGAAGTTGCCAAAGCGCTACTATTTTACCATAAAATAAATAAGGGTATCCACATGGTTTGCGGATACCCTTTTTAATATTTTGAATGAATTCAGATAACAAATACTCGTATTATCTGATCTGGTGCATCCAGAAGCTTCCTGCAACCTCGTTATCAAAAACGCTGTTACTGATGAAATCAATAGAAGTTCTGTTCACATAATATTGTATTTCCACTACATCTCCAGCGTTACAATGGATGGTACCTGTAAGAATAAGTGAGCCTTCATATTCTGCATAACCTCTCCAGGTGTTTTGTGAACAGGGAACTTCGGTTCCGTTCTTAAGTATTCGGCAAAAAACGACACGGTTTGACCAGCTAGTGCTTCCATCCTGGAAGTGCATATTACCACCGAAGTGATACAAACCGGATGCGTTTATTTGTATTCTCGAGTAGTTACCCGAAACAGGCCATGTGAAAGCAGTTCCAATTGACGCATCCGCTACAAGCGCATCATAAGGGAAGGATAGCCACCTGTCGTCATCCGGAGTGTTGAGCTCCGCATCGCGGATTATACTGATCGAGGAAATCACTCCACCAGTTCCTAAAGTCTGCTTTGTTGTCCATGAAACCTTACCGTCAGCGCTGAGTACCAGTATTGAATCGGTTAGGTCATCTTGGACCACATTTCCAAGGTATAGCCTATTTCCAACGGTCACATCCCCTGCAACGGTGAGTAAATCATTGATATTAGTTTCATCTTTAATCAGTATGGTACTACCATGGAACGCTTCGATAGAGTCGAGTGCGATCTCAGGGACACCAAGTATATCATGAACGAAGAGGCTGCCAGCTGCCATGCCGTAAATGTCTCTGAGGTAAAGCGCTTCATTAGTGCTATCTGCGTAGTGTGCGAATGCAGCTTTTACTGCGCTGTCTGCTACCCAGGCATGTGCAGCTTCCCACGCGAAACCCGCGGTGTCAGCCCATAGGACGCTGTCGTGGTTTGCCCAGTAAACGTTAGCGCCATCAGTTTTAAGCAGTTGACCTGGAGCGCCAAAAGAAACGCCGTCGAACAGACCGCCATAGATGAAGAACTCGTGGTTAACTGTAAGGTCGCTGTTAAAGACGCCATTACCTCCGACATACAATGAGTCACCTATAAGGACATCGAGTAGAACGGAAGCGCTTCCATCGACATCGAGATCACCGTTGATATCGGTATTATCCTGCACGTAGAGGTCATCATCGACGTAAATATCGGTATAGACTTCAAGGGCATCCTTAATAACCATCGAATCCTTAACAACAACGCAACCAAGGGTGAAAGCTTCGATAGAATCCAACACAATTTCAGGAGTAGCTATAAGATCGTCAACAAATAAAGTTCCGGCTTCCATACCGTAGATTTGTCGCAAATAGAGTACGTCAGCTGTGCTGTCTGCATACCATGCGAAACCGGTCGTATCAGCCCAGAGTACGCTATCGTGATTTGCCCAATAAGCGTCAGCGCCATCTGTTTTCAGGACCTGTCCCGGCAACCCAAAACCAACGCCATCATGCAAACCATGCTCCAGATAGAGATTTCCTTCTACAGTAACTCTCCGGTTAAAGACGGCGTTTCCACCGATGTACAGGGAATCGCCCACCAGGAGATCGCGAAGTACCGAAGCGGAACCATCGACGTCGAGGTCTCCATTTATATCGGCGTTATCGAAGACATAAAGATCGTCGTTAATATAAACGTCCGTGGCTACTTCAAGAGCATCCCTAATTACTACCGAATCCATTATCACGATGTATCCAAGGTCCCAGGCTTCCATGGAATCGATGACCAGTTCAGGTACTGTGAGTATTTCATCAACAAACAGCGATCCAGCGACACCGCCACGTATTAAATTCATCGTCATCGTATCACCGTCGTAGTAGAAGGCTGTATCAGCGTACACGACGGTATCAATTATCATGTAGTACCAATCCAATGTGTCAAATGCAAGACTAACGCAAGCCTTTACAGAATCACAAGGGATTTTCCATGCGAACCCAGCGGTATCAGTCCATCCTACATAACCAACGGAATCGATGTAACCGATACTATCGATATACCCGATACTGTCGATGTATCCGATGCTGTCAACGTAGTTAATGCTATCTATAAACCTGACGATATCAATAATACTGATGATGTCAATTATGCTAATACTGTCGATGAAACTTATGCTATCGATAAAAGTTATACTGTCGATAAAGGTTACGCTATCCCATGCTGGGAATGAATCCGGGAAGCCCAGAGAGTCGGGAAGGTCGAAAGGTATCCATTTATTTAAAGCTACTGACCATATCAGGACATCTCCATTTGATAGAAATGTAAGATCGACGTCGCCAATGTCACCCAGGGAATTATCAGAGAGGTCATCCGAGTCGATATCAATGATAGTGGCAAGGGTTTCACATGGATCTCCGACATAGAGCGTGTGTAACAGTTCGTCAAATTCCAGGTATGTGTTGCATTCGTTACCAATAACATGGTCGGCGTCATCCACGTTATCTACACCATCTCTAATTGTTGCGGGGATTCCCCTGATAGAGTCCCAGTAAGCTATCATTGTGTCAGTTTGAATATAGACGGTATCGCTGCCGCCGCCTCCACCACAGTTATCGCAGTACTTCGCTCGAATGGCGAATATTTCGGAGACTATTTTCTGTCTGGGGAGCAGATCATGCCCGTTGACACCTATTTGTAACCAGAAGTCAGTTGCCTCCGAAAAATCCAGCGTGAGTGGGATCAGACTTCCAAGCATAACATCGAATAGACCGTTGGTAACTGGTACGAAGAAGTGAGTTTCACTCCACAATGCCGCTGGTCCGCCGGTTGGTGCCGGGAATATTCCAAATTCAATGTCTCGAGTGCCATTAATTGCTACTCCAAGGGTATCAGTTAGTTTCCCCTGGTAGTGAATAAGCATGGGAACAGCAGCGTAAGTTGAGCTTACCGCAAGAATCAAAATAACAAAACATAGCAATTTTACTTTTTGCATTTTGATTTCCTTCCTTGTGAAATGTTTACGAAATTAAATTTACAGAAATTTAAATTACTTCTTTGAGTAGTTTTTTATCGTATTTTTGATATAAATTTAATTATACAATATAATAATAGTAGGATTTTTGTAAAGGAAAATAAACCTAAATTCGGGGAAAATTACAATATCGCATAGTTTTTCCGAAATTTTCTTTGTAATGTGGGGTTTTATAAATTTTATACTCTGTGGTCAAACATAGATTTCAAAAAGTTGAAAATTGGTTAAAGAACTCCGATAATTAAGTTGATAAGCTTATGATTATCAAAGGTTTTATATAAATTTAGAGGCTAATTTTTCCCCTAATTGATAAGCTTCATCCAATTTGCCCTTTAAATTGGCGATTCGGATATCTTCCCTTGTTTTTTCATTTAGCGTCCTGCAGGTAATAATATGGAGGTCAATCTTGAAGAAGGGCGAAATTCTTTCAAAAAATGCTACAGTTGATTCACAATGATAATGGTAGGTGAGTAGAACCACAAAAGTGCGTCCGCCAAAATAGTTCCAGGCAAGGGCTTCCATGCGGTCTATCGCGGTTTTCATTTGCGCGGTCAGATAACCCCAGTACATTGGTGATGCAAATACGACTATGTCTGCTTCGGCATGAGCTTCATAAATTCTATACATGTCATCTTCGATTTTACATCTGTGATTCTCAGATGTTTTACAGTGGAGGCATCCCTGGCAGGGTTTGATATCCATCCCGTTTAGATAGAAAAGGTTTGTTTGAACTTCCGAAACAGCACCAAGCCCATCAAGAAAATGCTGCGAAAGTATGCTTGAGTTTCCATTTATGTGTGGACTACCATATAATACAGCTACTTTTATCATTATAGTGCTTTGATTAGCATAAGTTATTTGTTAAAAAGATTTCGAACGGAGATTATGTTATCTTGTTTTCAGGTTTCACCCCGAGGCTGCGCCTGTTTGATTCATTATCATCCTCGTGATGGAACTCGGCTACCAATCCATCTTCTACTTTAGCGTAATATATTCTTGTAGTCTTTATTTCTACTCCAGATGGCACCTGTTCGCAAGAATTAGTGCTTCTTCCAATGAATATTACGTTGTTATAATTCAAATAAACGTCAGAAATATGTATCTGGAAGTCCTGCCAGAGCCTGGTATATTCCATCAACTCCCTACAAGCGGCCTCTTTTCCGTTGATGATCTCATCTCCCCCGGGGAAGAGCTTGTGATCATCGGGCATTAACTCTTTGAGTCTATCGAAATCACGTCGATTCAGCATTTCAACGAACTTTATTGCTATACTTATATTAACGACTTTATCCATAATTATTATACCGCCTGTTCATTTTAACTTTCTTCTAAATTCAGTAATTGGACCGACACTCTTTCGAAGCAGGATTTCCGAATGCCCTTTGACGATAAAATCCTTCATTTCTCCAACTATTTCATAATTCCTTCTCAGGTATAAGCGCTTCGCATCGGGATTAAAGGAGGAAACGCACATGAAAACATTAGGCATTACGGTAAGTATCCTATGCTCAACGAAATCCAGGAGCTGACTGCCTATCCCTTTATTTCTCCATTCGGGAGCCACACAGATGGTTTGTATAAATCCTGCGAATGCGCCGTGCATGTTCAGGATAACGAATCCAACTATGGCACTCTCGACTTTGCCAATATATACTTCTTTTGTATGATGGGTAAGTGTTTGCAGGCAGGATCCATAATCACGGGCAAGGGTGATCCAGGGCTCAGATTCTGACATCATTCTTGCGCATACCTCGAATTCCGCATCACTCGATGGTTCAATGATCTCTAAATCTATTGGATTTTCTGTTAGCATATCATTTTTGTATCAGAATTGTTTATTACAATTAAAATCTATGGTTTTCCTTTTTAATTGTCAATTAATAAGTTTGGTTCATGTATAAAGTGGTTGCTCAAATCAGTAAGAAAGAATATTGTGGATTGTTGGATAAATGGATTGTTGAATGAACGGATGGTTGTCTAACCCCTATTTCTCACAAATATTTTTTGTTTTTCTGTTTTTTACTTCTAATATCTGCACTAGCTAACCGTTAACTAATTCTGCGAATTTGTTTTGCGAGTTTTATTCGGAAACATCGTATTCGATATTCAATTTGTAACTCAAACAGATTAAATTAATACAGACTGTTGAAATTATGTTATTAATTGTTTTTTTAAAAACGATTTGGAATAATGAGTTAGATGAAAAGTTAATGATAGATTGTGAAATATCCGGGCTAAAGAAGCTCTGGCGAAGGTTGGGATGGATAGACCAAATCTTCGAGAAAGCTATTTTTTTAAAAGGTTTACCAGTATCCTGAACGGATTGAATTTCATGAATGCTACGTGCCAGTTCATCTCATCCTTTCTGCAGATGGTCGCTCCGTGAGTAGCGTTGAAATTTGTCATTATCAGCTCTATCTGTTTATCCCTTTCTGTTTTGTTATCTATAGCCATTAGTTTATCTATCTTATGCAGTATTTCACGTTCGTCGGAGATTCTTGAAGCAATTATTTCAGCGTTTTTATCGGTTTCCAAGCCGTGTTTTTTCTTCAGCTGGTTAAGTTTTAGTGCCGCGTCGTAAGTTATTTCCACTATTTCGTTGCGGGTCATCCAGTCGGTTTCATAGTTCAGCATGTATTTCCAGGAAGGCTGCGTCAGCGCAAGTCGGTGTTCTTCCAGCGACCTATAGAGCAAGTGATATCCGTGTTCTTCAGGGTTCATAAACGCTTTGCTTCCGGGATCGAGGAATGGAGAGAGTGGCGCAATGAAGGGGTGTACTTTTCCGCCAAAACCTGCATTTTGAACCCTGCCGAGTAACTCATCGCAGTATTGAATGGTTTCAATTACTGATTGAGTGGTCTGCGCGGGTATGCCTATCATAAAGAAGATGTCGAATCTTTTACATCCTGCGTCCAGCGCATCGAAAATGCACTTTTCCAGCTCCTGCGTGTCATAGGGTCGTCCGAACTTTCGGCGGACTTTATCATCGTGTGATTCCGGGGACATCTGTATATTGAAGTTCGGAAATGTTGCCGCGGCTTTTTCGAGAAATTCGCGGTCAGGGGGTGAGAAGAACTCAAAGGCAACGTGGTTTTTAATACCCAGTCGCCCAGCCGCGTTGAGAAAATCATAAGCATGGTCCCTGCCAGCCTGGAGGAGGTCTCCCAGTATTATTATCGGTCCTTTTATGTAGCGGGATACTTTTGCCATTTCTTCCGCCATTTTTACAGGCGGCATATAGGCAGGGGAGTTGCGGTTGCAGATCTTCTTAAACGATGATGACGAACCCCCGCAAACTGAACAGTTGTATTTACAACCCCTTAGGGATAGGGTGGCTACTATTGGATATTTCAACCATGACTGAAATGGTATATGTCCCTTGATGTCTCTGTGCCGGATGCAGGATCTGACGATTTGAGTGTAATCAAAGGACATTCCACTCATATCATCAGGTATGTGAGTGATTTGGTTTATTCGTGGAGAATTGTCTTCCTTCCAGGTCAGATTCGGAACTGAATAGAGGTCTCCTCCGTTCTTTATAGTATCCATTAATTGTCTGAGGGGCTCCTCGACCGAATCGCCACGAAGAACGTAGTCTACATGCGGGTAGTTAATGAGTTCATCGTGGAAAAAGGAGGAGGTTAGACCACCGAAGATCACGGGAATTTGAGAATGGTGTTTTTTTATGATTTCAGCGATTTCCAGGGAACCCTGGGTATGCACAGCCCAATGCAGGTCAATCCCGAAGGCATTGGGATTTAAGGACTTAAGCAATTTTTCGGGATTAAAGCCGGGATCGCGCAGCATCAGGTAAGCCAGGTTGATAATTCTGACACGGAATCCATGCCGATGAAGGTATTCCAGCATCGATACGAAGCCGATGGGGTACATCTCAAATACCTGAGTTGAGGGGACTACGTCGCTGACCGGCCCATAAAGGGCGGAATTCTTCCTGAAGTCGTAATAGCTGGGCGGATGGATCAATATTAAATCTGTTTTTTTCATGATAAATCGCTTAATAAAATGTCCAAATTAGGCTTTTGACAGTTATTTGTCAAATTATTTTAAAGGAGGTATAATTTTGAAAACATTTTTTTTACAAAAAGGGATTAATCATTGACTTATTATGTAACTTAGTTATAATTACAATTTAAAACATTGTGTTAAAACAAGTATAGAGAGAAAGTTTAATGATTTTTTGACCCTCTACATCAGAAGTATCTTGTATAGGGAATTTAAAAAAAGTTTGATATAGTGTAAAAAGGAGAGTGATGATGGCAAAATCTGATGAAAAAAGTTTGGATCAGAATTTTGATGAATCGGTTGCTGTTGGGAAAGGTGATCTGGTCAAGGGACCGGGGAATGTGGATAAGATCCGGGACATTCTATTCGGGAATCAAATGAAGGATTATGAAAAGCGTTTCGCCCGGCTTGAGGACATTCTGAACAAGAAGCTCGAGGATATAAGGGATGATACGAAGAAACGTCTGGATTCCCTGGAAACCTATATAAAAAAGGAAGTTTCTTCACTTGGGGATAAACTCAAAGATGAGAAGCAGGAGCGTTCAGAACTTGGCAAGGACGTTAACAAGGAATTGAAAAACACCAACAGAACGATTGAGAAACTTGACAGCAAACTCGACAAGAGTGAGCAGGATTCAAGGCAGCAGGTACTTGATCAATCGAAGACCTTAATGGATGAGATACAGGCGAAGTACGAGAAGGTTTCGGAGTCGCTTGAGGAAGCCAGGCAGGAACTCAGTAATGACAAAGTTGACCGCACGCGGTTATCGGCGCTTTTTACTGAAATAGCTATGAGTCTTAGTAATGAAATGGATTTATCGGGGCTAGTAGATTTAGACAAAAATGAGTGATTCCCACCCAAATAACCATGATGACCGGGATCCGGGATCGGTTAAACCGAAGAATGATAAGAAGCTTGAGGAGCTTCGGCGGCTGATTTTAAAGCCGGAGCAGGATGAGTTAGAGAATCTCAAGGAGAGATTGGATAATCCCAGGTTACGCGCGGAGGAAGTAAGCCAGATCCTCTCCGAAGCGATGGTACAAAGAGCTCGCCGGGATTCGTCCCTTTCACAAGCTTTATCGCCCCTTATCGAAGATGGGATAAAGGTATCGATCAAAAAGGACCCGAGAGCGCTTGTCAGCGCGATATTCCCGTTAATTGGTCCCGCTATCAGGAAAGCCATTTCCGAGACATTCACAAAGATGGTGCAATCGTTAAACCAGGCTCTCGAGCATAGTTTCTCGGTCAAAGGTTTAAAATGGCGCTTAGAAGCTATGCGGACGGGAAAAAGTTTCGCTGAAGTGGTTATCCTTCACAATCTGGTATACCATGTGGAGCAGGTTTTTCTCATTCACCGTGAAACCGGCTTGCTGCTGAATCATGTGGTCGCTGAACAGGTAACGTACCAGGATGCTGATGTAGTATCCGGGATGCTCACTGCCATTCAGGATTTCGTGCATGATTCTTTCACTTCCGATAGCAAGGATGAACTTCGAACTATGCAGGTAGGTGAGTTAGCGGTATGGATAGAGTCCAGTCCTAATCTGCTTCTAGCGGCGGTAATACGTGGAACACCTTCCGAAGACCTTCGGCAGGTTTTCCAGGATACTATAGCTAGCATTCAACTTCAGATGGGCAATGAGATAGAGGAATTTCAGGGAAATAGTGAAGCATTTAATACGGTGAAACCTTATCTTCAAGACTGTTTACAGGTGCGCCTGGAAAAGAAAAAAAAGAAAGCACTGCCTATTTTCCCGATTATTGCGGGGATTATAGTGGTTGCGCTGATAGTATTATTGTTCTTTTCTATTAGAACAAAAAGAAGGTGGTCTGACTTCATTGATCAATTAAATTCTCAGCAAGGGATAATTGTTACTGAAGTCGATAAGAGAGATGGTAAACGATTAATTTCAGGGCTTCGGGATCCTTTAGCTATAGACCCGGTGAATATTCTTGAGCAGACTGAACTGAAACCGGAAAATGTAGTGTTTGATTTTGAACCCTATCAGGCGTTGGATAAGGATTTTGTTTTCATGCGTGTTCAAAAAGCGCTAAATCCGCCCCAGAATATCAAAATAGGTTTGCAAGACGATCTCCTGAACGTTAGTGGTGCCGCTACTTTGGATTGGGTCAGGCATTTTCAGAATATACTGCCAGTTTTAGACGGTCTCGGCGGTTATAGTCTTGGACTCGACATCCTGGATGAGAATGGTCAACCCCAGTTGTTCGTTTTTGACAAAGGTAGAGCGCAGGTTCAGGAAAAGGGTAACACCTCTCTGGAACTCTTTAGTGATGGGCTGGTTGATGTATATCGGTCTGCGATGCAGACGGGACAAGACTTCAGAATTGATATAGTTGGGCATTCCAGCATGGAGGGGTCAGACAGTATAAACCAGAGGATAAGTATAGAAAGGGCTGAAGCCTTCGAAGCCATTTTGATATCAAGAGGAATAAAAAGCGCGGATATGAATCATGTTGGGGTCGGTTCATCCAAACCAATAGTCAAAGAAAAGCAGGAAGATGATAAACGGTTCAACAGAAGTGTCTCTTTCAGGTTATACTTATCGTCTAAACAGCGGAATAAAGAAAACTAAAAAGGGGGATAAGCGAAATGGTACAAAAAAAGGTATGCATGCTGGGCACTTTTGCGGTAGGGAAAACCAGCCTGGTTTCGAGGTTCGTAAGCAATGTTTTCTCCGACAAATATCTGACTACATTGGGAGTAAAAATAGAAAAAAGAGCGGTGGATTTAGACGATCAGAGCCTGAATCTGATTATTTGGGATGTTTCAGGTGATGATGAATTCGAGAGGGTTCGCCCCTCTTATCTAAGAGGAGCATCAGGGTTCGTACTTGTGATCGACGGCACTCGTTCACAAACACTTGTCAAGGGTTTGAATATCATTGAATATTCGCGACAACTTGCTGGGGAAGTTCCCGTTATCCTTGTGATAAATAAAAGAGATTTGGCGGATCAGTGGGAGATCGAGGCAGAAGTTTTTCAAACATTAACAGACCAGGGGTATAACGTTATTAAGACTTCCGCAAAGACTGGTGAGGGTGTAGATGAAGCATTTCAGACCCTTGCTAAGAAAATTCTGGAGGTTTAGATGCAGGAGCTTCCCGGGATGGTGAAAGATTATTTGCTTGGGTATATAAAAAGAAGCAATAAACCCGTATATTTTATTCTGCAAAGGGATGGCAGGCTTTTAGAGTGGGGCGGAGATACTGGAAGATACTGTTTGCCCGAACTCAAAATAGGGGAGAGTATTGAAAAGCAGCTATATTACCTCGAGGGTTTGGTGACCTCTTTGGATAATACCGAAGTTATTCGCTGCGTGAATATTGAAGGTTGCGGGTACATTGATATTCATCTTATCCCAACACAGGAACACATCCTGATAGTTTTTCTGGCAGTGGAACCAGCGACTACTAATGAAATTATGAAGCTTCAGCGTATCACCCAATTAAGCCAATGCAATACCCGAATATCTCTAGCTGCCATAGCCCTTTATGCTGACCTGTTCTATTCGATGGGAATAGTGGTGATGGAATTCCTGGAAAATGGTACTTTCAATATAATTGGCAGCATCCCTTCCTGGTTTTCCGATATTTATCCGGATATAAAGATTCGGAGAACACAGCATGACTTAGAAAGTGCATTTCCTTTTTTGAAGGGTTTTATTAAGAATGCCCGGAAGCATTGGTCGTTAAAAATTCCTTTCAGTTTGAGATCAGGTATTCAAAACGCTGATGATGCTATTGGGAATCAACAGCAATACGAAGCGATTGCAATCACATGGGCAGATAAAAATATTTTGTTCGTTCAGAAATTCAAGTAGAAGCTTTAAACCAACTGAAGATTAATTATGATGAATCCGAGAAATGCAAATTTCAGTGATAATGATAAGAATGAATATTGGGAGTTACTGAAGATAGTACAAAGTCCCGCCTTAGTTTTGGATTGGAATTTGAAGGTGGTTTTTTGTAACGAAGCCTTCAGTTCAATGCTTGCCAACCCGTCCGGAGAGTTATCAGGAATTGATGCTGGGGAACTCTTTGCTGGGTTTAGTGATAGCGAAACCTACAATTCAATCAAGATAGTATTGAACTCTGGAGAGAGCACCGAGGTAGAAGATCAATTCTTAGGGTATTTCTGGCGAAACCAGGTTTGTAAGATTCCTGGCGGAGTTTTGGTTTTGCTATACGACATAACTGAACTTAAGATGGCGGAAATTGAGTTAGGCAGGAGTGGAGAGAAGACAGAAGCGCTATTGAATGCTATACCGGACCAGATGTTTCAAATCAGCCGGGACGGGACCTTCCTGAACTATAAAGGTCAGGCGGATTCCTTCCTGGAATTCAATAATGGTCATATCGGGGGAAAAATAGATGAGATATTCAGTTCTGAGTTGGTTGGGATTTTGAATTTTAAAATGAAATTGTTATTTAAGTGTAATGAAACTCAGCAGTTTGAGTTTAAGCAGTTGATAGATGACCAACAAATGTATTTTGAAGGTAGAATGGTGATAAGCGGGGAGAATATAGCGCTGGTAATTGTAAGGGATATAACGGATCAGAAGGAGGCAAAAGCGAAGCTCATTACTTATCAGCACAGGCTTCGTTCTTTGACCGCTCGTTTATCAAGGGTAGAGGAGGAGGAGAGAAGGCGAATCGCTAACGTCCTTCATGACAATATAGGTCAGGTTCTGGCTTTGGCTAACATTCAGCTGGAGAAACTGAGAAAATCATTATCTTTAAAGGTTCAGGCTGAGACGATAGACGCGATTATTGATTCGTTAAGGAGCGCGATAAAGGAGACCAGGCAGCTTACATGGGAATTGAGTCCACGAATTTTATACGAACTTGGTTTAGGAGCCGCAGTTGAGGAGCTATTGAACGAAGTTGGAGAAAAACATGGCTTGGCAGTTCGTTTTGATGAACAGGGTGAGCATAGTTTGGTGGATTATAATATTAGAAGTATGCTTTTCCAGGGAGTTAGAGAGTTGCTGGTCAATGTTGTAAAACACTCGAAAGCCAGGGAAGTGAGCGTCTTGATAAATATTACCGGGGAAACAGTGGAGGTTCAGATTACGGATGATGGAATTGGGTTTCATTTTGACCAACTTAGGTCTGGAATGTCAAGGGGTTTTGGTTTATTTAATATCAGGGAAAGGCTGGATTACATTGGCGGAAATTTCTACATGGAGTCTGAGCCCGGTAAAGGAACCAGGGTGACCCTTACTGCTCCAATTAAACATAAAGATGAATTGAAAGGGGAGTATTGATATGAGCATTAAGATAGTAATTGCTGACGATCATGAGATAATGCGCGAGGGATTGCGTAATCTGCTCGAGGAACAATATAATATGGAGGTGGTGGGTGAAGCTGAGAATGGAAGAAGAGCTGTAGAGCTGGTGGAGGAATTAAACCCGGATGTCGTAGTAATGGATATTTCGATGCCTGATCTGAACGGCATAGAAGCCACTCGCCAGGTTATAAAGGTGTGTCCAGGTGTTAAAGTGGTAGCATTATCGATGCATTCACAGAAGCGATTCGTAAAGGAGATGCTTCAAGCCGGGGCTTCCGGATATGTCTTGAAGAACGATGCGTTTACTGAATTAATAAAGGCGATCAACTCTGTGAATATTGGAGACAAATACCTAAGCACCAGGATAACGGGGGAGGTAATAGATGAATTTGTGGGTAGTGTCTCTGAGAAGAAATCAACGTTAGAACCCGGTTTGACCGCAAGGGAGCGTGAAGTGCTGCAGTTGCTGGCAGAAGGTAAGACTACCAAGGAGATCGCCCAGCTACTCTTCGTAAGTGAACGTACAGTGGATACACACAGAACCAACATAATGAAGAAACTGGATATTCATACCATCGCCGGGCTAACCAAATACGCTATCAATGAAGGTTTGACTTCCACTAAATTCTTCTGAGCCATTAATTTTCCGTCATAAGGTGAACGCTTGTTTCTGGAAGCACGGGAAAGGTTAAGCATTGCGAGTCACCGGCACTCATTTCGGTTTGGGTATAAGGTAAATTCATAATGGAATGACCCAATTTTTGTTCTGATAGTGAAGAATTAAATTTGTCATAGTTGGCATGTTTTTCGAAATTCCCTCCGCTCAGGTCAAAAACCACGCCAACTACTTATCCTCCGTGCCTTCTCCCTGGAGTCATTGACTCTCCGTGTGTTTTTAATATCATGTCCAACATTTATCACAGAAAAATATATAGCTATTGATTTGTACCGCATGTATCTGGATTATTCTACGTAATTTCCGTAGTCAAAAATAGGTAAATTACCCGATTGTTGCGGTTATTAATGAATGCTAAATTGGGTGTAGAATGTTAAAAAGACTAACACATAAGAAGGGCAAGTATTATGAATCTGAAGGGAAATCAAGGGATGAGGTAATAGTCTCTATTGACAATACCGCAAGGAGGGATAGGTATGATGAATTTGGAGAATAATAATTTGGGCATGTCTGATAATTTTAGACGGATGAACATGAAAAGGATATCCAATATTGACCAATCCAAGGTACTTCATGTTACGTTACAACCCGGTGAATACTTAGAAAAATTTGTAACTACAGCAAAGACCATTTTTTACGTCCATGAGGGTGAAGGTTATGTCCTTATTAACGAGGACAAGATACCGTTCAATAGAGACAGGTTCTTCGATTGTGATTCAGATAGTGTCTGTCAGTTCTGTAATAATGGTCAATGTGTCCTGAGTTTTTTTATAATTCAGGTTGAAGAGTAAGGTTGGTAATGATGATATACAAACGTCTAAAGGAAACAATATAGGAGGTAAAAAAATGAGTAGAACAAAGCTGCCAAGGGCGATCAAAAAGTGTGAGAGGGATGGTTGTGAGAACACTTTCATCATCAGGGTTGGAGCGAAATACCAGCAGAAATACTGCAGTTCCAGATGCGCCGCGTTGGATAAACCCAATAACCGTATGTTCAGGGTTCACTACAGAAAGCCAAAACACGAATATGTAAAAAAACAAGAAAGATCAAGGGTTGTGAACATACACCAGCTTCAGAATTGTCCGATCAACTTTGACTCACGTGACGGCAAATTCGTAAGATTGTGCAACGACATTCTGCAGGGCAAACTCAGGTTTGTAGGTGTTGATAACTGATAATGGTTATTCTATTCTTTCAGTAGAGAACCATTTTGCTAAACGAAGGATTATAAATTATGAAAAACAATTATTCAGTAGAAATCCTTGATCTAATTCCTGAAGGAGCGGCAATAGTCAATCCGGCAACTTATGAGATTGAATACAATAATGAGGCTTTCCTCAGAATATTTGGTTATACAGAGGATGGTTTACCCACTGATGATATTACAAAATTACTTGATGAAAACGGTTTGGCTTTTATTGTCAATCAACTTCGCGAGCGGGAATCAACAGTTGAGGAATGCTTTTCATGCATACCCTTTGTTAATAGGGCTGGGCAAGTGATATATCTAAATATCAAGCTGAAAAGGATGGAGTTAGGTGAGGATGTAAATTATATTTTACTATTTGAAGAAATTACTAACGAAATAATGCTCGAACAGGAGCTTAGAAGATCTGGCAAGAAGCTTGAAACGCTTCTCACAGCGATGCCCAATATGATGATTCAGGTTGGGAAAGATGGAACCTTGCTGAACTATAAAGCTGAGAAGCCAGAATTTGAGAGCTATGTCGGGAGAAATCTCAAGGATATTTTTCCTGAAGACCTAACCTTAGTATTTATGGAAAAAGTGACTCAAGCGCTGGAAAGCGGTGAATTACAGGTTTACAATACTGAAATGTCCGTAAACGGCGAACAGCATTATTTCAGCGCTCGTATCATACCAAGTGGTGAAGAAGTGGTGATGGTAATAGTAGAAGATATGACAGAACGAAGAGAGTTCGAAAAACAGCTTCTCCAGATAGCAAAGCTGAAAACAATAACGACTTTGGCGGGAGGGATCGTTCACAATTTTAACGGTGTATTGAATTCTATCATGGCTTGCGGAAGGCTCATTGCTGGAACCAACATAAGTAAGCAAAAGGTGAAAAAATATGCAGAGGAGATAGTCGAGGTAGCGAGAAGGTCCTCAATATTCAACAGAAGGCTTTTGAGTTTGAATACTGAAGAGATTGGCATCAGAAGAGTGCTGAACCTGAACCAGTATATTCAAGAAATAGTCGATTTGCTTACCCCTATTTGTAAGAAGGATATCACAATTGAAACAGAGATGAATTCTTCCCCCTATCTTGAAGCGGATCCCGTTTTACTTGAACAAGCGCTAATAAACATAATGAATAATGCTTTTGATGCTATGCCGGATGGAGGCACTGTAACTGTTGAGACTGAGAATGCTATCGTTGAGAATATTAATGACGGAAAACCAGGGATGTCAGCGCCGGAAAAATTTGTTTCGATCTCTATTAAGGATACGGGTGAGGGTATGTCTCCAGAGATAATGAACAGGATATTCGAGCCATACTTCACGACAAAGGGTGTTAGGAATGGGTTCGGTTTGGGTTTGGCTATGGCAGACAATATAGTTAAACAGCATGACGGACATATCGAAGTCGAGAGTATTCCTGGTGAAGGCACGCTTTTCCGTATATTATTACCAGCTTTTATCGATAAGAATAGCGAGAACGAAAACGAACCGGCAAGCACCGTAAGAAAAAGCTAATTGTATAGTCTTCGAGATTTTTACTTGTGTTCAGTCATCACGAAATCCCGAGTATCGTAACCATTTTCCTTTAATATAGCAAACGCTTCTTCGAGGTTTTGCGAATCCATTTCCGGTTCGCGGCACAGTATCCACCCATATTTGCGATCGGGATCTCCAACGATTGCGAAATGATAATCATCATCAAGTCCGATAATCCAATAATCTCCCCAGAAAAGCCTTCGCCCGAGCACACTGACAAAACTCACTTTCAGCTTTGAATTAGTTACAGTATCCACTACTTTTGCTACACCCTTCGCTTGCTTTTGGTCACCATTTGACCTGCAGCAACGATTGATCACTTCGATATTTCCATCTTCCACCAGAGTATATTGAGCTGTCGTTCCATAATCGCATTTTTTCTGGAAGCGATTGGGAATCTTCGCTATCTCATACCAGAGGCCGGTGTACTTTTCAAGATCAACAAATTTGACCGTTGCGGGCTCCTGAATTTTTGTGTTTTCTTTGCTCATGGTTATTGTACCTAGCATTAATATTAGAGCAAATGTTACTGTTATAATATTATGCATAATTTCTTAACCTCCTTAGAATTAAATTATCAAATTTATCCCTGCCGGGGTTAGCATCATGTTATAATTTTTATTTTCTTCCTTATTTTTATAATTTCTGAAACCTTCACCAACAATTTTCCCTATTGAATAACCTATCAACGCGCCGGTAGTGAAGTCCGAAAACCAGTGGATGTTCGTGGATATTCCCAGACCGACAAAAAATGCGTAGAGATAAGCGCTGATTTTGACGGCATTATTATCAGGATACAGTTCAGCGAGGGTTACTGCCATTGCAAAAGCGGTAGTCGTGTGTCCACTTGGCCATCCATCGAATACGCCGCGGTTAAGAAAGCCAAACTTGAAATCATCACTGTAATCTTCCAGCTCATCATTCTCCTCGAGGACTTCCGGTGGTTTTCTCACTGTGAATGCCTTGTAGATAGATGATATTCCTAAACCCATAATAGCAGCTTGACCGAGAGCCATGGCTGTTAAGCGCAATTCGTCATCGTCGCGCGATTTTCCATAAAAGTATAGCCCAAGCGGGATAGTAAGTGGAACCAAACCGCCAACAATAACTGATGGGAATCCCGCGTAAGCAATTCCTTTGTGCTCCCTCATGAACTGATAATATTCCCAGTCAAACCCGCTCTGGATAATCCCGTATGTGCTGGTAATAGCAAGGGCGTGATTGAAACCATAGTTGTGAGTGAAAGAGCCCACAAAGTGGCGGTCCATGTCATAGAAAAGGGTACTGAAATTCACCGCTTTGGAGTTTGTATCGTCAACCTGAGAAAATGCAAGCGCCGGGATTATCAAGAATATTATCATGAACTTCATATTTTCCCTTCAAGGTAAAGCTTCCGTTTCTCCTGCGGAAATTTTTCGATGGCATAGCGAAGCATGGTCCGCGGCATCTCTTTATAGTTCTTTTTTAGAAATTCTTCCTCTACCTTGATATCACGCTTACCTATTTCCCTCAACATCCACCCCACAGCTTTGTGAATAAGGTCTGCCTCGTCATGAAGCAGAACTTCTGATATCCTTAATGTGTCTTCGAACTCATCGTGCCTGATAAAATGAAACGTTGTGATAACGGAGATCCTGCGTTCCCACAGGTCTGCCGAACTGGCGAGTTTATAGATAGGTTGTTTATCCCTCTCGAGTAAATATCCACCTACTATTTGTATTGCGGAAGAATCAACCAGGTCCCAGTTGTTGATGTATTCTGTATTGGAAAGGTAGATATCATAGATCTCTTTTTTGCTTACAGGATCAGCTTTTTTGTAAATAAGCACAAGGATGAAAAGGGCAAGCAAACGCTCTTCGTGGATATCGGACCGAAGCAAGTGAGCAGCTTCGCTTACCGGAATATTTCTATATTTCTTGGAGAGTTTTCGCAGTTCATGAACAGGAACTCCCAGGAATTTGTCTCCTTCACCATAACCGCCTTTGTGGGTTTTAAAGTACCTGTGACACTGCTCAGCTCTCTTTGCGTCTCTCAATTGATTTATTTCTGCCCGAATTTTTGATATGGAATCACTCATGGTTCCATATTTTGCGTTTGCACTTCCCACTTCTGTTACTACCATATTCCGGTTTCAAATATATTTTTCATTACGTGAACTGTTTCAATTCCTGTAATAAAATAAGGTATTTAATAAATAAAATATTAAAGATAATCCTCTTGTCAATCTGAATTATCCCATAAACCCGAAGCCAATATCAGAGTATCGAGTATCATTCAATATTTCCATACAACCACTTAATTTGAGTTGACTATTACTATAATTTCTATATATTTGCCAAGTAAATCAAATGTTCATTTATACTTGACAAAATGTATTATACATGATATAATAAAGGAGTGAGAAAATGACAGTAATACACAAAAGAATAGCAAGTATGGGTTTTTGTTTAACCTGTTTATTGTTCATTACGTATGGTATGCTTTTTCCGGTTGTACCTAACCAGGCTTTCTACCAGGGTAAATTAACCGACACCGATGGGAAGGGTGTTACTGACACCCTCGAGATTAAACTCAGTCTTTGGAATTCTGGCTTGGGTGGTGATTCCCTCTGGGGAGAAATTCAAACGGATGTTGCCGTCATCAAAGGTCTTTTCGACGTCCGGCTCGGTTCCGTAAATCCGATAGATCTCACATTCGATACCGCCTATTTCCTGCAAATAATAGTTGACAGTGATATTCTCGACCCCAGGGTGAAATTTACCACCAGTCCCTATGCGTTTCGAGCGAGATATGCCGATACAGCTTTAACCAGCATAAACAATGACGATAGCGATTGGGCAGATTCCACAACTTTCCTGATGGTGAACGGGCAAAAGGGAATCTTCGGGTTCAAGAATGAAGCCCACGGCATCTACGATTCAACTCACGTCAACCTTGGTGGAAGGAATGTTACCGGTTCTGCGGGGGAGAATATCAAGTACTGCGTGATCGGTGGAGGCGCCCGGAACACTTCCGGTGGTTTTGCCTCAACAGTATCAGGAGGGTTTAACAATATTGCCAGTGGATTCCACTCCGCAGTGGGTGGTGGAGGCAGCAACGTGTCGAACGCGGTAAGTTCTACTGTTGCTGGCGGACGAGGTAATCAGGCAACTGGAGAGAAATCCTTTGTCGGGGGTGGAGAAGCCAACCAGGCTGCTAACTTTTGGTCATCGGTAGCTGGAGGGTACGCAAATATTGCGAGCGGTGAAAACGCCAATATAGGTGGAGGTTTGGAAAACCATGCGAACTCTTACTTATCAACTGTCGGTGGTGGAGGGCATAATACAGCAAACAAGGATTACTCAACGATCAGCGGTGGGTTTTATAATTTTGCGAACGGTCAGTATTCCGCTGTTCCAGGCGGTTATGGTGATACCGTGAACGCTGATTACTCATTCGCTTTCGGAGAGCATGTTGTGGTAAATTCCGATCATACCGCGCGGTTCTTCACAATGGCGGACCCGGGCTCTTTATACGTTGGGGGAAACCTGATGGTCGAGGGCTCGGTCTGGATCGATGACATCCCCCTGGACCCCATGCCGCGTTACCTTCTCACAAATGATCACGGGCATGTGAAAGAAATTGCGCTTGCTGATTTCCCGGATGATAGCGACTGGGTTATCAAGGCGGATACTCTTTATTATCTGGATGGGAATGTAGGGATCGGAACTGCTGCTCCTGCACATCCACTCCAGGTGAATGGCACTGTGGCTGCTACGGATTTCGTGGGTGATGGTTCCACTCTCAGCGGCATTCATTCCCTCGATGCCGCCGATGGCTCACCAACCGACGCGGTTTATGTGGATAATGATGGACAGGTGGGCATTGGTACGGGAACCCCGGAAGTTTCTGTCCATGCCAAGGGTTATGGATTCCAGTATTTCATGGCGGAAACCAACGATGACAGCGATGCGGGTATGATATTCAGGGGCACCAGCGTTGGTGATGACCCCGCGGGGAGCAACGAGTATGCTATGTTCATTCGCGGTATGGATAACTCCGGCGACCTTGTCATTAACGAAAATTACGTTGGTGGTGTGTACACTCCGACAGGCAGGTTCACTCTCGAGAACGAAACCGGTAATTTGGGACTCGGAACCGCCGCGCCAAATGAAGCGTTGCATGTAAGAGGGACCGGGGACAGGCATATCAAAGCCGAAACCAATGACGATAGCGATGCAGGAGTGGTTTTCAAGTGCAATAGCGTAAGTGAAGAGGCGGGTGGAGTTAATGAATGGAGGATTGCCCAGCGGGGCGATAATAATTCGGGAGACCTGGTAGTAAACGAAATCGATGTCAGCGGGTTTCCAGGTAACCACTACAGGATGGTAATCGAGAATAACACTGGATACGTGGGAATAGGGACGGTTGATCCAAGCAGTATATTGGATGTATATGGCACAACCAAAACCTGGGGGCTTGAAGCAGAATTCTTCATAACTCTTGGCGGTGAGCGAAGGGAAAAATGGAACGACTGGCAATTGACCGGAAACACAGGAACTGATCCCTTTTCCAACTTCCTGGGTACTGTTGATTCACAGCCGCTGGTGATCAAAACTGACAGCACTGAAAGGATACGCATAACTACCAAAGGGCAGATCGAGACCTTCAACACAGGCAATTCTGTTTTCATTGGGGCAGGCGCGGGAGTAAATGACAACCTCGACAATAACTGCAATGTGGCAATTGGTGATAGTGCCCTATTTTCGAACACAGTGGGTGACAGCAATATAGCCATCGGGAACGCAGCAATGTTCTCAAATACCACTGCAAGCCGGAACATCGCAATAGGTCCTAAATCGCTTTTTTCTCAATCCTACAGCAACGGTGGCGCAAAATGGAACTCGGACAATATCGCAATCGGCTATTATGCTATGTATAAAAATATCTCTACCAGTACTTCTCTAGGTATTCAGAATACTGCGATCGGGAATTTTGCGCTTTATGAAAACTTGAGGGGAACTTCAAACACTGCAGTGGGTTTTAAGGCACTATATAGCGATTCATTGGGTTCAAGTAATACTGCTGTTGGCAAGGAAGCTTTGCGCGATAATACCATAGCTTTTGGCAATACGGCGGTGGGATCTAATGCATTGATTACAAACACAATCGGAACTGAGAACACAGCAGTGGGTAGGAGTGCATTGCCTAATAATAGAACAGGTGATTGTAACACAGGTGTAGGAGCTAACACGCTGCAGTCAAACCAGTATGGGTATTATAATACCGCTATTGGTTATAAAGCTCTCCAACAGGTCTGTGGAAGCGGTGGGGAGGGTTCGCGTAATACCGCAGTAGGTTATTATGCCGGGGGGAACATTAGCATTGGAAGGAATAATATAATGATCGGCTTTGAAGCTACAGCACCGGATGCTACTGGAGATAACCAGCTAAACATTGGAAACACGATCTATGGAGATCTCGATGCCAAGCACATTGGTATCGGTACGGATTCCCCGGAAGGAGCTCTCGACGTAGTCTCAACAACTGGCGCGTTTATCGTGCCCAGAATGACGACCGCACAGCGAGATGCACTAACCGCGGTGAACGGTATGATAATTTACAACACTTCCACCAATAAATTCAATTTTTACGAGAACAGCGCATGGGTAACCTATCAGACAATTCCATGATAAATAATGAAAAACACAGGCATTTGGCTAAGTTGATTTTTTAATGATTGAAAATTTCCTGGTGAATTTTAGAATGTGAATCAAACATGAATAACTCAGGATATAATAAGAATCTTTGGGGTTCAATTATACTGCTGTTGTTGATACTTGTGCTTATGTTCGCTTTTTATACCAACCGGTTTTTATACACCGGGGTTTACATAGGGGAGGATTGGGACGAACCAGAAGATGTTTTAGAACATGATATACCTTTAGCAACATTCTATATGAATGCTATCAAAAAAGGATATTTCCCACTCTGGAATCCTCATAAAGTTTGTGGTATAAATGCTACGGAAACACCATTCATGGGTCCGTTATATCCGTTGTTCTTATTATATTTTCTTTTACCGATGGGGTGGGCGATAAATTCAGGATTTCTCATACATATCTTCATCTCTGCTGTATTCATGGCATTACTCTGCCGCTCTCTGGGAATGAAATATTATACGACCATATTCTGTACAATAAGCTGGGCATTTTGCAGCGTTTTCCAGCAGTGTTCGCTAAATGGATGGCTTCCGGAAACAGTATCTAATGCGTTCCTTCCCGCTGCTTTATATATGTTTATTGAATTTCAGAAGGCGAACAACAAAGAGAAATTAGTATTCCTGATATTGGCAGGATTGTTCCTTGGTTTATGCACTACCGGTGGACATCTCTCGTATTCCTTTATTACGGTTTCATGTGTGTTGCTTTTCATGATCCCGGAATTAAAAAGGCTTAATAATATACCTTATTTCGTTTTGTTTATTGCACTTATATTGTTGTTGACTGTTGCAATCTGGGGACCGGTTCTATACCAGAATATTTCTTATCCATCAAACTCTGTTAAGGAAATAACTTATGCTAATAATTTGGATAATATGTTCGATTATTTAGCTCCATTCAGCGGTCAATACGCCTTTATTGGCAGAATAGCTTTCATTTTAGGAATTATTGGAATTGGAATCGCACAACACAAGTATGCCTTAAATTTGAGAATACTCGGGATTACAACTATAATTTTGTCGTTTGGAATAATAAGGAAAATACTGCCGGATTTTATGCCTCAAGTTGTCCGTTATTTTTATACATGGCAGACGGGTTTCATTTTTGCTTTGATCATCTTCTCCGGGATAATGCTCGAAAAACTTGTTAAACTTCTAAATAATAAATTCCCGTCGAAAGCGCTATTTCACTTTGTTTTTTTATCGGTCATAATATTACAACTTGCTGATCTATACTGGTTTAACATGAGATTCTACCCGAGACGGTTCGATTTCACGATTACAGAATATTTAGGAGAAAACCGAATAATCGAATATCTTAAGAAGGATAAATCACTTTTTAGAGTTATCAGCTTCCAAGATGATTCCCCCGCAATGAGAATAAACCAAAATCTAATTTATGGTATCGATTGCTTTAACGCGCTGATAAAAGGTAATAACCTCTGGCCGATAAAGGGTGAATCGAAGCTTTCAGGACGTGTTAGGATAAGAAACTATGAAGAAGTAGCAGATCTTTGTAATATTAAATATGTTATAATGTCCAGGAGCGCTTTTAGGGAAGATACTCTTATAACTAAAGTTATTTTCGATACTAAGATAAAGAATAATGAAAACTTAAAAATTGATGATTATGTACTGCTTGAAAACAAAAAATATCTCCCCCGCGCTTTTTGCGTTTTTCCGCAAGGCGACAGCAAGTTTTCAGACGTGCTCTACAATAAAGCAAGGAAGCCATTGACGGACATTAGAGTTGATGACGATTTAAGAAAGCAATTTGAAGTTTACTCTAAAGTTAAGATTGAACGGTATAAAAACAGCTATAGGATCGAATTTGATTCGAGAAAAAAATCGTTTCTGTTCTTTAGTGAGATGTATCACTGGGGCTGGAATGCAAAATTGGACGGGAAACCCGTAGAAATATTCAGACCACTTGGTTTTTTCATGGGGATCGATGCTCCTTCAGGCAAACACCACGTTGAATTTAAATTTCAACCGACTTTGACGATTACTTTCTATATAGTGACCTTAGCAACTTTTCTATGTTCTATTATCCTTTTACTTATTTTGCGCAGGGTGAAAAGTACTAAAATGCCCAAATAGCGGCAATGAAAAAAGTTTGGGGGGCTCTCGTGATTTGCTCGTGATTTGCGCCTTGAAATTCTGGATTACGATCGAAAAATTCGGGGATTTAATTGGTAAGGGGATTTGGTGTTGAGGGGTTGATTGTTGTTGGTTTGGCGATTGATGTTTATTCATTGATTGGTGTTGGTGTGTACGGTTGTCATGCATGACAACCCTACCGTATGGGACGTGGTTTTTTCTTCTTATCCTTGTACCAACAGTATTCTTTATCTCATGGGTAGGGAACTCACGTGTGTGTTCCGCCAGGGGGGCGGTGGGGTTTCTTAAAATCCGCCCACTCATTATTAATCTCCACATACGGGTGTTTTGATTCCCCCTTCTTAATTCCCGATTTTATTATCCACATAACAAAATGCAAACAAAATTTACGATTTCCCCGTTCATTTCATTCCCCAAAATGCCGCATCGGCTAATTTTTCGGTCGAAGCAACAGATAAATTAAGTCGATGCACTTCCCCAAAATATTAAATTTTCTTATTTCCCAACGTCACTATTTGAGTTGCCTGGGATAGGCTGGTTTCTCTGTTATCATTTATCATTAGTCATTAGTCATTTTCCCACATTCAACCCCATCTGTGAAATCAATCTGAATCTGTGTTATCGGTGATTGTTTTTATCATTTGTCATTAATCATTTACACTGATTCCCCGTCTATCCAGCAGCGTTCCCTCCATCAAGTACAGATTCACGAGTGCGTTCAGGTACGCTACCTTCGCTCTCGCCTGGCTAAGTTGAGCGGCGATAAAATCCCTCTGCGCCTGGAGTACCAGGAAATTCGTGGATTTACCCACCCTGAATTTCTCCAGTTCCGCATTCAATTTCGCTTCCTCGAGGTCCGCGGTTACCTGTGTCGCCTCGATCTGCTGCCTCGAGCGCAGGACTTCCGTGTAGGCGGATCGTACGTCCCTCTGCACGAGCCGTTCCATGTTCCCAACCGCCAGCTCGAGCTGGTCGCGCGTGTATTTTGTACGATCATGTTCCGCGCGCGCTTGCCGCAGGGTCAATGGGAGCTCAAAAACAACGCCCCCAGACACCTCTGAATATTCGCTGCTGAGATCAGGGATTGCTTCGCTGAAAGACCCCGAGTAGGTCGTTCTCCCCAGGCTTATGAAAACGTCCAGTTGCGGCAGCAGCCCATTCCGGGTGCGTTTTAAATCCAGCTTGTTCTTCTTCATGTAAAGGTTGGCTTGCTGAAGGTCCGCGCGGTACTCCATCGCCAGTTTTTCGTGGTTCTCGATGGTGTCAAGCGTGTCCTTCGGTATGAAAGGCTGATCGAGGGGTACGGGAATGACATTCCATGCGCTCTTCTCGGATGGGTTAAGTATGTACAGGAAATCCAGCCTCGCCTGCTCGTAACCGCTTTGAGCGTCTATCATCGCCTCTTTGCGTGTGGCAACCTCCGCGTGAACAGCCGCAAGTTCTATTTCCGCCAGCTTGCCGACAGAAACCCTTTCGACCGATTCGCCAAGCTGCTTTTCAGCCAGTTCGAGCGACTGCTGCTGAATGTCCATCTCGTTCTTCGATAGGAAGACGTTCCAGTACGCGCGTTCCACGGATGCAACCACCGCTTCTCCGACCGCCTTTAACTCCAGTCGCGAAATTTCGTGATCGACCTTCGCCTTCCTCAACCTTGCGAGGTTATACCCTACCCCAAAACCCTTGAGCAGTGATTGAGTAACTGTTATCCCGATATTCCCGGTGTACTGGTCAGTATAAATCGATGAAATATCACCGGCAATATTTGCGCTTAGCTCGATATCCGTTCCGGTAGGGAGTTGCCCGGAAAGAGCCACGTCATAAAGCACATCCTGGGATTCCAGTGGACTGCTGTCAGATGTTGTGTCGGAAGTCTGCGGCGTCTTAGTTTCGGTTATGGTTCCAGTAAACGAGAGTTCAGGGTCGAAAGCAGCCCCTTCTTCCCGTACGTAAGTGTGGGCAATTTTGGGATTCAACCTTTCGATATTGAGCGCGGAATTGCGTTCCAGCGCGGTTAAAATCGCATCCTGCAAATTAATGAATAAGGTATCCCCGGAAGCGCTGTCCGTCGGCTGTACCTCCTGAGCAAAAAGAAATCCGTTATTAGCGGATAGAAGTATGGCAACAATGAATCCGGGATATAGGATATACTTTTTAATATTTTTGTTCTTTTTCTCAAACACTCCAAAGCTCCAATGTTTTAACTCTTTAACTCATCAACTCGCAACTTTTCTCTTTTTCTCTCAAAAAGGCTGTAAACGACCGGTATCAGGATGAGAGTAATAAGTGACGAACTCAGCAATCCGCCAATCACTACACGGGCCAGGGGCGCTTGCGCTTCTCCGCCCTCACCGAGTCCGAGGGATAACGGAAGCAATCCCAGGACGGTGGTAAAAGTGGTCATCAGTATAGGGCGCAATCGGCGCGCGCCAGCCAGGCGGATAGCCTCGAGTAATTCCATGCCCTCGAAAAAGCGCATTCTGTTTGTATAATCGACCAGCAGGATTGCGTTATTGACCACGATTCCCGCGAGCATGATGCAGCCTATAAATGCCTGCATGCTGAAGATAGTGCCGGTCAGTATCATGGTAATGACCACCCCGATGAGCGCCATTGGAATAGAGAAGAGCACCACGAACGGGAAGCGAAACGATTCGAACTGCCCTGCCATTACGAGGTAAACGAGCAGGATCGCGAGTATGAAGCCGAATATCAGTTCCCGGAAAGCCTTTTGCTGCTCTTCATAATCCCCTCCGAATATGATAGCGAAGTCCTTTGGTACCGGGAGGGCTCGCAGTCTCTGCCTTATATCCGATATGACGGACCCCATATCCCGGTCGGTAAAATTCGCATCCACAGTTATAATTCGTTCCTGGTCCTTTCGCTGTATCCGTATGGGTCCTTCCATGGATACGGTGCTTACTACATTTCTTAAAATGACCGATTCCCCGCGGTTGTTGATGACTGTCAGGTCGAGCAGGTCTTCCAGGTTCCTGCGGTCTTCTTCGCTCAGGCGAACAAGTATCCTGTACTGCTTTCCAGCTTCTCTGAAGTACGAGGCGTGAGTGCCGCCTATCGCGGTTTCGAGAGCATCCCCTATGCGGGATACAGTAAGTCCGAGGTCAGCGGCTTTCTGCCTGTCGATGCGGATCACCTGTTCAGGGTTGCCTTCCTCGCTGCTGAGATCCGTGTCAGTGATCCCGGGCACCTTCTGAACGATCTGCTCAACTTCGTTCGCCAGGGCATACCCGGTAGCGAGGTCGTATCCGCGAATTTCAATTTCTATCTCATCGCCTGATGACGATCCCATGCGCATCATGAAGAGCCCTCCACCTGAACGGGTTCGGATGGTCACACCGGGTATCCCCGTTAATACCTTTCGCAGGTCGTTGGCTACTTGTTCACTGCTGCGCTTTCTCTGTCCCTTGGGTGGCAGCGTGATTTCTATCTGTGATGTGTGGTTTCCACTTGAACGCCATCCGCCCCCACCTACCCTGGATAGCATTGAAACCATCTCAGGTACTTCCTTGCGAATTATCTCTTCAACATTCCTGGTCGCCACGTCGATGATCTCCAGGCGGGTGCCAACAGCCATTTCCAGGTCAACACGGACTTCACCTTCGTCGGTAGAAGGCATCAATTCCACACCGATGAAACGCACCAGGATCAGGAATATAAAGAAAAGCGCGCCGATGCTGACAATTACTATCTTCCTGTGGTGCAAAGTCCAGTTGAGAAGTGATGCATATTTAGCCTCCACATTTCTGAAAGTATTTTCACTCGCGGAATAGACCCTTTGAAGGAAACTGCTTTTTTCAGCTTTATCGGCTGATCTGAAGTGAAGGAATCTTGATGAAAGCATCGGAACCAGGGTAAGCGCTACGATGAGTGAGCAGAAAAGCGAGAAGCTCACCACATAAGCCATCTGCTGGAACATTATTCCCGCCATGCCGCGAATGAAGATGACCGGTATGAATACGACAATAGTACTGAGCACGCTCGCCAGGATAGCTGACCAGACCTCGGAAGTGCCATCCAGGGCGCTCTGCTGGGGAGAACCTCCCTGTTCACGGTGCCTGTATATGTTTTCAAGAACGACGATGGAACTGTCAACCAACATACCAATTCCAAGCGCGAGACCTCCGAAGGTCATGATGTTCAAGGTAAAACCGCTGAAATAAATCAACCCAAAAGTAGCAAGTATTGAGACCGGGATAGCTGTCGCGATGATCATAGTGCTCGATATGTTCCGCAGGAAAAGAAGTAAAACACACAAAGCCAGGAAACCGCCGATAATAATGGCGTAGCCAACGTTGTTAATGGATTGGCGTATGTATTTTGATGTGTCGATAAGGGGGGTCAGCTTTATCTGGGGGAAGTCCTGGTTAATCTTCTCAACCTCTTTTTTAACCGCTTCAGCAACGTTCACAGTATTCGCCCCGGATTGCTTGCTGATGGATACCCTTAACGCGGGATTGCCGTCTATCCGGATGATCTGGCGCACTTCCTCCCACGAATCGGTTACCTCGGCAACATCCCGAACCTGGATCGGCGTTCCGTCTCGGAGGGTGATGACCGTGTTTTGAATTTCCTCAATTGAGTTGAATTCACCAAGTGTGCGGATAAGTATCTCGAAGTTTCCTTTATCATACAATCCTGCCGGAATGTTCCTGTTTTCGTTTCTAAGCGCGCCAAGAATAGCGTCCGTTGATATACCGAGCGCTTTAAGTTTATCTGCCTGCAGATCGACGTGTATCTCCCGCGTAAGACCACCCCATATATCAAGTGCGGCAACCCCGGGAATACGTTCCAACCGGTACTTGACGTGGTCTTCCATGAACTGGCGCAGGTCTATGGGACTCATGTTCCCTGATGCCCCCATTATGAGTATCGGGAACGCGGATAGGTCAAATTTGCGGATCATCGGGCGGTCAACGTCCTCCGGGAGCCTGCCCAATACCCTGTCTATCCGGTCCCTGACGTCATTAGCGGCTTCGTCTAGGTCAGTGCCCCAGTCAAAGGATAACCGTACCATACTCCTGCCCTCGGTCGAAGTGCTCGTTATCTCTTCAACCCCCTGAACCGCCGCTATAGCCTCCTCTATCGGACGAG
>JAFGQG010000083.1 GCA_016935765.1 bacterium
GTGTTTTCGTATTTTCTATTTTCCTATTTTCTTATTTCTCGATTATTTACCAGCGCAGGCTAAAGCACTGCGGCTACGGTGTTTTCGCATTTTCTATTTTCCCATTTTCTTTTTTATCTGTAAGCTTCTTTATTTCCTTTATAATTAAGTCTTCAGGATAATCTGTTTGCTCTCCTGTTTTCATGTTTTTCAGGCGGATCATTTTATTTTTGATTTCATTTTCGCCTATCAGCAGTACGAACTCAATATTCATTTTGTCTGCATAAGAAAGCTGGTACCTGATGCTTGCTGGTTCAGGGAAGAGATCGACTGTAATTCCTTCTTTGCGCATCTTGGAGGCAAGCTTAATTGAATAGCTGGCGTAATTTTCATCCAGAATAGTTACCAGGACTTTATTCGATGGTATTTTTTTGTCGAGTCTTTTCATTTCTGAAAGCGCTGTTACGATCCTATCCAACCCGACCGTAGTGCCGCAAGCTGGAATATCTCTACCAATAAAGACTCCTATAAGGTTGTCATATCTTCCGCCTCCGGTTAGACTGCCTATGTGTGGGTGATCGAGCAGCACAGTTTCGAAAATGGATCCGGTGTAGTAATCCAGACCTCTCGCCAGGGCGGGATCAAATTCGATTTTATCCTGGCTGATGTTGAACGAATTCAGGTGTCCCAAAATCGTTTTTAGGTCTTCTATACCTTTTTGGGCATCTTTATTCAGTTTCATGTTCTCTAAATTTGTTAATTTCTGCTCATTGTCTGCTTTGGAATCAAAGAATGTAAATAGTTTTTTTATCTGACCGGGTTCAAGGAGGTCCTTTTCGAGCTGCGCTTTTACTTTATCCATTCCGATCTTGTCGATTTTATCGAGTATTCTACATACGACCATTTCGTTTTCCTGGTGAACCCCAGCCTCATTCAGCAATCCTTTAAGCAGGACCCTGTGATTTAATTTCACCGAATAATTTTTGAACCCGAGTGCTTCGAGACACTCGATGCTTATGGCAATGATTTCCGCGTCGGAAACGAGAGAATTTGAGCCGATAATATCAACGTCGCATTGCAGAAATTCCCTGAATCTTCCCTGCCGCGGCTGGGCTCTTTCAGCTCTCCAAACCTGCTGGATCTGGTACCTCTTGAAAATGTTCGGCAGTTCGTGAGTGTGCATAGCGATGTACCTGGCAAGTGGGACTGTCAGGTCGTATCTCAACGCGAGAGTGTGTCCATCTCCATAGGCGAGATTATAAAAAAGCTTTTCACTCTCCTCGCCATATTTCCCTGTTAATATATCCAGGTACTCGATAGCGGGTGTTTTCAGAGGGAGAAATCCAAATTTCTTGAATAGCTCCTGCACTTTGGCGAGAACGATCTCCTGGAATTCCATTTCAGCGGGTTCAATATCCCGCATACCGCGATATAAGCGTGGTTTAATCATTCTTACCCCCATTAACTTATACGATTATGCTTATGTTTGTTATCTTTTCCATTTTTTATGATGAATTTGAACCAACAAGTTGGGTTTAAGTTATCTTCATCTGCTTTTTTCACTTGACATTAGTATTTCATAATCATAATTTATGTAAGAAATTTCCAAAAGAATTAAAATATATACTATGCCAGACTTATGCAAGAAAAAATCCGTAGATTAATAGTTATTACAACAGATATATTGATTATTTTTTGCTCATTCGTACTGAGCTTGAAGATCCGCTTTGGATCCTCAATCAACCTGAACACGAATTCTTTGATGCTGAACTATATTTTCTTTACGGTTATGCTCATGGTCATTTTTTACATGAAGGGTATATACAATATTCGCATTTTCAATAAACCAAAGACACATTTCTACGGAATTCTTAGTTCAGTCACGGTTGGCGTATTGGTTTTTGCTCTAGTTCAGTTTTTTACAAAGTCATTTTTTGCGGTTCAAAGCAGGTTGGTTATAGTGTTGCTGGGATTTTTCCAGCTTGTTTTGTTTTCCACGGTCAGGGTGTTTGTGGTGCCTAAATTCCTTAACTTTTTATATTCAGCAAATGTTCTTAAAAGAAAGAACATGCTGGTTATTTCGAAAAAAACAGATAAATATGATGAAATTATCAAGTTTTTTGACCGTAACCGTTTTCTGGGTTTGCAGCCGATGAATGGGTTTAAAACCAGGGAGGAGTTCGAAAAACTGATCAGGGAAGACAACATTCGAGAGATATTATTGGATAGTTCTTCAGAAAATTTTTCAGACCTTGGAGAAGAGATAGAGGACTATTCTAGATTGGGAAGAGAACTAACGATTAAATCGAAGTTGCTAAAGGACCTGCCGGATAGCTTTCCGGGAATGTGGGGTGAGATTGAAAAAGACCATCTTATTTTGTTTCAGAATAAGGAGAAACCTTTAGTAAAAAAGATTTTAACCCGTATTATCGATATTATAATTGCAGGTGTGTCTTTGATAATATTGCTTCCACTTTTTCTCGGAGTGGGCTTGTTGATCAAGTTAACTTCAAAGGGACCTGTCTTTTTCAAACAGAGAAGAATGGGTTATAAAGGAAGAGAATTCACCTTTTACAAATTCAGGTCGATGAGGGGTAAAGACGATTCTCAGGACCGCGCTAAGCAGTTCAAAAAATACGTCGAAGACAAGCATTCAATGAATATCAATGGCAAAAAAGTCGTCAAGGTGGTAGATGAAAACAGGATAACCTTTATCGGCAAGATAATTCGAAAGCTGAGCATAGATGAATTACCCCAATTGATAAACGTACTAAAGGGAGAGATGAGCCTGGTTGGTCCGAGGCCCTCTCTTCCATACGAAGTTGAACTATACAAACAATGGCATAAAGCGCGGTTCGATGTAAAACCGGGGCTTACGGGGATATGGCAGGTTTATGGTAGAAGTTCTTCTCATTTTAATGTTGCGATGTTCATGGATTATTATTATGTTCAGAACAGTTCTATGCATTTGGATATTAATTTAATATTAAAAACATTTCCTGTGATTTTTGGAGGAATTGGAGGTTATTAAGGAGGCCTAAGTGGAAGACAAAGATAAGATTACTTGTGCTGTACTTGGTTACGGTTATTGGGGACCGAATATGGCAAGGAATTTTTTTCAGAATTCAAAATTCATTTTAAAGAGTATTTCTGATGTAAGTGAAGCAAGACTTAAAAAGGCGAAAATTGATTATCCAAGCATTCAGGTTTATCAGGACAGCATGGAGATTATTAATGATCCCGAGATCGAGGCGGTGGATATTTGCACGCCGGTATTTGCCCATTATAAGCTTGCGAAGGCAGCTCTTGAGGCAGGGAAACATGTTCTCATCGAGAAACCCATGACTTCAACTGTCCAGGAAGCTGAGCACCTTATCAGGTTGGCAAAAGAAAACAACCTGAAGATCATGGTGGACCACACCTTCTTGTTCACCGGCGCGGTAAGAGCAATGAAAGAACTGATAGACTCCGGTGAGATCGGCGACATATACTACTTCGATTCAGTTAGAGTTAACCTGGGATTGTTCCAGCATGATATAAACGTTCTGTGGGACCTCGCTCCGCATGATATATCGATAATGACCTACCTACTTGAAGTTGACCCTGTTAGCGTTACGGCGTTGGGCGCTGATCATATAGGCAACGGGCTAGAGAACGTTGCTTACCTCTACGTGGACTTCGGTAATGAACTTATCGGTCATGTCCACGTCAACTGGCTGGCTCCTGTTAAGTTAAGGACTACACTGATAGGCGGAAGCAAAAAGATGATAGTCTATGATGATACCGAACCATCAGAAAAAGTACGAGTATATGATAAGGGTGTTGAGATCGTTAATGGGGATGTGGATAATATCTATAAAACTCTCGTACAGTATAGAACCGGTGATATGTATGCTCCCAAAATTGATAACACCGAAGCTTTGAGACTGGAAGTGGACACGTTTTACGATTATATTAGAAATGGCACGAAAATTAATTGCGATGGGGAAGCCGGATTAACAGTTGTAAAAATATTGGAAGCTTCACAACAATCAATTAAAAACCAGGGAGTAAACATTAAACTATGAAATTCCAGAATATTGCAGATGATGTAAAACTAGGCAAGAACGTAAAGATATACGATTTTGTTAATCTTTATGGCTGCGAAATAGGGGACAACTCCAGAGTCGGTACATTTGTGGAAATCCAGAAGGGCGCGAAGATCGGGAAGAACTGCAAAATCTCGTCTCATACTTTCATCTGTGAAGGCGTAACTATCGAGGACGAGGTTTTTGTCAGCCATAACGTGTCTTTCATTAACGATAAATATCCGAGAGCTACAACAGATGGAGAATTGCAAACGGAAGATGACTGGGTTTGTATCCCCACGTTGGTTAAAAAAGGCGCTTCGATAGGAACAAGCACAACGGTCATGTGCGGGGTCACTATCGGAGAGAACGCAATGATCGGAGCTCATTCTCTCGTGACCAGGGATATTCCCCCCAATACTATCGCAGCAGGAGTCCCGGCTAAGGTCATGAAAAAAACCTGAAATGATAATATAATGAAATAGGTCAAAAAGAAGACCAGGCATATCGATTATTCTTCAATATTCTTATTTTTAAATCTCCATGAAAATTATGATAACAGGCAGCCAGGGAATGGCTGCGAAAGCATTTCTGAATCTGTTCAGTCAAAATGCCGATGTGACCGGGGTGGATAAATCCGATATGGATATCACCCTTCCAGCAGAGGTTTCGAACGTTATAACCAGTGTAAAACCAAGCCACTTAATCCATCTGGCGGCTCAAACCGATGTGGACTATTGCCAGGAAAATCCCGATGAGGCATATTCAGTGAATTCACAGGGCACAAGGAACATAGCGGAAGTCTGCTCAAGATATAAGATATTCCTTGTCTATGTAAGCACCAGCAGCGTGTTTGGCGGGGATAAGGCAGAGCCTTATTCAGAAAATGATGAGGCAAATCCGATCAATACCTATGGGCTCAGCAAACTAAAGGGTGAAGAATTTGTGGAAAGGACCATGAGACCTCAAAAATATATTATCGTTAGAGCTGGCTGGTTCTTTGGCGGTGAGGAAAGAGATAAGAATTTCGTCGGGAAAATCGTGAGAAAATTGCGAAAGAACCAGGCAATTGAAGTGGTGGATGATATTTATGGTTCCCCAACTTACACTCTTGATCTGGCAAATGGCGTACGGTTCTTGATGACAAATGATATGACCGGTCTTTTTCATTTGGCGAACGAAGGGTTTGTCTCAAGATATGATATAGCGGTGAAGATAGCTGAAGTAATGGGTGTTGATCAGAATAGAATTGTACCGGTTTCAAGTTCCAGGCTGGTTTTTAGGGCTCCGAGACCCAGATCGGAAGCTCTAGTGAACGAGAGATTGAATAGCCTGGGGAAATTCAGGATGACGAATTGGAAAGAATCACTCGGGCAGTATTTAATTAACAAATTACTTTAGGAAAATTTTGCAACTCAAACTTTTATAAAGGCTTATGAATAATAGAATTAGAGGAAATGGCTTAAAAAAAAATTTACAAAATTATAAATTAATTGCATTTTTTTCTTGCCTTTTTTTCTTGCAAATATATGTTATGTAATATGTTTGATTGTTTGTTTAACTTTTTGCTTAAAAGAAAGGTTATTATATTATTTAGTTTAATAAATATTCTGTTCCTTTATAATATTAACCATGCATGGCAAAGGATTGGGTTTATGCCCAAAGAACCAATATATATTTTAACAAAAGAAACGTCGTTATTTTCCAATACTCTTATAAAGGAAAGCCATTATCCATACAAGCCTATAAGCTTGAACGAGACGCTTTCCGAACAAGGTTTATTTAATATGAAAGAAGAAGAACAGGAGCGTGGTGGGATTTTCTTCGGGAACGAGATTGAGAAGTACCTTCATTCTGAGTTTGACAAAGATACTACCCGGTTTCAATGGGGGATTGATCTCATGTACGAATCTCAACTGTTCAACGAATACGATCAAAAAGAATTTTTTAATAAATTTTTAGTGGGTGCCGGATTCGAGAATTCATTCGTTAGTTGCTATACGAGTTATTTCACTGACCAGGAGCTTGCTGATGATCCCGCGTATAGAGGGAAGAAATGGAATGGATTTGCGGGTGGTCCTGAACAGGTGCTGGTTGCGTTCCAGCCTCTTGAAAATCCCTATTTCTGTTTTAAACTGGGACATGATTACCTTGGCTGGGCGGAAGGTTTATTGATGTCGGTGAGCCATAGACCTTTTGATTATTTCTCTGTGGAAGCAGGAAACGAAAATATTCGTTTTATCGGTTTTACCGCGATACTCGACAAGATATATTTATCCGATTCCCTTCAAGACGAGTTTAACGTTAGGTGGGTTCCCAGGTTCCTCGGAGGGCACAGGATTCTGCTGAGTTATAAAAATATCGTCACGGTAGGATTATCTGAGCTTGTATTATACGGTGGACCATACAGGGAAATAGAGCCAGGGTACTTCTTGCCTTTTTATTGGTTCCATTCCGAACAGTTGAATTCTAAATTCGACGATAATACTTTTTGGGGAATGGATTTTAAATTACAGTTCAGGTCGTCATTGTTTTTCGGGGAATTTGTTCTCGATGATATTCAGATAGAGCATGAAGTACAAAGCGATGAAGAGCCGGCTGAATACGGCTTGAAAGTCGGTTTCACGCAGGGATTGATCATTCACGATAATTTCTTCTCGATCGGATGCAATTATACACGAGTATCAAATAGAACATACAACCAGAAAATAATCTGGAACAAGTACGTTAACGGGGACGATCTGCTCGGTTGTGATATGGGCAATGATTTTGACAAGCTGTCATTCTGGTGCCGCTACTGGTGGACGTCATCTCTTCCCGTTCAATTGCATTTTGATTATATCCGCCAGGGCGAGGGAAATGTATTTGATGAGTGGAGTGAGCCATGGATGGAAGCCGGGGGTGAATACCAGGAAGATTTCCCTTCCGGAATCGTCCAAGAATCTTCTGTCATAGGTTTGGCAACAGAAAAATGGTTCGGCAGGTTTATTGACGCCTTTTTTAAAATAGACTGGATGAATGTGGAAAACTATAATCACCAAACGAACGTAAATGAAAATTTTTTAAACTTAAAATTTGCTGTCACCGTTAGATACAGCAGGTTTCGATGGAACTAGGAAATTTTTTTTTAATTATGCAAAAAATTTTATTGACAATTTGGTCGCGATTTTTAATTTA
>JAFGQG010000084.1 GCA_016935765.1 bacterium
AACTTCCACCGGAGCAAGCCTCGATTTTAACTTCGATATTCTTGGGAGACTGCGTAGTTATGACACCAGCACAAGAGAAAGCACCTTTAATTATGAAGGGTCGAAGCGGTTGGGCGACTTCGACAATTCGGCTGATGAATGCAAGCGCTACCACTGGTGCAAAAACCAGCTACTCGGTTATGCGGACGATACGAACACATACTACATCGTCCCGGATGTTACAAACTCTACTAAATTGATCATGAACAGCAACAGCGTGGTGAACAGATTGGATTATGACCATCTCGGTTATTTGAGAAATAAGACCACGGACCCGCAGGTGGAGTTGTTGTGGAAACATGGGTTCAGGGAATTAGGGTATGGGTACCTATTTAATCGAATATTATATGAACCCAGAATTGGTTTTATTGTGCCTTTGGTTAAGTATCATAAAGCGGAGAACTATGGTAAATATAAATCATATAGTTCATTGATTAAATCATTTTTTTCAACCAATAGTGGTTTGGGTATTGTCCTTCCAATATTTCCTCATGAACTTGGTCCTCAGATGATAATATGGCGTTGTACAAATTGCCATGAGACTCCTAAACCAAAAATAACACACTGGGTTTTCTTGGAGGATCTACCAGATGATTTTGTAGGTCCACCTCGGACTCTTGGAGAAGCTGCTTGTAATGGTGATTTAGGACCTGATACTATGGGTTGTGAGGGAAGACCCTTAGGTTGTGATTGTACATGGTACTGAAGATTAATAATCTTAATGTTAATTTAAACTTAACTGATTAAAGGCCCTTTATATTATTACCATGTTGTTTTTTTTAAAAAATTAAATAAAGTAAACACCAAGAAATAATGATACCGTTTTGCTAATTTGTTATTTAATGCGCAAATGGCGATAAAATCATCAAAGATCATAGTCTTAGTTATTTTTCTTACAGTAAATATTGTTATACCTAATGGGCAAAATGAATTAAATACAATTCTTAATTGTTATAATATGTTAAAAACAGGATGGTTAAGTGAATTTGAAGAATTTGGACTCATCAATACTATCTTAGAATCCTATAATACCTGCAAATACGCAGATCTGCCAAGGAGTTCATTTTCAATTATTGATTCTTGCTATAGAAATGCTATTCCTATTATTGAGAAGAAACTTGACCAAATATCAATAAGGTATTACAATGAAAAAAGTCATATACGATATGGTATGGTTGGCGTAAACTATATATTTATAGGGGCTAAGCAAAAGGGGTTAAAAATACTTAAAGAATACATATCTGCTAAAGAAGGTTTTTGCGAAAAAGATTTCAATGAGTTGATGATGGAGGTGTCATTTAAGTCAAATATTGGCATATATGAAGTTTACAGAGTATTCGAGTCATATATTGGTGAGAGGGCTCTTTATATTTTAGTTTATAGATTTGGAACATTGGGATCAAATCCGCAAGTTGACTCTTTAGTAGAATTTTGGTCAGAAGAAAATCACTTAAAAAATGTCTACGAAAAAATGGATAATTATAATAGAAAACAATTGCTAGGTTCTCTAAGGGAAAATTGTGATAAACGAGCTATACCAATAATCGATAAATTACTTGAGATAGAACATGACCCAGCTACAATTTCCAATATTATGGAAATTAAGACTGAATTAAAACAGAAACCTGTCCTAAAAGTAAGATATTTTTATGATGATACATTAGTGTCTGATGAAAATTTTAAAAAAAGGTCTAACGCAGAAGCGATTTTAGATATTATAGAGAAGAGTGATGATCTCGAATTTGTTTTAAATGAGTACTCAATTATACAAAACTATGCACAAATGAATATTAGGAGACCAAAAGACAAGATGAGTAATTGTGGAAGAAGTATTGACAGTATTGCTGATATTTACAGGGAACCAATGATTAGTAAAATAAACTCATTGATTACCGATTCTACTGAAATTAAACTTAAGCTAGGCTCTGGAACAGTTATGGTGATGTATAATGACTTTACTGGTGGGGAAAAAATAATTAGAGAATGTATTAATGATGACAGGTATAGAAAAGAATCCGTACCAGGTTGGATACTATTTTATATGTGGCCTTTTGACCTTGAATCAATTAAACACTTAGTTCCAATTTTTAAAGAATATTTATATATGATTGATAATATCAAGTTGTTTTTAAAAAGGTCTTCTTTTACAGCCACTGATTCTTCAGGTAGATTTATGTCCGAATATATTTACAATAATGCCATATTAGATTCAGTATATTCGATAGACTATTCTTCAAACAACCTATTTATGAATCAGATGCCAGATTTTAAAACAGGGATAGTTTTCAAAGATCAGAACGGTCCGATGAGACTTGAGATATTACAAGCAATGAGAGGAAAGTATCCTGTACCAAATCCAAATTATTTAAAACATTGGGTATATTTAACAAGCGTGGAGACAGATCCTGCTCTCAGAGATATAATTTATGAATACATAGGTGAAATTCCACAAATTCATCCGGGTTTGTGGGGTCCTTTTAGACAAACTCTGAAAGAAGATATTCCTATTGCAATCGATTTATTGAATGATGAAGGGTTTATATACGAAAATGAGAAGATTAAAAGAAATATATTAATTGAAAGGTTGCTTTCAATGTATAATCAATTATAGACTTTTACTGCATTTAAGTTTTTATAAGAAAACATAATGGTTAAAATCCCAAATCCCAGAATATTATTAAAATACGTATGTTTTAATTCCTATTCTATTTGGCCAAAAGAAGGGGAAAGAAGTGAACGACGACATAACGAAGTTCGAGTATGATATATTCAACGTTCTATCGAAGATAAAAACTTCCACCGGAGCAAGCCTCGATTTTAACTTCGATATCCTGGGGAGATTGCGTAGTTATGACACCAGCACCCGCGATAGCCCCTTTAACTACGAAGGTTCGAAGCGCTTGGGATTTCCTATTTAAGATTGACGATTTACGATTGAAAAAAGATAAATTTGATATAATAAAACACAGGTAAACATCGTAGATGTTCCATTATTGTAGCAATGAATATATCCAAAAACCACCCATCCTTGTATAGGATGAATAGAGTATCCCAAATTATACCCGGTGTTACCAACTCGACCAAACTAATCATGAACAGCAGTGTGGTGAACAGGTTGGATTATGACCATCTCGGATATTTGAGAAATAAAACCACCGACCCGCAGGTGGAGTTGTTGTGAGTAAAAACGCTTAATGGGAGCATGATTAGGTGCGTTAATTCTTTGCTCTTGGGAATAAATGTTTTTCCACTCTACATCTTGAATCTGCTTAGTTCTTCTTCACTCAGTGTTTCCTTGCCCTCTTCTCCGACAATAAGCGCGAATCCATCTATGCAGACCGTTACAGCTTCCCCGATAGCAAGGAATTTTCCCAGGACCGGGTTGGCAGCCAAAATTGCATAGTACGCGTCACTGTCGAATTTCACCCTAACAGCTTCCATGTCTTCAGTATATTTCTCGTCCACCCATACGTTATTTCTCAGGTAGAAAGCTTTGGTACCCACTGACTTCACGAGGCTGTTTACAACCTGCTCCTTGTTCCGCGCGCCTTCCCAGGCGGCATCCTGGGTGAGTTCATAACCAGCGCCCGGCGCAGCCTGCAGCATCTTGGAAGCCTTCACCGCATCCTTTCCAACCGCTTCTACCTTCATTCGAGATGATGCATCCGCTGAAAAGTCTAAAACGTTGTATATATCGGTTCGTTCACTCGGCGCGGCGATCTTCGCTTCATCCTCCAGCACCAGGTATGAAGTGTACGGGGTCATAATGCCATATCGCTTGCTGAGCTGCTTGACCTCGCCAGTGAGTTCTTCCTTCTCTCCGTAGAGCCTGATCTCGTTTAAAAGGAAGTTGATCTTACGCATCGCCCAGAGCCGGGGGAGAAAATCGTTCGCGGGATTCTCCTTCGGAAAGGTTACGTCCTCAACAAAACTTTTCGGTTCACCCTGAACGTCCCCTTTGATGATGATAACTGTGGAGGCGCGGTCTCTATACCTGCCCAGCAGCACAAGCTGCGAGCCCCTAAAGATATCCGGGATCCGCTGTGGGTAAACGTCCATGGTCTTCGCCTTCCCAAAACTGATGGCGGCGTTCGCGAGAACAGGTGTACTGACCTTCGTGAAAAGGTTCGAAACCTTGACCTCGATGTCCTCCTCGGGCTCAACATATTCTGATAAACCGCCGTTCTCAAGCGATATCTTGTCCAAAAGCTGCGTGTTGACGTCATAACCAACCCCGAATACGAAAATCCGCACGCTATTCGTGTTGTAACTCTCAACGTTCTTGATGATCTTCGAAATGTTCTGCTCACCAACTGTAGGCAAGCCATCCGTGAGGAACATAATGATGGGGAGTCCGGTGGGTTTCTCGAGCTGCGATATCCCGGTACGAAGCGCTTCGTTGATATTCGTGCCGCCCGTAGCTTCCATTTTGTTGACAAACTTTAAAACTTCTGCTATATTATCCTTCGTGGCATGCATCAGCCCGGTCTCGTAAGGATTCACCTCCGTAGAGAACGATATCACGTTGAACCTGTCCTCAGGTTTCAGGCTGTTGATGCAGAATTTTAGTGCGTTCTTTGCTTGCTCCACCTTGTCTCCTGCCATGCTCCCCGACTTGTCGAAAACGAAGATGATGTCCTTGGGGATAGCCTGGTCCTCGATGGTCTCGTCATTCGGCGCTGCCATCAGCATGAAGAATCCATCCTCACCTTCTTCCTTGTGAGTCAGCAGGTTAAGTGAGAAATTCTTCTTGGAGATGGTGTAGTAGATGACAAAATCCTTGTCGGGTTTTACGTTGTTCTGCTCGAAGCTTACAGTAACGGAGCCGTCGTCGTTCCTGGTCGTTTCGCAAGTGTGAGAGGGGGAATACACGGAGGTGATGGGCGCTTTCGACTTGATGTCGATAACGATGGTAACGTTTCGCAGCGGTTCCGGCGAGAATTTTTCCACGTTGAGGGGGTACGAGTACCTGCAGAGCCCGGCGTCGCACTTGATTATCTCCTCGTAGTCGAGCGTTATGCGCTTTTCCCCGAACGCCTTGATCGGGTACACACGCGCCTTGAAGAGGTCGGTGCCCATGTATTCCAGGATCGCCGGGTCCTTCAGCTTTCGAACGATATCCTCGTAAATTCGCCGCGCCTGCTCCTTGTCCAGGATCTCGCCCTTCAGCTCGTCGTTGCCTGAGTACATCGAGAACCGCGATATCGATGCCTCCTCCGGAATAGGGAAGAGGTAGGTCCCCTCGATATCATCATGGTAGTTGTTGATGAACACCTGGTCGATCTTCGTGACAGCCACCTGGTTGTCGATAGTTACGTTCACGTGGTGGTATTTCACGGAGGGCGTGGGTATGGGTTTTGGGTTCGGCGGTGGGGGATAAGGGTGCGGGACTATGAAGCCATCCGCGTTTGCAAAGTTAAAAATGACACAAATTACAAATAGAACGACTGGGGTAACACAACACTTCTTCATCTTCTTCCTCCTTCCCGGGAATGTTGACAAAATTTACTTACACATTTATTAGACGGAGAAAAAAATTTTTTTAAAAAATTTTTTACAGGTTAAATATATCATATCACAACTGATGTCAATATCATACTACTATTAATACTTTTCAATTTACTAATTCTGTAAAAAATTTTATCATATAAGAAAATCTATTACAAAAGATGGTTGCTTAATCCGCCGTTCTGGAAAACTCTAAGGAGATAAATCTCAAAAAGTGGATCGGTAATTTTATATACGTTCTTTTCTACACGCTTGAGGAAACCTGTATTTATTAGCATTGTTAGAGTATAGTAGATACTCTGTCTGTCAACATTCTCCAAACGGTATGGGGATTTTTTAAGAACTAAAGCTTTTAAAACAGCCAGAGCGTTTTTGATACCCCTCATCCGGCTCCAGATTTCGTCAAAATAGCCCTTTTCGTTCAAAATAGCCTTGTTTAAAGCACCATCAACATGAGATTCCTGGATGGGTATTCTACTTACTTTATTTTCAAAATACAAAAGTTGACAAATAAGCTGAGTATAGTACGGATGCCCTTCAGTTAGGTTTAAAACTTTGTCCAACGCATCATTAGTTATCTCTGTCTTGTTTTTCTTGAATTTATTCTTAATAGCAGTTTTAAAAACGTTTCTTTCAATGTTTCCAATATTATATATCCTGGCAAACCTGTAAAACGCGTGTTTTTTATTAGCAAATAATTCGTTCATTGCGGATTCCAGGCTCCCCGCAAATATGTATGAAGTGTTTTTATGTTTTTGAAAATAGGAACGCATTTTTTTCAGCAGTTGTTCACCATCTAATTTCATAATGTCAGAAATCTCATCATAGCCCATTATAAATTTAGATTTATACTTTTGCGCAAATTTCTCGGGGAAATCCAAGGCTTTCTCCAAAATGTCATCTATATTCGGGCTTTTATCCTTTAAACTCAATACGAATTCAAAATCCTCAATTACTTGCTTAAATTCTACCTTTTTAAAAGCCTCACTGAGTTTCTCTTTGATTATATGCACAAAATTATTGATTTTTTTGTTTAATACTACTGTATCGATTATTGCTTCAGATAATTGAGAGAGATTGGAAATTCTAAATATATCAATTTCCCCGGTAAAGAATCCTTCATTACGAAGATTTTTGAGTACCTGGATCATTATCGAAGTTTTTCCATACCTTCTTGGAGCTATCAGGACTACACTTTGTCCTGTTTTCAGTAATTCGGTTATTTCGGTAATTTCTTTTTTCCTACCAATCAGGTCTTTACCGGTGACTGGAATTCCAGTTGGAAAAGGATTTTCCATTAAATCTCCTTTGTAAAAGAAAAAGTCATATAAGTAATTCTATTACAAAGGTATAGTCATAGGGTGAAATTGTCAAGGGGAAAAGTTGATTCTATTGGTGATTACCTATCATTTTTTTTTATTTTGTCTCCCAAATCTTCAATTTTAACTTATGTAGCCTTTATAAAGTGGATGGTTAATCCCCGATTAATCGGGATAGGCGCTGGTCGCTATTAAATTAGCTACTGTTTATTGTTTAAATTGTTTTTAAATGCTTTTTCTCTGTGGCTCCGTGGCTCTGTGGTTAACCCTGCGCAGGCTGAAGCGCTGCGGCTACTGCCCTCTCTGTCCTCTCTTCCACTTCTTCAATCTTCAATCGTTAATCGACATTCGATATTCATTTTTCCCAAACACAAGGCTCCCCGCCCCGATCACCCCCGCTCGATTCTTGAACTCCGCCTGGACGATCTTCACATCTTCGAACAGCCCTTCCATCGCGCACTCCTCCGCTACCTTCCTCGCCGGTCCTAACAGGTATTCGCCGAAATTGCATAAGCCTCCACCGATAATGACCATGTCGGGATTGAATACGTTGATGATGCTCCCGATACCGATACCCAGGTAATATGCCATCTCATCGACTATCTTCATCCCGAGGGGATCGTCAGCCTTGACCGCTTCCAGGATATCCGGGGGTGTTAATTCCGCACTCTCGCTGTATATTTTATTCAGGATGGAAGCCGGGTATGAGTCCAGCAGCTCGACAGTATGCGCGATTATATAATTAGCGCCGAGATACGCTTCCAGGCAGCCCTTGTTCCCGCATCCGCATTGTCTTCCCCCAGCTTGAACGATGACATGTCCAAGTTCGCCAGCGCCCCCGCTCGCGCCGTGATAGAGTTCCTTATCGATGACGATCCCACCGCCGACCCCGGTACCCAGTGTTAGACATACGATCTGCCTGCAATCCTTACCCGCTCCCCAAACTGCCTCTGCCAAAGCCATTACGTTCGCATCGTTGTCTATGAATACCGGTAAATCCAGCTTGCTCTTAAAGAACTGCAGTACGTTAAAGCTCTTCCAACCCGGCATGTTGGGCGGATTAATCACAAAGCCTTCCTTAAACTGCACTACTCCCGGGAGACCTATACCAACTCCCAGGATTTCATATTCATTAGAATATTCCTTGACAAAAGTTAAAATCAGTGTCAAAATACCTTGTAGTATAGTCTCTGGTCCTCCCTCCGGAGTAGGTTCCTCCTTGAATTGGAGTATTCTACCCTTAGAACTTATAAGCCCAATCTTGATGAAACTGCCGCCAAGGTCAACACCTATGGCAGCGGTGCTTCTTATCGTTTCAATTTCATTTGTCATGGGTTGCTTATTTATCATAATTTTATCCATCCTCTACAAGGATGTTAATAGAGGTTATGTTTGTTATTCTACAACTATTAACCATCTACGAAGGTTAGCCATCTATGGCGTTTTAACATCTTACGACGGTTTTTGGAATTCATAATTTGGGTTTTCTTATTCTCCATTTTTTGAATTTCAATTCTTTCGATAATCTACAAGCGCAGGCTAAAGAACCTGCGACTACAATTTTATCCTGATTTACAGGTTAACCGGTTTACTAATTTACCAATTTACTGTTCTACTAATTTCTTGATTTTTTACTTTCAACTTTTTCGTTCCGGATTCACCGTTAACCAATTTCCCTGATATCCTTTCAATCTAAGTCATAAAATTCCGTTCGCCGGTCCTTCAAGACGTGATTGTACTTTGTTATGTTTTTATCGAGCGCTTCCTTTGGGTCGATCTCGATAATCTTTACTGTCTCCTCCGTCTGGTCTGCTTCAACGAGGATCTCGCCCCTTGGAGAGATTATCCTGCTCATCCCGATGAACTTCAGATTGACGCCGCCCCTGTTCTCAGCGCCGGTCCTGTTCGAATAAACGATGAACACGCCATTCTCCACTGCCCTGACTAAAGCGGCTTGAGGATAGAATGGAAGGACCAAATTTGTGCAATGGCATATAACCTGCGCGCCTTTTAACGCGAGAGTCCGGAACGTTTCAGGGAATATCCAATCGAAACATATAAGAAAACCCAGCTTAACACCCTTATACTTGACCGGGGAAAGAGGAATGTCGCCGGGTGTAAAAAGCTTTTTACCCTTGTCGAACAGGTGAAGTTTTCGGTAGAGTACGTCCTCGCCTTCCGGTGGAACGAACATCAGCGAATTATATACTTTTCCATTAGATTCTTCCAGGAAACCCGCCACAAAAGCGCACTTTTTTTCCCTTGCTATGCCCTTCATAAATTCATGAGTTGAACCGCCCTTAAAGGGTTCAGCATAGCTTCGCGCTTCTATGTTGTCTATAAAATTGAAACCGGTGGTAAACAGTTCGGGTAAGACTATCAGATCAGCTTCAACACCCTCTAACATTTTGGATACCCTGTTGAAATTCCTGATTACCTCCCCGAAAACAGGTTTAAATTGTAAAAAGCCGACTTTCATTTATCCTCCTGATTAAAATCTTTTTTCTCTTGTTACTATCATGGATTAATTTTATGCCAAATACAGTTTATTTATAATTTAGCCGCGTTATCTTAGTTCATCCACACATCCATTCATCTATTTTGTCATTTTATCACTATCTTATAATATTTCTAGCAATTAATCTGTATATGATGCGTAATTTTTTATTTTCCTGGTGGGCATATATTGCATTTTTCGCATAAGGTTTTGCTGTAATTATTGTTGATTGTTGCCTGCATTTTAAACAGCACTGGTGTTGCGCTCTCGGGGATTTGTTCGACCTTTCCCAGTTGATGGGCGACGAGAATGACCTTAGCGAAGTGTTCGACCGCTTCCGCCCGTACGAACGCTTGATGCAGGTTTTCACCGAAAACAACCACGCCGTGGTTCTTTAAAAGCAGCGCGTTATAGTCTTTTATGAACGGTTTCACCGCTTCTACAGTCTCAACGGTTGAGGGTGTTGAATATTCGGTGGTGGGGATGGTCCCGAGTTGAATGATTATTTCAGGCAGGACACACGGAGGCAGCTCTTTACCGGCAACGGAAAAACCCGTTGCTACCGGTGGATGAAAATGAATGACAGCCTGTACGTCCTTACGCTGCTGATACGCGAAAATATGAAGGGGAGTCTCGGACGATGGTTTCAAAAACCCCTCTATCTTCTTCCCTGTCTGGTCTAATGTAAGAAGCTGGTCAGGTCTTAGATATCCCTTGGAAACTCCGGAGGGAGTTATCAGGATCTTGTTTTCAGAATACCGGGTACTGATGTTGCCGCTGGCTCCGGGCAACAGACCTTGCAGGTACAAGCGATTTGCGGTCTCGACGATCTCGTTCTTTGTTTGATAGACTGAAGCCATGATTATTGTGTACTCTAATTGGTTAAATGCGTTTTGTATTTATAATTAAAAATTTTCTGACAGGACTTTCTTGTTAGGATGATTGGACGGTTGCATGGCTGGATGAATAAAGCGCTCATATTATATATTACGTAAAGAAATTATTCTTTGTGTTGATTTCGATTATGCTTAAAGCAATCAGTTTATTACTAAATCAACAATTTAATAGCAGGTTGTGAGATTGCAAGATAAATTTGGGTAAAAAAAAACACACCCGTTTATGGCGGGTGTGTTCACAATATCCGATTCAGATGCTCTTACTTATACTACGTAAGGTCGTAATTTTCTTCTTCTGGACGCGTGTCTCAGTCTTCGTAAGGCTTTTTCTTTTATCTGTCTGACCCTTTCCCGGGTGAGGTTGAACCGTTTTCCGATCTGTTCCAGGGTCAATGATTCGTCTCTATTTATTCCATAATATAATTGAATGACCTCAGCTTCTCTTTCTGAAAGTGTTTCAAGCGATTTTTTGATCTGGTACCTTAAAGAGGACCTGTTCAGGTATTCATCCGGAGCCACTTGCTGCCTGTCCTTAATCACGTCCTTTAGAGTGTTGGTTTCGCCTTCCGTGAACGGTGTATCGAGTGAGAGGTGCGAGTTGGAGATTCTCAGGGTATGTGTAATTTCTTCCGCGGAGAGATCGAGTTCTTCAGCGATTTCCATAGCGCTTGGCGGTCTTCCAAGTTCCTGCTCGAGTCTCTTGTGCGTTCTTCCGATCTTATGAAGGGTGCCGATCTTGTTCAGGGGGAGTCTGACAATTCTGGATTGTTCTGCGAGCGCTTGCAAGATAGACTGTCTTATCCACCATACTGCGTACGAGATGAATTTGAAGCCTCGTTTTTCGTCGAACCTTTTAGCAGCTTTGATCAAACCGATGTTACCCTCATTTATGAGGTCAGTTAGCGACAAACCCTGGTTCTGGTACTGTTTTGCCACGCTGACTACGAATCTGAGATTGGCTTTGATGAGATGCTGCAGAGCTTTTTGGTCTCCTTTATGGATCCTTTTAGCTAATTCGATCTCTTCCTCAGCAGAAACGAGAGGGGTTTCCCCGATTTCCTTAAGGTAAAGGTCCAGAGCCCTATCAAGACTTCTTTTTCCCTTTTTCTTTTTCTTTGTTGGCATAGTATTCCTTTTATTTTACATATTTAAAAACACTTTAAAATAGCTAAGCCCGATAAAAGTATCGGATAAAAAACAAATGTCGCAATGCGAATTAAGTGTACCTGTTATAAGTAGAAGATTATACTTACGCTTGTCCCATATCCCTTCTATTTTATCAATAACAAAAATTGCTATTTTTCCAATTCATTTAAACTTATATTTTACAATAAAAATACAATTTTCGCAACGCGAAATAAACAAGTGTATATTGAGTATAAAAATTATACTCAATACCTATATTTTATCGTAATAAGCTCTGATATCCAATTAAATATCAGGCTTTTGAGATCTCACACTGCTTCTGCAATTGCTCCCATTTATAATCAATATGGGCTTGAATCTCATCGATAATGTGCCTGTTCTTTTCAGCGAATAGGTGTTTGAACCTTCCTTGCCTCTTTAACCAGGATTCGATCGGCTGCTTTTCCTTTGGAGTGTAATTGATCTTCCAAACTCCATCTTCCACCTCATAGAGAGGCCAGAAACAAGTTTCCACAGCGTGCCGGGAGATGTCGATACCTTCGTCATCTCCGAATCTCCAACCTACCGGGCAGGGCATAAGGACATTAATAAATGCCGGTCCTTTCTTCGCAAGCGCTTTCTGAACTTTAGTCATAAGGTCTCGCCAGTTATGAGGGGCAGCCTGAGCAGCAAATGAAATGTCGTGTGCAGCCATGATAGCCGTCAAGTCCTTCCGATGCTGCTGCTTGCCTGGTATCTTCTTTCCTGCCGGGGAAGTGGAAGTATGTGCTCCGTAAGGAGTTGCTCCGGACCTCTGTATCCCGGTATTCATGTATGCTTCATTATCATAGCAGATGTAGAGCATGTTGTGCCGTCTTTCCATCGCGCCTGATAATGCCTGGAAACCGATGTCGTAGGTGCCGCCGTCTCCACCAAACGCTATGAAATTCAACTCTTCGTCGATCTTGCCTTTTTTCTTAAGCGCCCTGTAGGCAGTCTCGACTCCGCTGACTGTGGACGCGCTGTTTTCAAAGGCGTTATGGATGTACGAAACCTCCCAGGATGTGTATGGATAAATAGTGGTCACAACCTCCATGCACCCCGTAGCAAAACCGATAACGGTATTGGGTCCGGCTGCATGCATGACCTGCCTGATTATCACAGCTCCAGTGCATCCCGCGCAAGCTCTATGTCCACCCGATAACAGATCCTTTTGCTTCGATATCTCTTTTATATTGATTGCCATTGTTTTTTCCTCCTATTCCCTTACTCCAACACATTGGACTAATTCTTCAGGCATTTGTTGAGCAGATTTCTCGACTGAATCAAGTATCCCTTCGATCTGGGCGATACTGATATCTCTGCCTCCCAAGCCATAAATGTAATTTGTTACTACCGGAGGATTGTTTATTCCGTATAGGGCGGACCTGATCTCGCTGAACACGGGACCTCCATAACCGCCAAAGGAAGCGCATCTATCCATTATACCAATAGCTTTGAACTTGCTCAGCATTTCTCTAAGCTGGATGTAGGGGAAAGGCCTGAAAAGCCGAAGCTTTATCATTCCTACTTTTCTCCCGGCTTCCCTCATTTTATCAACAGCGGCTTTAGCAGTTCCCGCCGCGCTTCCCAATGCCATCACCACGTAATCAGCGCCCTCAGTCTTGTATTCCTCGAATAGCGAATAATACCTACCGGTCAGGTTTCCGAATTCTTTTCCAACCTGCTCGACCACGGGGAATGCTTTTTTCATTGCTTCCAACTGCTGTCTCTTGTGCTCAAAATAGTAATCCTGCAAATCCAGAGGTCCAACAGTGATAGGATTCTTGACATCCAGAAGTGAGTAATGAGGTTTGTATTCACCGACAAATTTAGCCGCATCGCTTTCCTCCAGAACTTCCACAGCTTCGACAGTGTGACTGAGAACGAAGCCATCGAGAGTAGCGAAAGCCGGTAATAGAACATCGGGATGTTCCGCGATTCGGAAACACTGAAGGATATTATCGTAAGCTTCCTGCGAATTTTCTGAATAGATCTGGATCCAGCCGGCATCCCTTCCACCCATAGAATCTGAGTGGTCATTGTGAATATTGATCGGTCCGGATAACGCCCTGTTGATCACTGCCATTACTATAGGTAACCGGCAGGATGCCGCGATATATACTATCTCCCACATAAGCGCGAAACCGTTCGCGGCAGTCGCGGTAAAAGTCCTGGCTCCACCAGCCGCAGAACCGACACACGCACTCATTGCCGAATGCTCGGATTCCACAAGGATCATCTCAGTATCTACTTCGCCGTCTGCTACGAATTCAGCAAATTTGTGCATGAGTTCCGTCTGGGGAGTAATCGGGAACGCCGCGGCAACATCCGCCTTGGAATGCTTGAATGCGTAAGCCCCGGCATCATTCCCTGTTAATGCCATTCTTATTCCCATTTTATATACTCCTTGAATTTATTATAGTTTACACTCTGCGTCTAATTTCATCTCGATAGCGTCGAAGGGGCATTCTGCAGCGCACAACCCGCAACCTTTGCAAAAATCGAGATCGATACCCGTCATCTTGCCATCCTTGGTCTGAATGGAAGAATCCGGACAAAAAATGAAACAGAACATACATTGCTTGCATTTTGCTTCATCCCATATTGGTCTATAGGTTCTCCAACCGCCTGTGGGGTTCTCCCTGGAGCTTCCCGGCGTTACGATCAGACCCCCAATGGGAATTTCTTTCCATCCTCTATATGGAATCATCCTACATTCACCTCCTCATAAGCCCTTTTTATGGCATTTAAGTTTCCCTGGATAATCTTTTCAGAAAATTTCTTCTCGAACTTCTTCTGAATATCCGTGTAGATGTTATCGATAGACAGGATCTCGGATACCTTGATCAAAGCCCCCAGCATAGGAGTGTTGGGAATAGCCTTTCCCAGTTCTTCGATCGATATCGTGGTAGCATCAACAGTAGCGACTTTCCCGGTATGAAAATTGAGTTGATCCCTTATCAATTTAGGGTCGCAATTGGAGTTCAACAGGATAATCCCATCCTCTGCTATGCCCTCGGCAACGTCAACCACTTCTAATAGTGTCTCGTCAAGAATCACTACTATGTTGGGGGTTTCAACCCCGCAGTGGACCTTGACTGGTTCATCGGATATCCTCGTAAAGCCCTTCATCGGTGCACCTCTCCGTTCAGGACCATACTCAGGAAACCCTTGGGCGTATTTCCCGGATGCTATTGCTGCGGCAGCTAAGAACGTCGCCGCCGTCTTCGCCCCCTGGCCTCCCCGACCATGCCATCTTATCTCGAGTAGTTCAGCCATAAAATCGCTCCTTATTTTAGTTTGTATTTCAGTATTCTTACGTTACCTTTTTTAAAAAAAAGATTTTAAATTAAAAAATATATGATATTAGTCAATGTATTTTTAAAAAATGTTGTAAAATTGTATATTAATGGTTGACAGGAAAATTAAACTATAACAAAAATAATCTCCAACCAAAACCCAACCACTGTCATCCAGAACTTGAAGTTGTAATTTATTCCATGAAATATATGGTAACTTTATACTTAAATTTACTTTAGACACCTTAACTTGTGAAGGAGTTTTGAAAAAACTTCATAAATCAAGCTTGACTTGATTAAGGATCATTAATCCAACATCAGCAATTGATAAGCTAGAATGTCGTTTTGAATAGGATTCTTCAGCCATTTCAACAGCATTACCTGTGTAATCCATTTCAAGGCAAACGATGAATAACTATCTGAATAAACGGGGTGTGCTTCTGAATGACATTGTTGTGACTTGATTGCGAGTGCCTTTGTTCATTCCCTTCGCGGAAGGGTTTGGGGTGAAGTTTGTGAAGCAAACTTCTGAAAAGCTTTACGAAACCAATCCTTAGTCATCCAGAACCCGCTTCAGCGGGAGAAGAATCTTACTCCTGCAAATCCCCGCCTTTGTCTCCATTCCCTTCGCCTACTCTTCTCTCGGCTGTCATCCTGATCCCGCTTTTAGCGGGAGAAGAATCTTACTCCTGGTAATAACCGTGGTTTATCTATTCCCTTCGACACAAACCACCCGGATTGTCATCCGGAGTGAAATTATGATATTTAGTTGCTTGACGAGAAGTAACTTGCACTCCTTCGAGTGAATACTATGTTGGATTATCACGAAGGATCTTATTCCAAATGATAATTTCGGATATAGAATGCGTTTATATAAATAAAGCGGTGCTTTCAAAAATCCTTACTTAAGGAAACTAACCTTTCTTTTAGCTTGGTTGAATCCATCCTGTGCCCTAATCAAATATGTTCCTGATGGAAGATCACTAACATCAAAAGTTACTTCTTTTCCATTTATTATTTCTTCATCAACAACTTCCCCATTAATTGCGTATAGTGTAACAGTTCCATCTGTCATTTCTTCTGGAAGTTCAACTGTAAATCGAGCATTTGCTGGGTTTGGATAAACTGTCATATCTAATTCAATGGGTGTGTTTTCACTTTCATTTATACTCAAAGGAACTGACAATAAATAAGGTGTGTGATCAACAGCATATGATTTTTCATATGAATCAGGAGGAGGTCT